>NZ_JBHXLU010000049.1:0-86389 GCF_042720695.1 Streptomyces sp. NPDC058457 | reverse complement strand
TTGACCGCATCTGGTGTGTTTTCGCCGGACCGCACGGCCCGGCGAAAACACACCTGAAGCGGTCCTATACAGCCCTACTGCCCAAGGCTCGCGGTCGGGAGCCCCGACGGCAGCTTGCCGCCCTCGGCCTTGGTGTAGGTCTCCTCACCGGATTTTCCGGACCAGGTGACCTTCATGCCGCTCTTGCTGACCGAGTCGACCATTCCGGTGACCCGGTCCTTGCTGCCGTTCGTGCAGGTGAGATGGATCATCCGCATCCCGGCCTCCTCTCCGGCGGTCCCGCTGCACACGGCCCCACCGGTCTCGAAGAGCCCGGCCTCCTTGCCGGTGACCACCAGCGCGACGATCTTCCCGCCGCTCGTCGTGATCCAGCTGCCCTGCAACGCGTCGGAGGAGGCCGTCGACCCGTCCGAACCGGCCGTGGCGGTGGCGGCCGCGGACGACGTGCCCGACGGGGTGGCCGAGGAGTCGCTGCCGGAGTCGCCGCCGCTGCTGCACGCGGTCAGCGCCAGCGCGCCCACCAGCCCCGCCGCGGCGGCCACGATGCGCAGAGCCGGCCGCGTGGTCGCCGCAGTCGCTCCCGCCGCGGTCGTCCCCGCCGGAGCGGTCTCCGCCGACGCCGTTTCCGTGTGCGTCGTAGCCGTACTCGCCGTAGCCGTGGTCACCGCAACGCTCCCAAGCTCTAGGGGGTCGGCCGCCCGGCCGCCCGGACGACAGCGGCAAGCTACCAGGACTCACCAGGAGGACTTGCGTACGCCAGGTAGGTATCCGCTGTGGGCCTGGTCCCGCAGATTCACCCGGGACAGACCGAACGCGCGGAAGTAACCGCGCGGGCGGCCGTCCACCTGGTCGCGGTTGCGTACGCGCGTGGCGCTCGCGTCGTGCGGCTGCCCGCGCAGCTCACGCCCGGCGGCGAGGCGCTCCGCTTCGGTCGAGGAGGGCCGGCGGATGATCTCCTTCAGTTCGGCCCTGCGCACCGCGTACCGCGCGACGACCTCCTGCCGCCGCTCGTTCTTCGCGATCTTGCTCTTCTTCGCCATGTCGGTGCCTCGCCCCCGTCAGACCCGCACGCCCCGTGCGCGGATGCGGGCCACGGCCGCCTCCACGCCGATCGCGTCGACGGCCCTGACGGCACGCGTGGTCAGCCGGAGCCGTACGTGCCGGTTCTCGCTCGGCAGCCAGTAGCGCCTGGTCTGGATGTTGGGGTCGAAGCGGCGGGAGGTCCGCCGGTGGGAGTGGGAGATCCGGTTGCCGAAGCCGGGCTGGGCGCCGGTCAGCATGCAGTGGGCGGACATGGTGGCGTACCTCTCTCGCGCTGAAGACCCAGAAGCCAGCGCTAATGGGATTCATTTTCAGTAAGGTGTCAGTCGTGGCACGCAACGAACTCCGTCCGGTGATCAGGCTCCGGTCCACCGCAGGGACCGGCTACACGTACGTGACCCGCAAGAACCGCCGGAACGACCCGGACCGCATGACCCTGCGCAAGTTCGACCCGGTCGCGCAGCAGCGGCTGCTGGCCAGGGCGATCAAGAACGCCCGCGAGATGGCACTGCTGCCGTACGGGACCGCCCGATAGAACAGGGGACCGCCCGGCAGAACCCTCGCGCATCCCCAGGCGCCCCGCGCGGTCCGGCGCAGCCCCGCGCGGTCCCGCCCGGCCCCGCGTCCCGTACCGTCCTCTCTGTCGTCGCTCTCTGACGTCCCTCTCCGTCGTCGACGTGCAGGTTCTCGCCGGCGACGGGGAGCGGATGCCGGCCGTCCAGTGGGCCGATCCCGATCCGGCCAATCTCGCTCACCGGACCATCACACGGACGCTGGAACACGAGGGCCGGAGTACGCGTCTCTTCCTAGTGCATGGAGGATGCGATCCGGACGGTCCTGTGCAGGTGACGGTGCGCGGGATCATGGACGGGGGCCGGCGGTCGCATGTCCTGCGGAGGCCGGGGCAGACGCTGGAACGGGTTGAGTAAAGCGGACGTCAAAGCTGTAACCGCAGGAACACCCCGCGTGCACGTGCATCTGCTCATGCATCTGCACGTGAACAAGGTTATGATCCGGGTCAGTTGACCGCTGCATCAATGGTCACATCAGCCAGTTAGTGCACCACCGGGGAGCGACCTGTGGACCTCGACCTCGACGTTGACGGCGTGTACGGGGGGTTTGACGTGTACAACGGCATGGCTGCCACGCAGCTGGACGGAGTCGCCTGGCAGAAGAGCAGGCACAGCAACTCGCAGGGCTCCTGCGTGGAGTTCGCCCGGCTGCCGGGCGGCGACGTGGCGGTCCGCAACTCGCGCTTCCCGGACGGGCCCGCACTCGTCTACACGCGCGCCGAGATCGAGGCGATGCTCCTCGGTGTCAAGGACGGCGAGTTCGACCACCTGATCACGAGCTGACAGCGGTCACATCCGGGGCAACCCGGTGCGTTCGGTGCACAACGCACGGTAACGCGCGTAGAAACCCGGCGTCCTGAGACGCCGGGTCCGTCATTCGGCGGGCTGCAGCCGGAACAGCGCCCACACGACCTTGCCGTTGAGGGTGCCCGCCAGCGGATGCCAGCCCCAGCTGTCACTGAAGGAGTCGACGAGGAAGAGCCCGCGGCCCGACTCCGCCGAGAAGTCCTCGGAGTCGCGGGGGGCGGGCGTCTCGTGGCTGGGGTCGCGTACCGCGCACACCAGCCGTCCGGTCCACCGCATCAGGTGCAGCCGCACCGCCGGCGCCTGCGGCGCCGCGAGGCAGTCGGTCTCACCGGGCACCGCGTGCCGCAGGGCGTTGGTGACGAGCTCCGAGACGACGAGGCAGACGTCGTCGAAGCGGTCGCCGACGTCCCACTGGCCGAGTGTTCTCCGGGTGAACTGACGGGCTTCGCGCACCGCTTCGTAGCGGGCGGGCAGGGCACAGGAGGCGGCGTTGGACACGGCCGCGGGATCAAGCGGCGGAAGGCCCTGCCGTAATGGCTTGAGCATGGTCGATCCATTCGTCCCCATGCGAGGCACTCCCGGGAATTCGCGGTCGTTGCGATGCAGCGGTGGCGCGGGACCATGGTTTCGGATGCGCACAGCAGATGCAAGGGCAGATGCACGTGCACGCGACCGAATTGGACCCTCCCGTACCGCTTGTTGGCCATTTTTTCCGCCAACTTCCCGCCCTTGGCTTACTACCTGCTTGCAACTTCCTGTGCTTAAACTTTGGCCGCTTTCCGTTTCCGTAACCGGACGAGTACTGCTCGAAGTGTTTTAGTGGCAGACTGCGGGCCCTGAAGACGGTTGGGGAGGCTGGCGAACGTGAGCGCGGGAGAGCCCGGATCGGTGGTGCGGCGAATGCTGCTCGGCTCGCAACTCAGGCGGCTGCGCGAGGCCCGGGGCATCACCCGCGAGGCCGCGGGGTACTCGATCCGTGCCTCCGAATCGAAGATCAGCCGCATGGAGCTGGGCCGGGTGAGCTTCAAGACGAGGGACGTGGAAGACCTGCTGACGCTGTACGGCATCACCGACGAGGCCGAGCGCCAGCAGCTCATCTCCCTCGCCCGCGAGGCCAACGTGGCCGGCTGGTGGCACAGTTACTCCGACGTCCTGCCGACCTGGTTCCCCACCTATGTCGGCCTGGAGGGCGCGGCACATCTGATCCGCGCCTACGAGGTGCAGTTCGTCCACGGCCTCCTCCAGACCGAGGACTACGCGCGCGCGGTGGTGCGGCGCGGTATGAAGGGGGCCAGCGAGGCCGACGTCGAACGCCGGGTCACGCTGCGCATGGAGCGGCAGAAGTACCTGGTGGCCGAAAACGCCCCCGACTTCCACATCGTCCTCGACGAGGCCGCCCTGCGCCGGCCCTACGGCGACCGCGAGGTGATGCGCGGTCAGCTCCAGCACCTCGTCGAGATCTCCGAGCGCTCCAACGTACGGCTGCAGATCATGCCGTTCAGCTTCGGCGGGCACTCCGGGGAGGGCGGCTCGTTCACCGTCCTTAGCTTCCCCGAGTCGGACCTGTCCGATGTGGTCTACCTGGAACAGCTCACCAGCGCCCTCTACCTCGACAAGCGCGAGGACGTCGCCCAGTACGAGCAGGCGCTGAAGGAACTCCAGCAGGACAGCCCGGGACCGGACGAGAGCCGGGACCTGCTGCGCGGGCTGCTGCAGCTGTCGTAGATATATCGATGCACCTGGGGATTCCCCTAGATCATCGAACTGATGCCCCAACTGCCCTGTCACGCAAGTACGATGACGCGTGATCAGACCGTGATGTGGATGTGGACCGGGTGTCCGCATCGACTGCCGTCGCAGCAGGGGATCGAGGGATCACATGTCGTCCTATTTCACCGACCTGGCCCAGCAGTACATCGACGGTGAGTGGCGCCCGGGGACCGGTTCCTGGGACATCATCGACTTCAACCCGTACGACGGTGAGAAGCTCGCGTCGATCACGATAGCCGCGGTCGAGGAGATAGATGAGGCCTATCAGGCCGCCGCGCGTGCCCAGAAGCAGTGGGCCGCCACCAACCCCTACGCCCGCCGCGCCGTCTTCGAGAAGGCCCTGCGCCTCATCGAGGAGCGCGACGCGGAGATCACCGAGGCGATCATCGCCGAGCTCGGCGGCACACATCTGAAGGCCGCCTTCGAGCTGCACCTCGCCAAGGAGTTCCTGCGCGAGTCGATCCAGTGGGCGCTGCGCCCCGAGGGCAGGATCCTGCCCTCCCCGGTGGACGGCAAGGAGAACCGCGTCTACCGCGTGCCGGTCGGTGTGGTGGGCGTGATCAGCCCCTTCAACTTCCCCTTCCTCCTGTCGATCAAGTCGGTCGCCCCGGCGCTCGCGCTCGGCAACGCCGTGGTCCTCAAGCCGCACCAGAACACCCCCATCGTCGGCGGCACCCTGGTCGCGAAGATCTTCGAGGACGCGGGCCTGCCCGCCGGCCTGCTCAACGTCGTCGTCACCGACATCGCGGAGATCGGCGACGCCTTCATCGAGCACCCGGTCCCGAAGGTCATCTCCTTCACCGGCTCCGACAAGGTCGGCCGCCACGTGGCCACCGTCTGCGCCTCGCTCTTCAAGCGCACGGTGCTCGAACTGGGCGGCAACAGCGCGATCGTGGTCCTCGACGACGCCGACATCGACTACGCGGTCGACGCGGCGGTCTTCAGCCGGTACGTCCACCAGGGCCAGGTCTGCATGGCCGCCAACCGCGTCCTGGTCGACCGCTCGATCGCCGACGAGTTCACCGAGAAGTTCGTCGCCAAGGTCAGGACCCTCAAGGCCGGCGACCCGAGCGACCCGCAGACCGTCATCGGTCCGCTGATCAACTCCCAGCAGGCGGAGTCGATTTCGGCCACGGTCGAGCAGGCCGTCGCCGAGGGCGCCACGGCCCTGCTGCACGGCACGACCACCGACAACCTGGTCGAGCCCTCGGTCCTCACCGGTGTCCCGGCCGACTCCGACCTGCTCCGGCAGGAGGTCTTCGGCCCGGTAGCCTTCCTCATCCCGTTCGACGGCGAGGAGGAGGCCGTACGCCTGGTCAACGACACCCCCTACGGCCTCAGCGGCGCCGTCCACACCGGGGACGTCGAGCGGGGCGTGGCCTTCGCCAAGCAGATCGACACCGGGATGTTCCACGTCAACGACGGCACCGTGCACGACGAGCCCGTCGTCCCCTTCGGCGGCGAGAAGCACTCCGGGATCGGCCGCCTGAACGGCGAGACGACCGTGGAGTCCTTCACCACCCTGAAGTGGATCTCGGTACAGCACGGCCGGAGCGGTTTCCCGTTCTAGAAACCCGTTCGGACAGCTCGGTCGCCCGGGCCCTTTAGGACGCGATCTGTCCTAAAGGGCCCGTAGCTTCGGTCGTGTCAGGGAAACACCACCCGAGGAAAGGCGGCCGGTCATGGTCACTCACGTTCCCGCGGAAGCACAGGGCGACGAGCGCGGAGCACTGCTCTCCTTCATCGAGGAGCAGCGCGGCGGCATCCGCCGGGCCCTGCTCGGCCTCACCGACGAGCAGGCGGCGAGCAAGCCCAGCGCGAGCGAACTGTCCCTGGCGGGCCTGCTCAAGCACGCCGCCGAGGTCGAGCAGAGCTGGATCGCCCGCGCGAAGCAGGAGCCGCCGGCGATCCAGCGCGACCAGTCGAACTGGCACGAGACCTTCCAGCTGGTCGGCGACGAGACGGTGGCCTCCCAGCTGGCGTACTGGGAGCAGGTCGCCGCCGAGACCGAGAAGTTCATCCGCTCGGTCCCCGGCCTCGACGACACCTTCCCGCTCCCCGAGGCCCCCTGGTTCCCGGAGGGCAGCGTCTCCATGCGCTGGGTCTGCCTCCACCTGATCCGCGAGACCGCCCGGCACGCGGGCCACGCCGACATCATCCGCGAGTCCCTGGACGGCAAGACGGCCTTCGAACTGGTGGCGCTGGAACAGGGCGCCTAGGCCTGGCAGCGCCCCCGAAGGGGCGCGGGGAACTGCGCGACCAGCCACAACGGCGCCGCAGACGGCATACGGCACATCGCGGCACCCCGAGGGGAGCGCTCAGTGGTGGAAGCTGGTGGCCGCGCTCTTGTCGTGGGTCAGCGGGTGCGGCTGCCGGCGCAGTTCCGGCAGCAGCCGGGCCAGGTCCTCGACGAACAGGTCGGCCAGGTCCTTCGAGAAGCCGTTGCGGCACACCACCCGGAGCACCGACAGGTCCTCGCGGTTCGCCGGGAAGGTGTACGCCGGCACCAGCCAGCCGTTCTCGCGCAGCCGCCGGGACACGTCGAAGACGTCGTACGCCGTCACGTGGTCGGCGGTGGTGAAGGCGAACACGGGCAACTCGTCGCCCCGGGTCAGCAGCCGGAAGTCGCCGAGCGCCTCGACGCGTTCGGCGAGCCCGGTCGCCACGTCCCGGGACGCCTGCTGCACCGCGCGGTAGCCGTCCCGGCCGAGCCGCAGGAACGTGTAGTACTGCGCGACCACCTGGGCGCCGGGGCGGGAGAAGTTCAGGGCGAAGGTGGGCATGTCGCCGCCCAGGTAGTTGACCCGGAAGACCAGCTCCTCGGGCAGCGCCTCCTTGTCCCGCCACAGCGCCCAGCCGACGCCCGGGTAGACCAGCCCGTACTTGTGCCCCGAGGTGTTGATCGACGCCACGCGCGGCAGCCGGAAGTCCCACACCAGGTCCTCGTCGAGGAAGGGCGCGATCATCCCGCCGGACGCGCCGTCCACGTGCACCGGGACGTCGACTCCGGTGCGCTCCTGGAGGGCGTCCAGGGCGGCGCAGAGGTCGGCGACCGGTTCGTAGGACCCGTCGAAGGTGGAGCCGAGGATGGCGACGACCCCGATGGTGTTCTCGTCGCAGAGGTCGGCGGCGGCCTGCGCGTCCAGGTGGTAGCGGTCGCCCTCCATGGGGACGAAGCGGGGCTCCACCTCCCAGAAGTTGCAGAACTTCTCCCAGCAGACCTGCACGTTGATGCCCATCACGAGGTTCGGGCGGGCACTTCCCGGATAGCGGTCGGTGTTGCGCTGCATCCAGCGCCGCTTCAGCGCCATCCCGGCCAGCATGCAGGCCTCGCTGGAGCCGGTCGTCGAACAGCCGACGGTGTTGGCTGGATCCGGCGCGTTCCACAGGTCGGCGAGCATCGCCACACAGCGCCGCTCCAACTCGGCGGTGCGCGGGTACTCGTCCTTGTCGATCATGTTCTTGTCGTCGCACTCCGCCATCAGGATCCCGGCCTGGGGTTCCATCCACGTGGTGACGAAGGTGGCCAGATTCAGCCGGGCGTTGCCGTCCAGCATCAGCTCGTCGCGAACCAGCTGATAGGCGGTCATGGGCGGCAGCGGGCCGTCCGGCAGCCGGTGCGTGGGCGGGGCCTCGGCCATGCCGGCGACCGGGTTCGCCTCACCGAAGAACGGGTTGACGGACATGGGTCGCTCTTGGTGCTTCTGGGGACCTTTGTGGAGCGGCATGAAGAGTGCCTCCTGAACGACACGAGGGAATTCGCAAGGATCAGCGCAGGGCCGTACCGTCCGCCCGCAACTGCATTCTCGGCCGCCCGGTCACCAGCAGCCACGCGGGCAGCGACGCGATGCACAGCAACGCGATGATGCTCGGCGAGGCCACCAGCACCGCGGCCGTGAACAGGCTCACCCAGCCCTGGCGGGTGATCGCCAACAGCATGCCCAGCACACCCGCCGCCACGCCCACCGAGGGCTGGACCGCGGGCACCAGGGCGTGGGCGCACAGCCCCAAGGCGGCGCCGATGAACACCGACGGAAAGATCCGGCCACCGCGGAAACCGCAGGCGGCGGCCACCAGCAGGGCGGCCAGCTTGACGACCGTCATCACGGCGAACTGCCCGGCCGACCAGCCCTCCGGGTCCTTCGCCAGCTCCGCGACCTCGTCCAGCCCCTTGAAGAGCGTCAGATGGCCGCCCAGTGCCCCCAGCAGGCCCAGCACCAGCCCGCCGGCCGGAAGAGCCACCATGGGGTGCCCGAGGCGCCGGAAGAGGCCGTGGACGTACGGGAAGGCGTACACGGCACACATGCCGAGCAGCGCGGCCGCGGAGGCGACCACCAGTGCCGCCAGCTGGTCGGGCCAGTGCGGGCGGCCGAGCGCGGGCAGCCCGAGGTCCAGGGTCGGACGGGCCACCAGAGCGGTCGTCATCGAGCCCGCCCCCGCGGCCATCAGAGGTCCGAAGAGGTTGTCCCACAGGGCCCCCTTCAGAGGTTTCCCGGCCAGCGCCTCGGAGATCACCAGGGCCGCCGCCACCGGCGTCCCGAACAGGGCGCCGAGCGTCGCCGCGTCGGCCAGCGCGGGCCACAGCGAGCCCGGCAGCCGGGGCATCGCGAGCCGCCCCAGCCACAGCGCGAGCCCGACGTTGACAGCGATGAGAGGGTTCTCCGGACCGAGGCTCGGCCCGCCCGCCAGCATCAGCACGGTCGCCAGCACCAGCCCCGGCAGCACGGCCGGCGGCATCGCCACCGCCTCCAGGCCCAGGGTGGCCGGATCGGGCCCCGCATGCCCAGGCACCTTCCACACCACCAGCCCCACCGCGATCCCGGTCGCCGTGAGCATCACCAGCATCCACAGCACGGAGTACCGCCCGATGCCGAGCGCGTCCGGCAGGTTGTTCCACAGCACGTGCTGCAACCGCTCGGCCAGCGAGCTCACCAGCACGAACAGCAGACTGCTGCCGACGCCGACGACGAGTGCGGGCAGGATCAGCGGCAGCAGGGCACGCGCGGGGGCCGAGGGCGGGGTGGGGAGCGCCTGTTGCGCGGTGTCCTGGGCCACGGGCCCACGATAAGCGGGCAAAACCGACACAACATCCCGAAGGTCGCCGAACGGAACGGGCTTGCACCTCACGCGACGTGAGGACCCAGGGTGGAGCCCGGAAAGGAGCGGACATGAGCTACTCCGTCGGACAGGTCGCCGAATTCGCCGGGATCACCGTGCGCACCCTGCACCACTACGACGAGATCGGCCTGCTGGTCCCGGGCGGGCGCAGCCACGCCGGCCACCGGCGCTACGGCGACGCCGACCTCGACCGGCTCCAGAAGATCCTGTTCTACCGGGAGCTCGGCTTCCCGCTCGACGAGGTCACGGCCCTGCTCGACGACCCGGAGGCGGACCCCCGCGCGCACCTGCGCCGGCAGCACGAACTGCTGACCGCCCGGATCGAGAGACTGCAGAAGATGGCCGCGGCCGTGGAACACGCCATGGAGGCACGCAGGATGGGCATCGACCTCACCCCCGAGGAACGCTTCGAGGTCTTCGGCGACAAGGACCCCGAGCAGTACGCAGAGGAGGCCGAGCAGCGCTGGGGCGGCACCGAGGCCTACGCCGAGTCGCAGCGCCGGGCCGCCCGCTACACCAAGGCCGACTGGCAGCGCATGAAGGCCGAGGTCGACGACTGGAGCGCGCGTTACGCCGCCCTGGTGACCGCGGCCGAGCCGCCGGCCGGCGAACGGGCCATGGACATGGCCGAGGAACACCGGCGGCACATCTCGGCCTGGTTCTACGACTGCCCGCACGAGATGCACCGCTGCCTCGCCGAGATGTACGTCTCCGACGAGCGCTTCAAGGCCTTCTACGACTCGATGGCCCCGGGCCTGGCCGCGCACCTCAAGGAGGCGATCGAGGCGAACGCGGCCCGGCACACGGCGTGACGGGGCGCTGCGGCTACTCCTTGTCGAGGATGACGGCGGTGCCGTACGCGCAGACCTCGGTCCCCACGTCCGCCGCCTCGGTCACGTCGAACCGGAAGGCCAGTACGGCGTTGGCACCACGCGCGCGTGCCTGCTCGATCAGCCGCTCCATGGCCTGGTTGCGGGTCTGGACGAGCGTCTTCGTCAGCCCCTTCAGTTCACCGCCGATCATCGACTTCAGACCCGCGCCGATCTGACTGCCCAGGTGCCGGGAGCGCACGGTCAGCCCGAAGACCTCGCCGATGACCTCCCGCACCCGGTACCCGGGAACGTCGTTCGTGGTGACGACCAGCACATCGGCCTGCGGTCCCTGACCGCCGCCGTACTCTTCGATACCCATGTCCACAGCCATTCCCCAGGCCGGGCACAGTCCATCCAGGTTCCACCGGTGGAACCTGGGGCGGACACATTACGTTGATAGCTTTGTGCGCCCGCACAAGGAACCCGACGTGCCTTCCCCCCTCAGGAGCCCGGAACCGTGATGACGCTCGCCCTCGGCCCGAGCTGGCTGGACCCGAACCAACTTCTCGACTCGTTCGGTATCTGGGGCCTGCTCCTGGTCGTCTTCGCCGAGTCCGGCCTCCTGATCGGCTTCTTCCTCCCGGGCGACTCGCTCCTCTTCACCTGCGGCCTGCTGATCACCTCGAACCAGCTGGACTTCCCGCTGTGGGGCGCCGTCGCCCTGATCTGCGTCGCCGCGATCCTCGGTGACCAGGCGGGCTACATGTTCGGCAAGAAGGTCGGCCCGTCGCTCTTCAACCGCCCGGACTCCCGCATCTTCAAGCAGGAGAACGTCGCCAAGGCGCACGAGTTCTTCGAGAAGCACGGCCCGAAGTCCCTGATCCTGGCCCGCTTCGTGCCGGTGATCCGCACGTTCACGCCGATCATCGCCGGCGTCAGCGGCATGGCCTACCGCTCCTTCCTCACCTTCAACGTCATCGGCGGCGTCATGTGGGGCGCCGGCGTCACCCTGCTCGGCTCCTGGCTCGGCAAGATCGACTTCGTCAAGAACAACATCGAGGCGATCCTGATCCTGATCGTCCTCGTCTCGGTGGTCCCGATCATCATCGAGTTCCTGCGGGCCCGCGCGAAGGACAAGAAGGCGGCCCGCACGGAGCAGCCGCTCCAGCACCAGCCGGCCCCACCGATGACGGACGACGCGACGACCCAGCTCCGCCGCATCGAGCCGACGTACACCCCCGAGCCGACGTACACCCCACAGCAGCCCCAGCCCCACCCGCAGCAGCAGTACGGCCAGCAGCCCCAGCAGCACTACGGCCAGCAGCCGTACTACGACCAGGGCGGCTACAACCAGAGCGGCTACGGCCAGCAGCACAACCCGTACACCGAGGACCACTACCAGGCGCCCTGAGCAGCAGCGCCCTGTCTTTGTCTTTCAGGGGCGCGGGGAACTGCGCGATCAACCCCCACGCACCCGCAGCCGCCGTCCCACCTGAGCCCCCCACCCAGAGGGCGTTCAGAACCCCCTGGTCCGCTTCGCGGCCCTCCGCTTCCCGGCCGAGCCCACCCGCAGGGTCAGCCGGGAGATCTCCGACCCCAGATTGACCCCGATGGCGATGGCCATGGCGAGCGATGCCGCCTTGGCCAGCGACACCAGCCCCTTGTCGACCTCGTTCTGAGCCATCGACAGCAGCCCGAAATAGGTCGCCGACCCCGGCAGCAGCGGCCCGATCGCCGCTGTCGTGTACGGCAGCGCGGACGCGAACCGGTACCGCGACAGCAGCTGCCCGAACAACCCCACCAGCCCGGCCGCCACCGCCGTGGAGGCGACCGGCGAGATCTCCCCGGCGTAGTGCATCGCGCCGTAGACGGACCAGGCCACACCCCCGTTGAGAGTGACGGCCAGCACGGTGGATCGTTCCTGCTGGAGCAGCACCGCGAAGGTCAGCGACAGCACCATGGACGCGGCGATCTGCAACAGCGGCCGCTCGGAGGTGTTCAGCGCCACGTCGGGGTTGAGCCGGCCGCCCAGCTTCACGCCGAAGTACAGGACCGTCAGCACCCCGATGACGATGCCCACGAAGAAGTACATGACCTCCAGCAGGCGCGCGGAGGCGGTGATGTAGAACCCGGTCAGCCCGTCCTGGACGCCTGCGACCAGGGCCCGCCCGGGCAGCAGTGCGAACAGCCCACCGGTGACGACGGCGGACGCCGCGACGTCGATGTGGGCGAGCGAGAAGGCGATCCCGATCGCGGCCGGCGGCATCGCGGCGATCATGAACTGGTAGAACTCCGGCAGCCCCCGCCCCGCGCACAGCCACGCCAGCCGGTCGCCGAGCATCGCACCGATCGCGGCTGCCACGAACACCAGGAAGTCACCGCCGACCAGCACGGAGGCGGCCCCGGCGAGCAGCCCGCTCGCGGCGGTGAGCGCCCAGCCGGGATACGGGTGCCGGTTGCGGCGGATCTCCGCGAGCCGCCGGTAGGCCTCCTCCAGGGAGACCTGGGTCTCGGGGTCGGTGAGGTCGGCCACGAGCCGGAAGACGGCGGACAGGCGCGTGTAGTCGGTTCCGCGCCGCCGCACCGTCCGGGACGCCGTCACCGGGTCGTCGACGAGCGAGGGCTGGTACGAGATCGCCAGCAGGGTGAAGGTGACGCCCGGCTCGCACCGGTCGAGGCCGTACGACCGGCAGACCGCGAACATCGCGGCCTCCACGTCCTCCGCGCCCTCGCCGCCCGCCAGCAGCAACTCACCGATACGCAGCGTCAGGTCGAGCACGCGCGGAACGGCGGGGCCGCCCTCCTCGGCCTTCTGCAGCGGCTCCGGCGCCGGCCGCTCGGCCACCGGCATGCGCAGCATCGTGCGCATCCGGTCCTGCCAGGGCGCGTCCTTGACGAGGCTGACCGTGGGGAACCCGGAGGCGGGCGTGAAGGCGGCCGGGGCGTCGTCGGCGCTGTAGGTGCTCGGCGTGCTGAACGCCGACCCCGCCGGCCCGCCGGTCACCGGCTGCGGCGCCACCAGCCCCTCCGGCACGGTGAACTCCGACGTGGACTCGGACTCGCCACCGCCCTCGGGGACCGCGATGCCCGCCGGAACGGCGAACTCGGACGTGATCTCCGGGTCGTACCGCGCCTCGTCCGACCGGGGCTTGCGGTCCTCCGCCTCCGTCACCGTCGTAACGCTCCCTGAACGACATCTGCACGTGAGCCTCAGTATGCGCGTGACCATGCGGCGGACACGAAAAACGGGCCCCACGCGTGCGTGCGGCCCGTTTCCCGGTTACGGCTTGCCGGGGTGGTCTCAGTGACCGCCCGACTCCTTGAAGCGCTTGTAAGACCGCTCGATCTCGATCTCGGCGTCGGTGCGGCCCACCCAGTTGGCGCCCTCGACGGACTTGCCGGGCTCCAGGTCCTTGTAGACCTCGAAGAAGTGCTGGATCTCCAGGCGGTCGAACTCCGACACGTGGTGGATGTCGCGCAGGTGCTCCACGCGCGGGTCGGTGGCCGGGACGCACAGCAGCTTGTCGTCGCCGCCGGCCTCGTCGGTCATCCGGAACATGCCGATCGCGCGGCACTTGATGAGGCAGCCCGGGAAGGTGGGCTCGTCCAGGATGACCAGCGCGTCCAGCGGGTCACCGTCCTCGCCGAGGGTGTTCTCGACGAAGCCGTAGTCGGTCGGGTAGGCGGTCGAGGTGAAGAGACGACGGTCCAGGCGGATCCGACCGGTCTCGTGGTCCACCTCGTACTTGTTCCGCGAACCCTTCGGGATCTCGATCGTGACGTCGAACTCCACCGGTGGCTCCTCCATGATCAACACATAGTTCTGATGGTTAAGTGTCCCCCACGCAGGTGTGTGATCGCGAAAGGGGCTGGTGGTCGTGCCAGAGCTGAGGCCTTGGCAGTCCGCGAAACCGCGTGTGCGGAAGATCGCGGGCGTCGTACGACCGCGGCTGGCCCGCCTCGCGACGGCCACGAAACCGCAGGTCGCGCGGTTGCGGCGGGCGGTGGGACCGCAACTTGCACGCGTCACGCGCGCGACGGGACCCCGGCTGGCCACCCTGGTCCGCCCCCCTCGACCTCGGTTCCGGACCCTCAGGACCTGGCAGTACACCGCGGGCGCCGCCACGGCCGGGCTCGCGCTGGCCGCCGGTGCGGTGACCGCGGCGGGCCCCTGGGACGCCGACGGCCAGCGTACGGCCGAGCGGGACCGGGCCGCCGCCCTGGAGCGGACGGGTGGCACAGATCACGGCTCCGGTGCGGACTCCGTCACAGCCGAGGGCAGGCCCAGCCCCGCGCCCAGCGCCGGATCCGTCCTGGCGGGCCTGGGCGGCGCCACGAACACCGTGAAGTCGGCGCCCGCCGGAAAGTCCGCGGGAATCTCCGGAACGGCCGCCAGAGACCTCCTGGGACCCCTGCTGGACTCCTCGTCGCTCGGCAGCACCCGCACCGCCGTGGTCGTCGACGTGGCCACCGGCAGCCGCCTGTACGGCTCCGGCGCCGACACCGCCCTCACTCCCGCCTCCACCACCAAGATCGCCACGGCCGTCGCCGCCCTCTCCGCCCTCGGCGCCGACCACCGCATCACCACGCGCGTGGCCCTCGAACCCGGCACCAGGGAGGTCGTCCTGGTCGGCGGCGGCGACCCCACCCTGACCGCCCGCAAGGACGCGGCGGGCTGGGCCAGTCTGCGCACCCTCGCCACCGAGACGGCCAAGTCGCTGACCGCGCGGGGCATCAAACAGATCACCCTCTCGTACGACACCACGCTCTACTCCGGCTCCGACCAGCACCCCATCGGCGTCAACGGCAACCTCGCGCGGGTGAGCCCCCTGACGGCCGACGAGGGCCGCACCAACGACTCCGTCGAGGGGCCGGTGACCCGGGTGAGCGACCCGGCGGCCGACGCGGCACGGAAGTTCGCGGGCTTCCTGACGGACGCCGGCATCAAGACGTCGTCCCCCGGCACCTCCAAGGCGAGCAGCCGGGCCGACACCCTCGCCACCGTCTCCTCGCCACCGCTGTCCTCGATCGTCGAGCGCATGCTGACCAACAGCGACAACGACATCGCCGAGGCCCTGGCCCGGCAGACCGCGCTGGCGAGCGGCAGGCCGGCCAGCTTCGACGGGGGAGCGGCCGCGATCGACGCCCAGCTGACCAAGCTGGGCCTGCCGATGACCGGCGCCTCCTTCCACGACGGCAGCGGCCTGAACCGCGACGACCGGCTGACGGCGAACCTCCTCACCGCCCTCCTCGTCAAGGCCGCCGACGCCGACCGGCCGAGCCTGCGCGCGGTCCTCACCGGCCTCCCCGTCGCCGGCTTCACGGGCACCCTCACCAGCCGCTACACGGACGGCGCGGCAGGCGTCGTCCGCGCGAAGACCGGCACCCTGACCGGCGTCAACACCCTCGCGGGCACGGTCGTCGACAAGGACGGCCGCCTCCTGGCCTTCGCCTTCCTGACCTCGAACACGACGAATCCGGCAGCGGCCCAGGCGGCCCTGGACAAAACAGCGACGGCCCTGGCGGGCCTGTAACGACCGCCCGTAACCACCGTCTGCGGTCTGCGGTCTGCGGTCTGCGGTCTGCCGCTTGCCGTCTGCTGCCTGCCGTCACCGCCCACGGGCCGCCCATCGCTGCACAGCAGCGCGCCCGCCGCTCCCGAACCGCTCCAACCGCCGTGGGCAGGCGTTCCGCAGGGCGATGGGGGTCCCCCCGCTCGAGCGAAGTCGAGAGTGGGGGAGGGTGGGCACGGCCGACAGCGCCGGGCACCGCGAAACCAACGCTCGCCCCTGCCGACGCAAGCACCCCGACCCCGCCCCGCCGCACAAGTCACGCCAACCTCACCAACCCCCACGGCCTGCCCCAAGTGGGAGCGTTAACGTACGGTTGACGCATGACGAGCATCGGTGGCGCTGCTTCTTCTGGGATGGTCGACTGGAATCTCGCGGTGGCGACCGCGACCCGACTCGTGCGGCCGGGGCCCGAGGTGAGCCGCGACGAGGCCCGGGTCATCGTCGCGGAGCTGCGGCGGCACGCGAAGGCCTCGGAGGAACACGTCCGGGGCTTCACTCGTATGGGGACCGACGACGTACACGACACCCCCGTTCTGGTGGTGGACCGCCCCGGCTGGGTGAAGGCCAACGTCGCCGGGTTCCGGGAACTCCTCAAGCCGTTGCTCGACAAGATGCAGGAGCGGCGGGCCGGCACCCCCGGCGGCACCGTCCTCGGCGCGGTCGGCGGCAAGGTGACCGGCGTGGAACTCGGCATGCTCCTGTCGTTCCTGTCGTCCCGGGTCCTCGGCCAGTACGAGACCTTCGCCCCCTCCTCCCGCGACCTCCCGGCGGACGAGAACGGCGGCGGCCGGCTGCTGCTCGTCGCCCCGAACATCGTCCACGTGGAGCGCGAACTCGACGTACAGCCCCATGACTTCCGCCTGTGGGTGTGCCTGCACGAGGAGACGCATCGCACCCAGTTCTCGGCGGTGCCCTGGCTGCGCGCCCATCTGGAGGGCGAGATCCAGTCGTTCCTCTCGGAGACCGACGTCGACCCGATGACCGTCCTCGAACGCATCCGGGACGCCGCCCAGTCCCTTGCCGGCAGCCGCCCCGAGGCCGAGGAGGACGACGGCGGACGGTCGTTCGTCGAACTGGTGCAGACCCCCGCCCAGCGCGAGATCCTCGGCCGGCTCACCGCCGTCATGTCCCTCCTGGAGGGCCACGCCGACTTCGTCATGGACGGCGTCGGACCCGCGGTCGTGCCGACCGTCGCCGAGATCCGCGAGAAGTTCCAGCAGCGGCGCGCCAAGGGCGCCTCCCGGCTCGACATGACCCTGCGCAAGCTGCTCGGCCTGGATGCCAAACTCCGTCAGTACCGGGACGGCGAACGGTTCGTGCGGGCCGTCGTCGACCAGGTCGGCATGGACGGCTTCAACCGGGTGTGGACCTCCCCGAACACCCTGCCGACCAAGGCGGAGATCGCCAAACCGGCGGACTGGGTCGCGCGGGTGCACCGCAAGGCCGAGTCGTGAACCAGCGGATGTGTGGTGAACCGAAACCGGCCGACGGCAGGCGAACGCCCCTCCAATCACCCGTCCGAGGGACCGTGAGCGATGGGTAGGCGTGCAATGCTCGGGGAACGGCCCGTTTCTGTCACCATCTACACACTCTGAGTGACCGGTCTCGGGTTCACCCCCCGAAAACTTCATGAAGGGAACCGGACATGGGTCCCCATCCTGCGGTCGCGGCGATACGCCTGGCGGTCCGCCGCGTCCTCCACGACATCCTCACCGACCACAGCAGTCGCAGCAGCCACAGCCGTACCACCGGTGAACGCGCCGGTGAACGTGTCGGCGGGCGCATCGGCGCGCGCCTCGCGCGCCCCGTCGGCGGCATCCCGGCGATCCCGGAGATCCCGGAGCAGACACCGAACGAGCGGACCCCCTCCCCGCTCGTCCTCGTCGCATGCTCCGGCGGCGCCGACTCCATGGCGCTCGCCTCCGCCCTCGCCTTCGAAGCCCCCAAGCTCGGCATCCGCGCGGGCGGCATCACCGTCGACCACGGCCTGCAGGCCGGCTCCGACCTGCGCGCCGAGGAAGTCGCCCTACGGCTGCGCGAACTCGGCCTCGACCCGGTCGAGTCCATCACCGTGACGGTCGGCCGCGACGGCGGACCCGAAGCCGCCGCCCGCGACGCCCGCTACGCCGCCCTGGACACCGCCCTCGAACGCCACGGCGGCACCGCGATCCTGCTCGGCCACACCAGAGACGACCAGGCCGAAACCGTCCTGCTCGGCCTCGCCCGCGGCTCCGGCATCCGCTCCCTGTCCGGAATGGCCGCGGTCTCGGGGGCCGGCGGCCGTTACCGCCGCCCGTTCCTCCAGCTGGACCGGCAGACCGCCCGCAAGGCCTGCATGGTCCAGGCCCTCCCCGTCTGGGACGATCCTCACAACGCGGACCCGGCCTACACCCGCTCCCGGCTCCGCCACGAGGGCCTGCCCGCCCTGGAGAAAGCCCTCGGCAAGGGCGTCGTCGAGGCACTCGCCCGCACCGCCCAGCTCTCCCGCGACGACGCCGACGCCCTCGACACCTGGGCCAGTCAGGCCGAGGCCTCCGTACGGGACGCCGCGGGCCTGCTGGAGTGCGCCAAGCTCTACGCCCTGCCCCCCGCGGTACGCCGCCGGATCCTGCGCCGTGCCGCCATCGAGGCGGGCGCGCCGGCCGGTTCCCTGTTCGCCCGGCACATCGAGGAAGTCGACCGCCTCATCACCGGCTGGCGCGGCCAGGGGGCCATCAATCTCCCCGGCAAAGTCGTCGCCCAGCGCCAGGGTGGCAGACTGGTGATTCGGCAAGGCTGAATCCCGACCTCACGGAGTGCTCCTCCGAAGGGCCGGGTAGGCCGGTGGGACGACCGACCGAAAGTGATGCGGGTGGACGCGAAAGACATGGGTGCCGACCTCCAGCAGGTGCTCATCACCAAGGAAGAGATCGACGCGAAGCTGGCTGAGCTGGCCGCGAAGATCGACGCGGAGTACGCGGGCAAGGACCTGCTCATCGTCGGCGTCCTCAAGGGCGCCGTGATGGTCATGGCGGACCTCGCCCGGGCGCTGTCCACCCCCGTCACCATGGACTGGATGGCCGTGTCCTCGTACGGCGCGGGCACCCAGTCCTCCGGTGTGGTGCGGATCCTCAAGGACCTCGACACCGACATCAAGGGCAAGCACGTCCTCATCGTCGAGGACATCATCGACTCCGGTCTGACCCTGTCCTGGCTGATCAACAACCTCGGCTCCCGCGAGCCCGAGACCCTGAAGATCTGCACCCTGCTGCGCAAGCCGGACGCGGCCAAGGTCGCCATCGACGTCGAGTGGGTCGGCTTCGACATCCCCAACGAGTTCGTCGTCGGCTACGGCCTCGACTACGCCGAGAAGTACCGCAATCTCCCGTTCGTCGGTACGCTCGCGCCTCACGTCTACGGCGGCTGACCCCCGGCTGATACGCCGGAGGGTCCACTTACGTAAGACGATCGGGAACCCCAGCGGGTTTCGCGCCGTTGGAGCATGCAGAGACGGGTTCACCAGCCGTCCGAGCAGCTTCGTGCGACTTCGGGCCACAATGCTGGGGTACCGTCAGAAGAACTGTCTTATCAAACTCACTATGGCAGGAGGGACGGGGCGACACCGCTCCGTATGGATGGACGTGAAGCGATACTTCCGTGGGCCGGTCATGTGGATCGTGCTGGCCGTCCTTGCCGTGGTCGTGTTGATGCAGGTCGTCGGCTCGTCCGGCGGCTACAAGACGGTGGACACCGGCCAGGTCGTGGCGGCGATCAATGACAACAAGGTGGAATCGGCCAAGCTGACCACCGGTGACGAGCAGACCATCAAGGTCACGCTCAAGAACGGCGAGAAGGTCGACGGCAGCTCGAAGATCCAGGCGAGCTACATCGGCGACCAGGGCGTCACCATCGCCAACACGCTGCAGACCAAGTACCAGGACAAGCAGATCCCCGACGGCTACACCGTCGCGCCGACCAAGCAGAACGCGTTCGTCAGCGTCCTGCTCTCCCTGCTGCCCTTCGTCCTCATCGTGGTCGTCTTCCTGTTCCTGATGAACCAGATGCAGGGCGGCGGCTCCCGGGTCATGAACTTCGGCAAGTCCAAGGCGAAGCTCATCACCAAGGACACCCCGAAGACGACCTTCTCGGACGTCGCGGGCTGTGACGAGGCCGTCGAGGAACTCCACGAGATCAAGGAGTTCCTGCAGGAGCCGGCCAAGTTCCAGGCCGTCGGCGCCAAGATCCCCAAGGGCGTGCTCCTCTACGGCCGTCCCGGCACCGGCAAGACGCTGCTCGCGCGTGCCGTCGCCGGCGAGGCAGGGGTCCCCTTCTACTCGATCTCCGGTTCCGACTTCGTCGAGATGTTCGTCGGTGTCGGTGCCTCCCGAGTGCGCGACCTCTTCGAGCAGGCCAAGGCGAACGCCCCGGCGATCGTCTTCGTCGACGAGATCGACGCGGTCGGCCGCCATCGCGGCGCCGGCCTCGGCGGCGGTCACGACGAGCGCGAGCAGACGCTGAACCAGCTGCTCGTCGAGATGGACGGCTTCGACGTCAAGGGCGGCGTGATCCTCATCGCCGCGACGAACCGGCCCGACATCCTCGACCCGGCGCTGCTGCGCCCCGGCCGTTTCGACCGCCAGATCGCGGTCGACCCGCCGGACCTGCAGGGCCGTCTGGAGATCCTCAAGGTTCACCAGAAGGGCAAGCCGGTCGCGCCCGACGTCGACCTCGCGGCGGTCGCCCGCCGTACGCCGGGCTTCACCGGCGCGGACCTGTCGAACGTGCTGAACGAGGCGGCGCTGCTCACGGCCCGCAGCGACCGCAAGCTCATCGACAACCAGATGCTCGACGAGGCGATCGACCGCGTGGTCGCGGGCCCGCAGAAGCGGACCCGGATCATGTCGGACAAGGAGAAGAAGATCACCGCGTACCACGAGGGCGGTCACGCCCTGGTCGCGGCGGCCTCCCCGAACTCCGACCCGGTCCACAAGATCACGATCCTGTCCCGGGGCCGCGCCCTCGGTTACACGATGGTCCTGCCGGACGAGGACAAGTACTCGACCACGCGCAACGAGATGCTCGACCAGCTCGCCTACATGCTGGGCGGCCGCGCGGCCGAGGAACTGGTCTTCCACGACCCGACCACCGGCGCTGCCAACGACATCGAGAAGGCCACTGCCACCGCCCGCGCGATGGTCACGCAGTACGGCATGACCGAGCGTCTCGGCGCGATCAAGTTCGGCGGCGACAACACCGAGCCCTTCCTCGGCCGTGAGATGTCCCACCAGCGCGACTACTCGGAAGAGGTCGCCGCTCTGGTGGACGAGGAAGTCAAGAAGCTGATCGAGAACGCGCACAACGAGGCCTGGGAGATCCTGGTCGAGAACCGCGACGTCCTCGACAACCTCGTTCTCCAGCTCCTGGAGAAGGAGACCCTGAACAAGGAGGAGATCGCCGAGGTCTTCGCGGCGATCCACAAGCGGCCCGCGCGGCCCGCGTGGACCGGCTCCTCCCGCCGTACGCCGTCCACCCGCCCGCCGGTGCTCTCCCCCAGGGAACTCGCACTGACCAACGGGGCGAACGGCTCGACGCCGGCGATCAGCACGGTGAAGTCCACGGCGGCCGAGCCCGCCACCGCGGTCGAGAAGGCCCCGGAGGACCGACCCGAGAGCTGAGTCACACCGCCCTCACCTGGCTCGGAATGGATGCCGCGCCCCCCAGGTTCTAGCCTGGGGGGCGCGGCATTTCGGTATGCCCGCATATGAGGCGCGCGGCCCACACGCGCCCACCCGAAGGAACGAGGCACCCAGATGACCGACCCCGTGACCCTGGACGGCGAGGGCACCATCGGCGAGTTCGACGAGAAGCGCGCCGAGAACGCCGTACGCGAACTTCTGATCGCGGTCGGCGAGGACCCGGACCGAGAGGGCCTCCGGGAGACTCCGGCACGGGTGGCGCGGGCCTACAAGGAGATCTTCGCGGGGCTGTGGCAGAAGCCCGAGGACGTCCTCACCACCACGTTCGACATCGGCCACGACGAGATGGTGTTGGTGAAGGACATCGAGGTCTACAGCACCTGTGAGCATCATTTGGTGCCGTTCCGGGGTGTGGCCCACGTCGGGTACATCCCGTCCGTGAGCGGGAAGATCACCGGACTGTCCAAGCTGGCCCGGCTGGTGGACGTCTACGCCCGTCGCCCGCAGGTGCAGGAACGGCTCACCACACAGATCGCCGACTCCCTGATGTCGATCCTGGAGCCGCGGGGCGTCATCGTGGTCGTCGAGTGCGAGCACATGTGCATGTCGATGCGCGGGATCCGCAAGCCCGGCGCGAAGACCATAACGTCGGCAGTGCGCGGACAGTTGCGGGACGCGGCGACGCGGAACGAGGCGATGAGTCTCATCATGGCCCGTTGACGCCGCCGAGGCGGCGAATTCACGCCACCGGCTCGGCCCCGCTGTGGTTGTTGTCGTCGTCCTCCGGGAGCTTGCACACCCGTTCCAGGAAGAGGGCCGCCGCTATCACGGCGATGCCTGCGACGACCGAGAAGGCCGCGTAGAGGGCCTGGTCGCGACGGGTGGGGAGGTCGAGGAGCTCCAGCAGGAAGACGCCGGTGCCGCCGTACATGCCGGCGACCAGGGCCGCGACCAGGGCGCTCGCCTGGCCGAAGACCACTGCGCGGGCCGCCATCAGGGGGTCGACGCCCTTGGCGCCGGGGCGGCGCTCGCGCTGGGCCTTGAGGCGGGCGCGCAGCGAGAGCGCCGTGGAGAGCAGGACCACGGCGATCAGTGCGAGGACGATCGGGGCGGCCACCGGCACGCTGGGCAGGGTCCCCACCGCGTTCCACAGGCGGGCGCCCGCCCAGGACAGCACTCCGGCCACGACGAAGACGCCGGCCAGCACCCTGATCCGCAGCTCTTTCACTGTTTTCCTTCAGCTCCCCCGCAGCGATGTGGTCGTCTCGACCTTAACGACTACTCGGGCAGTCGGAGTTCCAGGTCCCCGCGTGCTTCCACGCCGTGCCGGGTGACGGCGGCCAGCAGCTCCGCGACCGTGCCGCGGCCTGGCACCCGTGCCTCGGGGTCGACGTCGAACCAGGGCGCGAGCACGAAGGCGCGCTCGTGGGCGCGCGGGTGCGGGAGGGTGAGCTGCGGGTCGTCGGAGACGACGTCGGCGTACGCGACGATGTCGACGTCGAGGGTGCGCGGCCCCCAGCGCTCGTCCCGCACCCGGTTGAACGCCTCCTCGACCGCGTGCGCCCGCTCCAGCAGGGAGGACGGCGGGAGGGTGGTCTTCAGCACCACGACCGCGTTGTAGTACGTCGGCTGGCTGCCGGGCTCGACGCCCCACGGCTCCGTCTCGTACACCGGCGACACGGCCTTGATGCGGACTCCCGGGGTGTCCTCCAGCGCGTCGATGGCGCCCTGGAGGGTCTCCAGGCGGTTGCCGAGGTTGGAGCCGAGGGCGACCACGGCGCGTCTGGGGTTGGACAGGGTGGTGTCGGCGGCGTCGACCTGCGCCACGACGGAGGCGGGCACCGGCTGTACGGTCGGGTCGCTGGGACCCCGCAGGGAGGATGCGGTCATACTCGGCTCCGGGTGATGGTGACGGTGACGTCGTCGAACGGGACGGTGATGGGCGCGTCCGGCTTGTGGACCTGGACCTCGACCTCTCTTACCCCCTCGTGCTTGAGGCAGACCTGGGCGATCCGCTCGGCGAGCGTCTCGATCAGGTTCACCGGCTCCCCCTCGACCACGGCGACGACCTCCTCGGCCACGACGCCGTAGTGCACGGTCTTCGCCAGGTCGTCGTCGGCCGCCGCCGGCCGGGTGTCCAGGCCAAGGACGAGGTCCACGATGAAGGTCTGGCCCTCCTCGCGCTCCTTGGGGAAGACACCGTGGTGCCCGCGGGCCCTGAGGCCGCGCAGCGCGACACGATCCACGCGAATCACTCCTGCAATCGTCGGTGTGGCGGCCGGGCTGCATCGCGTGCGGGCGACGGACCGGCCACACATGAATCTACCTGCGGGCACTGACAGAGCCGGGGTACGGGGCCTGCGGGACCGCCGGGGTACGACAGGGTTCATCCCGTGTTTCCCCCGGAGAACCCGGCGGCTCATGGGCCGGTGGCGTTGCCTACTCGCGAGTTCGTGATTCCAGCCACTTCTTGGTCCGTGAGGGGCCCGGAAGGGTGTGCCGTGCTCAGGAGGGCGTGTCCTCGTCCTCGTCCTCGTCGGCCTCGGACAGCACCGGGGAGGCGTGGTGGGACCAGAGCTTCCAGCCGTCCCGGGTGCGCCGGAACACGTTCGTGGCGACGACGAGCTGTCCGACCAGCGGGCCGAGCTCCTGGCTGCCCTCGGGAGCGGGACCGCCGCTGAGGATGTTCTCCGTGCAGGTCACCAGGGCGGTGTCGCCGGTGACGGAGACGTGTACGTCGGTGAGGAAGAACTGGATGTAGTCGGTGTTCGCCATGATCAGCGCGTACGACCGCAGAACCTCGCCGCGGCCGGTCAGCACCGGCCAGCCCGGGTGCACGCAGGAGATCACCCCGCTGTCGGCCGGGTCGTGGTACTCCTCGTCGACGCCCAGGTCGGCGGGCGTGAGCCAGAGGGAGGAGACCGCCTCGAAGT
Organism: Streptomyces sp. NPDC058457; assembly: GCF_042720695.1. Classification (NCBI taxonomy): domain Bacteria; kingdom Bacillati; phylum Actinomycetota; class Actinomycetes; order Kitasatosporales; family Streptomycetaceae; genus Streptomyces; species Streptomyces sp. NPDC058457. The sequence goes on along the minus strand of NZ_JBHXLU010000049.1, from coordinate 62,088 downwards.
CGCCGTTCTCCAGTGCCTCGTAGAAGGCGGTGTTGGCCGCCTCGACCTGCTCGACGTCGGTGTGGGGGGCGCTCACCGGGCTCCTTCTGCGCGGTGGGGAAGGTCTTGCGTGCCATGCGTGCCATGCGTGGCCAGTGTGCCCGGCGCGTCCGTTCCGGTGCGCGCCTCCTCCATGGCGCGCGCGACCCGTACCGCGTCCGCCGTGGCGCGCACTTCGTGCACGCGCACCGCCCATGCGCCGGCGTGCGCGGCGAGCGCCGAGACGGCGGCCGTCGCCGCGTCGCGCTCCCGGGCCGGCGGGGGCGCCCCCTCGGGCCCGGCCAGGACCCGGCCGAGGAACCGCTTGCGGGAGGCGGCGACGAGCAGCGGATGGCCCAGGGCGTGCAGCCGGTCGAGGTGCGCGAGCAGGGTCAGGTCGTGCTCGGAGTCCTTGGAGAAGCCGAGGCCGGGGTCGACGACGATCCGGTCGGGGGCGACGCCGCCGGCGAGGACGGCGTCCACGCGTGCGTGCAGTTCGTCGAGCACTTCGCCGACCACGTCGTCGTACACGCCCTTGACGTTGCTGCCGCCCTCCATGAAGCCGCGCCAGTGCATGACGACGAAGGGGGCGCCTGAGTCGGCGACGACGGGGATCATGTCGGGGTCGGCGAGGCCGCCGCTGACGTCGTTGACGAGGGCGGCGCCGGCGGCGAGGGCCTGGGCGGCGACCGAGGCGCGCACGGTGTCGACGGAGACGACGACGCCTTCGGCGGCGAGGCCGCGGACGACCGGGATGACCCGGCGCAGTTCCTCGTCCTCGTCGACGCGGGTGGCGCCCGGGCGGGTGGACTCGCCGCCGACGTCGACGAGGTCGGCGCCCTCGGCGACGAGGACGAGGCCGTGCTTGACGGCGGCCGTCGTGTCGAACCAGCGGCCGCCGTCGGAGAAGGAGTCGGGGGTGACGTTCACGACCCCCATGACCGCGCACCGGTCCCATGCCGGAAGCCCTGTCACCTGGCCACGTCCGCTGTGGTTGCTCATACGTTCAGCGTAGGCCCAGGGCCCCGCGGCCAGCCCCCGTGGCCCGAGCGGCGCCCCCGGGCCGGAGGGGGAGGGGCGTCCGCTCGGGCCGGTCATGGGGTCAGGCCGCTCGTACACCCTGTTCGGCGAGGCTGTGGGCGCACGGGCGGGGGACGGGGGACTGGCGGCGCAGGAAGCGCGGGAGCGGCAGGGCGAGGCTGACGAACCCCTCGGCCTGCATGGCGGCGAGGCCGATGCGCGGGAGGTCGCCGGAGGCCCGGTAGACCACGAAGCGCGGCTCCCAGCGGGGCTGGAACTTCGCGTTGAACTTGTACAGGGACTCGATCTGGAACCAGCGGGAGAGGAACACCAGCAGGCCGCGCCAGGCGCGCAGCACCGGTCCTGCGCCGATCTTCTCGCCGCGGGCGAGCGCCGAGCGGAACATCGCGAAGTTGAGCGAGATCCGGGTGATGCCGAGCTTCGGGGCCGCCTGGAGGGCGGCCACGATGAGCAGTTCGTTCATCCCGGGGTCGGCGGAGCGGTCGCGGCGCATCAGGTCGAGCGAGACACCGTCGGTGCCCCAGGGCACGAAGTGCAGGATCGCCTTGAGGTCGCCGTACTGGCCGGGCTGTTCGTCGGCCTTGTGGGCGGTGGCGATCAGGCAGTCGCCGTCGGCCGGGTCGCCGATGCGGCCGAGGGCCATGGAGAAGCCGCGTTCGGTGTCGGTGCCGCGCCAGTCCTCGGCGGCCCGGCGGATGCGGTCCAGTTCGGCCTCGCCGACGTCACGGATGCGCCGTACCCGGGTTTCGTAGCCGGCCCGCTCGATGCGCTTGACCATCTGGCGCACGTTGCGCATCGCGCGTCCGGCGAGCGAGAAATCCGCCACGTCCACCACCGCCTCGTCGCCCAGTTCGAGCGCGTCCAGGCCGGTCTCGCGGGTCCACACCTCGCCGCCCGTCTCCGAGCAGCCCATGACGGCGGGGGTCCAGGAGTGGGCCTTGGCCTCGTCCATGAAGCGTTCGATGGCGCCGGGCCAGGCCTCGACGTCGCCGATCGGGTCGCCGCTGGCGAGCATGACGCCGGAGACGACGCGGTAGGTGACCGCGGCCTTGCCGCTGGGGGAGAAGACGACGGCCTTGTCGCGGCGGAGCGCGAAGTGGCCGAGGGAGTCGCGGGCGCCGTGCTTCTCGAGGAGCGCGCGCAGCTGGATCTCGTCCTCCTCGGTGAGGTGTGCGGCGGGGTGTTCGGGGCGGAAGGCCAGGTAGATGGTGGTGACCGCGGTGATCAGGCCGAGGGCGCCGAGCGAGAAGGCGACCGTCCAGGAGGTGGAGCCCTCGTAGTCGACGGGGCCCTCGAAGCCGAACAGGCCGTAGAGGACGTGTGTGATGCGGTCGGCCAGGCTCGGGTCGCCGATCGTGCGCTTCGGGTGGGCGCTGACGATGACAAGGCCGAGCGCGAGGGAACCGGCGCTCATGAGGACGAAGTTGGCGAGCGCGCGCCACCGGCTGCGCGGGTCGGGCAGCGCCTTGAACTCGTTGCGGTGCAGCACGAGCGGCACGAACAGGGCCAGTGAGATCAGCACGCCGATGACCGAGTGCCGGTACACGAACTGCGACACCGCGCCGGCGGGCAGCAGCACGACCGCGGCCCGCCACGCCCGGCGCTTGCGCCGCTTGAGCCCGTGTGCGAGCAGCAGCAACAGCACGCCGGCGCTGAGCGAGAGCGCGGCGGCGAACGGGCCGAGCGAGCCGGGCAGTACCTCGGCCATGGCGTGCATACGGCTGTGACGGAAGCGCGGGAACACGCCCGCGGCGATGTCCAGGACGCCCACGACCGCGCACGCCCTGCCGACCAGAGCGGGGACGGCCTCAGGGCGCGGGCCACGGACTATGCGCCGCGCCCGGCCTGATCGGCTCGGAACCTCGCCCGACATTTCCCCATCTATCCTGACAGACATCGCATCCCGTAGTTCTGCGAGAGACCTTGAATCCGGGCCCGATTCGGGCATCCGGCGACATTGCGCCCTCTAGGACGGTGTCTCGGGGGGAGAGGTTCACTCCCCATCGGAAAGCCGGTTCAAAGGCCAGGGAAAGCCCGGGGCAAGCCTCGCTGAAAGCGGCGGTGGCCACGGGGGAAAGCGCAGGCAGGAAGCACCTCATGGGTCTCACGAGCGATAAAACGCTGGCATTGGCGATCTTGTTCGCCGTACTGCTGTTCGTCGGCACGGTGTGGATGTGGCCCCGGCTGGCCCGGCGGGACTGGCGGGCCGTCAGTGGCCGCGTCGGCCTTTTGCTGGCGACCCAGTTGGTGCTCTTCGCGTGCCTGGGGATAGCTGTCAACCAGGCTTTCGGTTTCTATGCGAGCTGGGCCGACCTGTTGGGCACGGAAACCGACCAGGGCGTCGTGGTCGACCACACGGCGGGCGGTCCGCCCGGCAGCCCGGTCCAGGTGGTGTCCACGTCCGAGGTGCACGGCATGGGCGGCTCGCTGCCCCGGACTGCCGGTCAGATCCAGCAGGTCGACATCGTCGGCCGTACGACCCACATCGCCACGCCGGCGTACGTGTACCTGCCGCCGGAGTACTTCCAACCGCAGTACCGCACCCGCACGTTCCCGGTGGTGGTCGTCCTCAGCGGCTATCCCGGCACCGCGCGGGCGCTGGTCGACAAGCTGCACTACCCGCGCACGGAGCAGCACCTGGTCCGGGCCGGGCGGATGCGGCCGACGATCCTGGTGATGCTGCGGCCCACCGTCGCACCGCCCCGGGACACCGAGTGCGTGGACGTGCCGCGCGGCCCGCAGACCGAGACCTTCTTCGCCCGGGACCTGCCCGACGCCGTACGCGCGCACTACCGGGCCGCCGGGAAGCCGGGCGGCTGGGGGATCGTCGGCGACTCGACGGGCGGGTACTGCGCGCTCAAGCTCGCGATGCACCACCCCGACGTGTACGCGGCCGGTGCCGGGCTCTCCCCGTCGTACAAGGCGCCCATAGACGCCACGACCGGTGATCTCTTCCAGGGCGACCGGAATCTCCGGAACCGCGCGGACCTCTGGTGGTTCCTGCGGCACGAGCCCGCCCCGGACACCTCCCTGCTGGTCACGAGCAGCAAAGTCGGAGAAACCAACTACAAGGCCACGCTGAAATTCATCGCGTCCGTGGAGGCCACGAAGCTGACCCGGATCTCGTCGATCATCCTCGACAGCGGCGGCCACAACTTCAATACCTGGCGCCGCGAGATCCCCGCGACGCTTGAGTGGATCAGCGGCCGATTGGGCGGCCGCTGAGTCCCGGCCCTGCCGATACCGTGAGAAGACTTCGTTGTCGCTGTGTTTTTACGGCCCGGGGCACCACGATTCGCCTACGCGCGGTAAGTTTCTGGCCATGCCACGTGGACGCCACCGTCATTCACCGCCCTTGCACAGGCTGTTGCCTCCCTCGGCGATCGCCGGTGTCTCCCTCGTCTGCGCTCTGGGCCCCTGGTTGTTCTCCCAACCGACGGTGCTGCGCACCCTGGCCGCGATAGCCGCGGCCACCGCGGCCGTCGGCGCCGCCGTCATGCGGCGGTGGGACACCGACGCGGGCAAGCAGGTGGCCGACCTGTCACGCGCGCGTGCGAGCGACGAGTGGCGCCACGAGGAGCGGATCGCCGAGCTGGAGACCGACCTGGAGGAGTCGCGGGAGCTGCGCGCCAAGCTGGAGCAGCGGCTGCGCGCGAAGCGGGCGGAGCTGGCGGGACTGCGCAACGAGCACGCGTCCCTGCTGCGCCGCTACGCCACGGCCGAGACCGAGCGCGCGAGCGCCCTGGAGGGCCGCCGCCTCCTGGAGATCGAGGCCACCGCGCCGTCGAACGAGCTCCCCGCTGCTCAGGGCGCGGACGAGGCGGAGGAGCCGGCGGCGGCCGTCGACGAGAAGGCCGGGGAGCTGACGGTCGAGGAGACGACCCCCGCGATCTTCTCACCGGAGGGTTCCAAGCTGTTCCTGCGGGCCAAGGTGGCATTGGCCCGGTTCGACGAGAAGGACGCCCCGGCGGCCGAGGCCGACGCGGGAACCGGGGGCACGGCGGAGACGGCCGCCGAGCCCGAGGCCGCGAAGGGCGAGAGCGCACCGGAGGACGAGGCGCAGGGGCAGCCCGAGGCGGCCGACGGGCACGCGCACGCGGCCGCCGCCACCACGGACGGGCCGGAGGACACCACCCCGGACCCGGCCGAGCAGGACGCCCGCCCCACGACGGCACCGTCCGCCAACTCCGTGAAGCCCTCGGGGCACTTCACGGTGCCGACCGCGGTGGCGGTCCTGCCGGCCGCGCCGATCCCGCGCCCGCTGGTCACCGGCGGATTCGACTTCTTCGGCACCCAGAAGGGCTCGCCCGCGGGCGGTCTGGACGCCATGCACAACGAGGACCTCGCGGACGTGGTCGGCCAGGAGGCGCTCGCGCTCCACAAGGCCGAGTCCGAGGCCGAGTTCAAGCCCGCCGACCCGCAGGCGCGGGGCGTCGGCCAGGTCATCGACCTGACCGCGCACGACGAGACGGAGCAGATCAACCTCGGCGGCCTGCGCAGCGCCGCGTCCTGAACACGCGGCGATCCTGAGCCGGGGGACGGTCGGTGGTCGGGTGCAGCGCCGTAGTGGCTGGTCGCGCCCACGCGGCGGCAGCCGCATATCAAATACGGCCTCGCGCCCCTAAAAACAGGGCGCTGCGGTGAGCGCCCCTTCAGGGGCGCGGGGAACTGCGCGACCAGCCCCCACCCACCCGCACCCGACCACCGACCGGGCCAGCCGTCACGCCATCCAGCGGTCCGGTCGCGCGGTCCGGCGCCCCGTCCGTGACCGCTCGGCCTGCTCCCGCAGCAGCGACGCGGCCTCCCCGGCGCCCCGCAGACGGGCCGTCACGGTCTTGTCGGCTCCCGTGTCCACATGAACGTCCGCGAGCCGCCACAGCCGCCCCCAGGGCCCCTGCGACAGCCGTACGCTCTGGACCTTGGCGTGCGGGACGAGCGCGAGGCGCCGGCGCAGCAGCCCGTGCCGCGCCGCGAACACCGAGTCCGTGACCGCGAGCCCGTACCCGCGCCACCACAGCGGCACGCACCACCGGGCCCGCCCCGGCGGCCGCAGCAGCTCACCGGGGACGGTCACGCCGGACAGCACCTGCGCGACGACCGACTCGGCGACCGCGCGCGGGGCGACCGGCACCAGCACGGAGTTCGCCGACCCGGCCACGTCCAGCTCCACCCGCACCCAGCGCAGCGGCCGCCACATCAGCGGCTCCACGATCCGCACGGTCTGCACCCGGCCCGGCGGCACCGTCTCGTGCGTGCGGTCGAGCAGCCCGTGGTCGATGCGCAGCCCGTCCGGGGACTCCCCGACCGTCCAGTCGTACTCCCCGACGAACCGCCCCACGCTGGTCGTGGCCGCCGCTCCGAGCAGCGGCACGGCGGTGGCGAGGACCGTCCACACGCTGTGGGTGGTCAGCCAGAGGAACGGCGGGGCGACGAGGGCGGCGGCCAGCGAGCCCCAGGTGGCGCCCGTCAGCAGGATCGAGATCGCGAGCTTGCCCGGGGGCACGCGCATCAGCTCGTGCGCCGGTGCCTCGCCGACCTCGCGCGCCGTCTCGGGCGCGAACCCGGCGGCGCGCGCGAGCAGCTCCGCGCGGAGCCGACGCGCCTCGCCCTGGCCCAGGAAGGCCAGTTCGTCCTTCTTGTCGGTGCCGACGACGTCTATGCGCAGCTTGGCGACGCCCGCCACGCGCGCGAGGAGCGGCTGGGTGACGTCGACGGCCTGGATCCGCTCCAGCCGGATGTGCGCGGTGCGCCGGAACAACAGGCCGGTACGTATCCGAAGCTCGCTGTCGGTCACCGCGAAGTAGGTGAACCACCAGGTCAGGAAGCCGTAGAGGGCCCCCGCCGTGACCAGGACGGCGAGCCCGGCCAGGACCATGGTCGTGGTCAGCTTCGTCAGCTGCTCCTGCGCCTGGTTCGGGTCGTGCACCGCCCAGCCGGTGAGCACCGCGACCGGCGCCCACGCCCGCCGGAACGGCGTCACCGGGTGCAGCCGCCGCTCACCCACGGCCTTGCCCGCGCGTATGGCGCCCTCGACGCCCGGCGCGGTCACAGCCCCGCCGATCGGGCCTCGCCGAGCTCGGTGAGGCGGTCGCGCAGCCGTTCCGCCTCGGCCGGGTCGAGCCCGGGGATCGTCGCGTCGGTGGCCGCGGCCGCGGTGTGCAGCTGCACGCTGGCGAGCCTGAAATACCGCTCGACGGGCCCCGAGGTCACCTCCACCAGCTGCATCCGCCCGTACGGCACCACGGTCTCCTCACGCCACAGCACCCCGCGGCTGATCAGCAGGTCGTCGGCGCGCTCGGCGTACCGCCAGGAGCGCCAGTTGCGGCCCAGCAGCACCCAGCCCCAGGCCAGCAAGGCCAGCGGCAGCAGCGCGAAGGCCGCCCAGACCGGGCCCGCGAGCAGGCCCAGCAACAGTCCCAAGGCCAGGGCGAGCAGCCCCAGCCACACCACCAGCAGCAGCCGGCGCATCCGCAACAGCCCCGGCGGCAGCCCCGTCCACTCCGGCTCGGTCCCCGTCGTCTCGGCGCCGGCCGCGCTCCCCGTCTCCATAGGGCCAGCGTACGTAGGGGAGACTGGGTCCATGACGCCTACGACGGAGACCACGGTCGGGATCGGCGGCGCCGCGGAGAGCACCGACATGGTGCTCAACATCGGCCCCCAGCACCCCTCCACGCACGGCGTGCTGCGGTTGAAGCTCGTGCTGGACGGTGAGCGGATCGTCTCCGCGGAGCCGGTGATCGGCTATATGCACCGCGGCGCGGAGAAGCTCTTCGAAGCGCGCGACTACCGGCAGATCATCATGCTCGCCAACCGCCACGACTGGCTGTCGGCCTTCTCGAACGAGCTGGGCGTGGTCCTCGCCGTCGAGCGCATGCTGGGCATGGAGGTACCCGTCCGCGCGGTGTGGACGCGCACCCTGCTCGCCGAGCTGAACCGGGTCCTCAACCACCTGATGTTCCTCGGCTCCTACCCGCTGGAGCTGGGCGGGATCACCCCGGTCTTCTACGCGTTCCGCGAGCGCGAGGTGCTGCAGAACGTCATGGAGGAGGTCTCCGGCGGACGCATGCACTACATGTTCAACCGCGTCGGCGGCCTCAAGGAGGACCTGCCGGCCGGCTGGACCGCGCGCGCGCGTGGAGCCGTGTCCGCCGTGCGCTCCCGCATGGACGTCTTCGACGACCTGGTCCTCGGCAACGAGATCTTCCGCGGCCGCACCCGGGGCGTGGGCGCCCTCGCGCCGGAGGCCGTGCACGCGTACGGCGTGAGCGGGCCCATCGCACGCGCCTCGGGAGTCGACTTCGACCTGCGCCGCGACGAGCCCTACCTGGCCTACTCCGAGCTCCAGGACACCCTCAGGGTGGTCACCCGGACCGAGGGCGACTGCCTGGCCCGCTTCGAGTGCCTCCTGGAGCAGACACACATCGCCCTGGACCTGGCCGACGCCTGCCTGGACCGGCTCGCCGACCTGCCGCCGGGACCGATCAACCAGCGGCTCCCCAAGGTCCTCAAGGCGCCCGAGGGCCACACCTACGCCTGGACCGAGAACCCCCTCGGCATCAACGGCTACTACCTCGTCAGCAAGGGCGAGAAGACCCCGTACCGGCTGAAGCTGCGCTCGGCGTCCTACAACAACATCCAGGCCCTGACCGAACTGCTGCCGGGGACGCTGGTGGCGGACATGGTCGCGATCCTCGGGTCGATGTTCTTCGTGGTGGGGGACATCGACAAGTAGGACCGAGGACCGGCCGGCCGCGCCCAGCGGGTCCGCCCGGCGGGGCTGGAGCAGCGGGGCTAGAGCAGCGGGTTCTCGATGCCCACCGGCTGGAGCAGCCAGCCGAAGTCGCCGAGGCCGCCGGGGGCGATGAGTTCGGCGGACTCGCCGGCGATCGACAGGGCTCGCACATAGGCGGTGGGGTGCGTGGAGGCGAGCGTGAGCGGGGGGCGTGCGCCGATCAGGCCCAGGGCGCGCAGGGCGTCGCGTTGCGTGCAGAGGAGCGCCTCGGGAAGCCTCAGCGCCGGGTCGAGCGCCGCGCAGGCGTCCAGTGCGACGTGCGCCGTGATGTCGCACGACCCGTCCGGCACGGGCGCCGTCCCGCGCCCCTCCCGGAAGCCGGTGAGCGTCCCGAACGGGGGGCGCGCGGCCACGGTGTGCGCGTAGTCCACGGCCACCGCGAGCCCTCTCTGGAGGCTGGTGACGGCGGTCGCCCACGCCTGGTCACGGGGCAGCCCGATCTCCGCGCGCAGCCCCGGCTCGGCACCCAGCGGCCACCACCGGGCGAGCCACTCCGCCTCCGCACCCGACACCGTCCGCCCCAGCACTTCAGTGCCGTCGCGCCGGACCAGCACCAGCCGGGACACCCCGGCCGCGTCCACCTCGGCGACCTCCACCGGCACGTTGTCCAGCCATTCGTTGGCGAAGACCAGGCCGCTGACCGTGCGCGGGAGTTCGGTCAGCCAGGTGATCCGGTCGGGCAGGCCCGGCGGGCGGTCGGCGAGATCGACGGCGTACGCACGCACGCGTGGAGCCACGTCGGCGGGCAGGGCCGTGAGCACGCCGGTGACCAGCTCGCCCCGGCCGGCGCCCATGTCGACGAAGTCCAGCGTCCCGGGACGGCCCAGGGCCTCGTCGACCCGGCACAGCAGCTCGGCCACGGCCTCTGCGAACAGCGGCGAGGCGTGCACCGACGTACGGAAGTGCCCGGCCGGGCCCTCCGGGCGGCGGTAGAAGCCGCCGGGGCCGTACAGGGCCGCCTCGGTGGCCGCCCGCCAGCCACGGGCGTCCTCGGCCGTCTCTCGCGTCGCCTCATCCGTCACCGGGCCAGACTAGGCGCACAGGTGATCACCTTCTCCACCTTGCGGAGTACGCGTGCGGAACAGGGATCGGCCCTCCGGTTGACCCCTGCACCTATCACGCTTCCCTACTCTGGGTTACGTGCAGCGCCTCTATGACTTCCTCCGCAGGCACCCGACATGGGTCGACAGCTTCTGGGCCGTCGTCCTGCTCGGGATCTCCGGCGCGAGCATCTGGAAGCTCGGCGGCGACCAGGGGCACCACGGACCCAGGGCCGCCATGCTCGCCGTGTCCGTCGTGATGAGCGTCGTCGTCGCGCTGCGCCGCCGATTCCCGGAGCCGATGCTGCTGCTGGCCGCGGCCACCGGCCTGGCCCAGCTGGTGCTGGACGTGGAGACGACCGTCGCCAACTTCGCCATGCTGGTGATCGTCTGCGCGAACGCCGCCGTCGGCACGCGCTGGGCGTCCCGGTTCGGCCTCTACGCCGGGCTGTGCGCGGCGCCCCTGGCGCAGATCAGGTGGCCGCAGCAGGAGGCGAGTTTCCCGGGGCAGGTCGCGATCGTGCTGTTCCAGACGGTGCCGTTCGTGCTCGCCTGGGTGCTCGGCGACTCCATGCGCACCCGCCGCGCCTACTTCGCGCAGCTGGAGGAGCGTGCCGCCCGGCTGGAGAAGGAGCGCGAGGCGCAGGCCAAGGTCGCGGTCGCCGCCGAGCGCGCCCGGATCGCACGCGAGCTGCACGACGTGGTCGCGCACAACGTGTCCGTGATGGTGGTCCAGGCCGACGGCGCCGCCTATGTCCTCGACGCCGCCCCCGACCAGGCGAAGAAGGCACTGGAGACGATCTCCTCCACCGGCCGCCAGGCCCTCGCCGAGATGCGCCGCCTGCTGGGCGTGCTGCGCACCGGTGAGCACAAGGAGGTCGGCGAGTACGTCCCGCAGCCCGACGTCGAGCAGATCGACGACCTCGTCGAGCAGTGCCGAAGCTCCGGCCTGCCCGTCGACTTCAAGGTCGAGGGCACCCCGCGCCCGCTGCCCAGCGGCGTCGAGCTCACGGCGTACCGGATCGTGCAGGAGGCGCTGACCAACACCCGCAAGCACGGCGGCCCCAACACGGGCGCCAGCGTGCGGCTGGTCTACTTCGACGACGGACTCGGCCTGCTGGTCGAGGACGACGGCAAGGGCGCCCCGCACGAGATGTACGAGGACGGCGGCGCCGACGGCCAGGGCCACGGCCTGATCGGCATGCGTGAACGGGTCGGCATGGTGGGCGGCACCCTCGACGCGGGCCCCCGCCCTGGCGGAGGATTCCGCATCAGTGCCCTGCTGCCGCTCAAACCGGCGCACTGACACGGACGCGCGCCCCCGGTTGACACCTGTCACGCCCCCCCGGAAAGACCCCAGAAGACCCGGAAATTCCGGAAATCCAGAAAACCTGGAACATCCGGAAAAGACGGACGAACGGAAACGGAAGAGGACCCGATGACGATCCGCGTGATGCTCGTCGACGACCAGGTGCTGCTGCGCACCGGGTTCCGGATGGTGCTCGCGGCCCAGCCGGACATGGAGGTCGTCGCGGAGGCGGGCGACGGCGTCGAGGCCATCCAGGTGCTGAAGGCCACCGCCGTGGACGTCGTCCTGATGGACGTGCGCATGCCCAAGCTGGACGGAGTGGAGGCCACCCGCCGCATCTGCGCGGAGCCCGACGCGCCCAAGGTGCTCATCCTGACCACCTTCGACCTCGACGAGTACGCCTTCTCGGGGCTGAAGGCGGGCGCCTCCGGCTTCATGCTCAAGGACGTGCCCCCGGGTGAGCTGCTGGCCGCCATCCGGTCCGTGCACAGCGGCGACGCCGTCGTCGCGCCCTCCACCACCCGGCGCCTCCTCGACCGCTTCGCGCCGATGCTGCCCTCCGCCGGCAAGGAGCCCCGGCAACAGGAACTGGACCGGCTCACCGAACGGGAACGCGAGGTGATGGTGCTGGTCGCGCAGGGCCTGTCGAACGGCGAGATCGCGAGCCGGCTGGTGCTGTCCGAGGCGACCGTGAAGACCCACGTGGGCCGCATCCTGACCAAGCTCGGGCTCCGCGACCGCGTGCAGGTGGTCGTGCTGGCCTACGAGACCGGGCTGGTGCGGGCGGGCGGCGGACTCGGCTGACGTGGGCCTGGCAGCGCTCCGAAGGGGCGCGGGGCTGTGTCGATATGCGGCTCCGCCGCGATGGGGGTCCCCCGGGTTCGAGCGAAGCCGAGAACTCGGGGGAGCGACCAGCCACGACGGCGCCGCGGACGACCGACGACCCGGCGCGCCCCTTCCCGCGTGCGCTCAGCGGAGTATCCCCTCCAGGAAGTCGCTGCCGAGCCGCGCGACGACCGTGACGTCCAGCTGGTGCAGCACGTAACGCCCGCGGCGGCGCGTCGTGACCAGGCCGGCCTTCTTGAGCACGCCCAGGTGCCGGGAGACCTCCGGCGCCGACAGGCCGTGCACCTGCGCCAGCTCGCTGGTGGTGTACGCGCTGCGCGCCAGGTGCCGGCACAGCCGCATCCGGACGGGGTGGGACAGCGCCGCCATCCGCAGCGTCAGCTCCTCCACGGACGCGGGCGAGGAGAGCTCCGGCGAGCCGACCGGGTAGTGCAGCACCGGCTGCCAGCCGTAGCGGTGCAGCACCATCAGATGCGGCCGGCCCAGGCTGGTGGGCACCAGCAGCAGGCCGTCGGCCGCCACGCGCGCGTGGCCGTCGGTGAGCTTGTCCACGGTGATCCGCGCGCCCGTCCCGTCGAGCGTCACGGCGGGGGAGACCGCCGCCAGTGCCTCGGCCAGCCCCTTGCGGCGCAGCAGCTCCGTCTTGTGCCGGGCGTCCGCCGCCAGTTGGTGGCGCAGCCGTGACCAGGCCTCGTCGAAGAACGCCTCGGCGCAGTCCGTCAGGAACCGGCGCAGCCAGGCACGCACGCTCGGCGGATCGTCGAGCAGCCGCCGGGCGAACCGGACCTGCCGCGGACCCCGCGAGGCGGCCACCTCCAGCGCCCGCCGACCCGCGGCGGGGTCCGACAGCAGAGCCGGTGCCTCGATGCCGTACGACAGCGCGCACGTGAACTCCAGCGCCGCGTCCACGAACTGTTCGTCCGACAGCTGGTCCAGCTGGTCCAGCTCCTCGGCGAGCGTGCCGCCCGGGACGGCGCCCGGCACGGCCGCGTACGGCAGGAACAGGTCCGAGAACGTCGACCGCCACAGGAAGTCCGCCTCGCACATCCGGTCGGCCAGATGCGGCTCCATACGGGCGGTCACGCCGGTCGCCCAGCCTTGGAGGCCGGGGTGGTGCCCCGGCTCGGACAGCGCGTGCAGCGCCATGCCGAGCTCGGCCAGTGGCGAGGGCACGACGGCGACGCGCTCCGGCCGCAGCCCGGCTATGTCGATACGTACGCTCATATGCCCATCGTGCACGTTGCCACGGCATGGGTGGGCCGGGCGCCTATCGGGGTGCCAGGTGAGGTTCGGCGGCGGGTGCGGGCAGGGGGTGGTTGCTCGCGCCCACGCGGCGGCAGCCGCATGTCAAACACAGCCCCGCGCCCCTATCGGGGCGCTCCAGGCAACCGTGTCACGAAGTCCGCCACCGCTGTCCGCACGTCCTCCGCCTTCCAGTCCAGGCCCTCGGCCGTCACCGTCACCTCGGTCATGGACAGGCCCGGGCCCTTCGTCTCCCAGAAGCCCACGAAGAGGTAGGTGCCGGTCTCCTCGGCCTGGCGTACCGCCGCCTCCAGCAGCACGTCGGCGTCGTACGGCAGCCAGAGCTGGAACTGGTGGGTGTGCGGTTCCTCGGGGTGGACGCGGGTCCACGCAAGCCCTGCCTCGGCGAAGCCCTCGCGCAGGGCCGCGGCCACCACGCGCGCGTGCCGTACGTAGTCCGGGAGGCGGGGGAGTTCGCGCTCCAGGCCGATCAGGGCCGCGAGCGCCGTCGGGAACTGCTGGAAGATCATGCCGCCGTAGCGGTGACGCCAGGTCTTCGCCTCCTCGACCAGGGACTTCGGGCCGGCCAGCGCGGCGCCGCCGAAGCCGTCGAGGGACTTGTAGAACGACACGTAGACGCTGTCCGCCAGGTCCGCGACCTCGGACAGGGAGTGCCCGAGGTGGACGGTGGACTCCCACAGGCGCGCACCGTCGAAGTGCACCACCGCGTCGCGCTCCCGCGCCGCCTCGACCAGTTCCGTGAGCTCCTCCCAGGAGGGCAGGACGAAACCGGCGTCCCTGAGGGGCAGCTCCAGCATCAGCGCCCCGAAGGGCTCCGCGAAGTCGCGTATCTCCTGGGCGGTGGGGAGCCGCGGCTCGCCGGTGACCCGCACGGTGCGCAGGCCGGCCACCTCGCGGAAGGCGTCGCGTTCGTGCACCTCGGGGTGGGCGAGGGCGTGCAGGGCGACCGTGGGGTTGCCGGTGCGGGCCGCCCAGCAGCGCAGGGCGACCTGCTGGGCCATCGTGCCGGTCGGGAAGAACGCGGCCGCCTCCGTGCCCAGCAGGGCCGCGACCCGCCGCTCCAGGGCTTCGACGACGCCGTTGCCGTAGAGGTCCGACGGTTCGTCCAGGTCGTACACCTCGGGGGCCGCCTCCTGGAGCCGCGCGAGCCGTTCGCCGAGCGGGGCCCGCAGACCCGTGCGCGCGAGGACGCGGGTGGCCCGCCGGTAGGCGGCGGCGCGCCGCTCCCGCATCTGTTCTTCCGCCGACAGGGGTTCCTTCGGCTCTTCGTCCGGGGCCGCGTCCTGGGTCGTCACCGTATCGCTCATGCCGTGGATGATGCCGTGGCGCGTCGACCGGGTGCCTCGCATTTTCCGTGCCACCGGTGTGACGGGTCACCCACAGCCTGTGGACAACCGATCGGCGCCGGACCGGATAGCGTTAACATGACGAGAAATCGTCCGGTACCCAGAGCGGACTGGAACGGGAAGGCCACCCTCGCGTGAGTACAGTCCAACAGCCAGACCTAGGTGACCGCCCCGCGCGGCTCACCGTCGGTGTCGTCGGCGCCGGCCGGGTGGGCCCCGCGCTGGCCGCGTCGCTGCAGCTCGCCGGGCACCGCCCGGTGGCCGTCTCCGGAGTCTCCGACGCCTCCCGGCGGCGCGCCGAGGCGATGCTGCCCGGCGTCCCGCTGGTAACCCCCGCCGAGGTTCTCCGGCGCGCCGACCTGGTCCTGCTGACCGTCCCCGACGACGCCCTGCCCGGCCTGGTCACCGGCCTCGCCGAGACCGGCGCCGTACGGCCCGGCCAGCTCCTCGTGCACACCTCCGGCCGGTACGGCGCGCAGGTCCTGGACCCGGCCCTGCGCGCGGGCGGGCTGCCGCTGGCCCTGCACCCGGCGATGACCTTCACCGGGACGCCGGTGGACGTGCAGCGGCTGGCGGGCTGCTCGTTCGGGGTGACCGCGCCCGAGGAGCTGCGGCTGGCCGCCGAGGCCCTGGTCATCGAGATGGGCGGCGAGCCGGAGTGGATCTCCGAGGAGAACCGCCCGCTCTACCACGCGGCCCTCGCCCTCGGCGCCAACCACCTGGTCACCCTGGTCGCCCAGTCCATGGAGCTGCTGCGCACCGCCGGCGTCGAGGCCCCCGACCGGATGCTCGGCCCGCTGCTCGGCGCCGCCCTGGACAACGCCCTGCGCTCCGGTGACGCCGCGCTGACCGGCCCGGTCGCGCGCGGGGACGCCGGCACCGTCGCCGCGCACGTCACGGAGCTGCGCAGGCACGCCCCGCAGGCCGTCGACGGCTACCTGGCGATGGCCCGCGCGACGGCCGACCGGGCGCTCGCGCACGGCCTGCTGAAGCCGGAGCTCGCCGAGGACCTGCTCGGCGTCCTCGCCACCGGGACGCACACGCCGCAGAACGGGGAAGACCGATGAGCCGCCGTCCCTTCGAACTCGCCCCCACCGTCGACGACCTCAGGTACGTGCAGGACCACTTCGCGGACTCGGGCCGCACCGCGGTCGTCATGACCATGGGCGCCCTGCACGAAGGGCACGCCACGCTGATCAGGGCGGCCCGCGAGCACGTCGGCGGCAAGGGCTTCGTGATCGTCACCGTCTTCGTGAACCCCCTGCAGTTCGGGCAGGGCGAGGACCTCGACCGCTACCCGCGCACCCTGGACGCCGACCTGAAGATCGCGGAACAGGCGGGCGCGGACGCCGTGTTCGCCCCTTCGGCCGACGAGGTCTACCCGGGCGGGCAGCCCCAGGTGCGGGTCACCGCGGGGCCGATGGGCACGCTCCTGGAGGGCGCCTCCCGCCCCGGGCACTTCGACGGCGTCCTCACCGTCGTCGCCAAGCTGCTGCACCTCACCCGCCCCGACGTGGCCCTGTTCGGGCAGAAGGACGCCCAGCAGCTGGCCGTGATCCGGCGCATGGTGCGCGACCTGAACTTCGGCATCGAGATCGTCGGCGTACCGACCGTGCGCGAGTCCGACGGGCTCGCGCTGTCCAGCCGCAACCGCTACCTGTCGGCCGACGAACGGCGCACGGCGCTCACACTGTCCCGCGCCCTGTTCGCCGGCCGCGACCGGCACGCGGCGCAGGAGGCGCTGCGTGCGCGGGCGCTCGAGGTGCCGTCCACGCGGGCGCGCGCCGAGGCGCTCAGCGCCATAGGCGAATCCCGCGCGGCCGCCGACGCGCACGCCGTCGCCAAGGCCGTGCCGAACGCCGCCGCGGCGGTCCGCGCGGCCGCCCGCCAGGTCCTGGACGAGGCGGTCCACTACGACCCGCCGCTCGAACTGGACTACCTCGCCCTGGTCGACCCGTCCGACTTCACCGAGATCGACGACGACTTCACCGGAGAGGCCGTCCTCGCCGTCGCCGCCCGGGTCGGGACGACCCGGCTGATCGACAACCTTCCTCTCACCTTCGGAAACCTCGGAGCCGCCTCGTGACCAGCACAGGCACCAGCACAGGCACCAGCACCGGCATACGACTGCACGCGCCCGCCCCGGGGTGGAGCATCTCGGCGGACGTGGTCGTCGTCGGGTCGGGGGTGGCCGGCCTCACCGCGGCCCTGCGCTGCCAGGCCGCCGGGCTGACCACGGTCGTCGTCACCAAGGCCCGCCTGGACGACGGCTCCACGCGCTGGGCGCAGGGGGGCATCGCCGCGGCCCTCGGCGACGGCGACACCCCGGAACAGCACCTCGCGGACACCCTGGTGGCCGGCGCCGGTCTCTGCGACGAGGACGCCGTACGGATCCTGGTCACCGAGGGCCCCGGCGCGGTACGGCGGCTCATCGACACCGGCGCGATCTTCGACGAGTCCTCCGAGGGCGGCCTCGACCTCACCCGGGAGGGCGGCCACCACCGGCGCCGGATCGCGCACGCGGGCGGCGACGCCACCGGCGCCGAGGTCTCCCGGGCCCTGGTGGAAGCGGTACGCGCGCGTGGGCTGCGCGCCATCGAGAACGCGCTCGTCCTGGACCTGCTGACCGACGCCGAGGGCCGTACGGCCGGTGTCACCCTGCACGTCATGGGCGAGGGCCAGCACGACGGCGTGGGCGCCGTGCACGCCCCCGCGGTCGTCCTCGCGACCGGCGGCATGGGCCAGGTGTTCTCCGCGACCACCAACCCGTCGGTGTCGACCGGCGACGGCGTGGCGCTGGCCCTGCGCGCCGGCGCGGAGGTCAGCGACCTCGAATTCGTGCAGTTCCACCCGACCGTGCTCTTCCTCGGCCCGGACGCCGAGGGCCAGCAGCCGCTGGTCTCCGAGGCGGTGCGCGGCGAGGGCGCCCACCTGGTCGACGCCGACGGCGTGCGCTTCATGGTGGGACAGCACGAGCTCGCCGAACTGGCACCCCGGGACATCGTCGCCAAGGGCATCATGCGGCGCATGCAGGAGCAGGACGCCGAGCACATGTACCTCGACGCCCGGCACTTCGGCGCCGACATGTGGGAGCACCGCTTCCCGACCATCCTGGCCGCCTGCCGCGCCAACGGCATCGACCCGGTCACCGAGCCCATCCCGATAGCACCCGCCGCCCACTACGCCTCCGGGGGCGTACGCACCGACGCGCGGGGGCGCACGACCGTCCCCGGGCTCTACGCGTGCGGCGAGGTCGCGTGCACCGGCGTGCACGGCGCGAACCGGCTCGCCTCCAACTCCCTGCTCGAAGGCCTCGTCTACGCCGAGAGCATCGCCGCCGACATCACGGCGGCCCGCGCGGAACACGGCCTCCACGCGCGCGTGCCCGCCCCGGTCCCGCACCCCGAGAAGCCCGCGCACCCGCTGCTCGCCCCCGAGGACCGCTTCGCCATCCAGCGGATCATGACCGAGGGCGCCGGCGTACTGCGTTCCGAGGAGTCCCTCGCCAGGGCCGCCGGACAGCTCCAGCGGCTGCACGCGGACGCCCGCGACGCCCTGGACGAGAACGGCAAGACCGCCGAGCCCGGCGTCGACACCTGGGAGGCCACCAACCTCCTGTGCGTCGCGCGCGTGCTCGTCGAGGCGGCCCGCCGCCGCGAGGAGACCCGCGGCTGCCACTGGCGCGAGGACCACGCCGACCGGGACGACGCCCGGTGGGGGCGCCACATCGTCGTACGGCTGAATCCGGACCGCACGCTGGCGGTAGGCACCACCGACACCGCAGACTTCCCCCCTACCCGGCCCCACCAGCCACACCAGGAGCAGTGACAGACGTGAGCACCAACGACCTTCCCCTCGCCGACGGCGGCGGCTGCGGCGACGGCTGTGCCTGTGGCGCCGAGGGCGACGAGGAGTACCTGGAGTGCGGGCTCGACCCCGCGCTCGCCGAGCTGCTGGCCGCCGCCGGACTCGACCCCATCGAGGTCGAGGACATCGCCAACGTGGCCATCCAGGAGGACCTGGACAACGGCGTGGACGTGACGACCGTCGCGACGATCCCCGAGGAGGCCGTGGCGACCGGTGACTTCGTCGCGCGCGAGGCCGGTGTCGTCGCGGGCCTCAGGGTCGCCGAGGCCGTGGTCTCCGTGGTCTGCACCGACGAGTTCGAGGTCGAGCGGCACGTCGAGGACGGCGACCGGGTCGAGGCCGGGCAGCGGCTGCTGTCGATCACCACCCGCACCCGCGACCTGCTCACCGCCGAGCGCAGCGCGCTCAACATCCTGAACCGCCTCTCCGGCATCGCGACCGCCACGCGCGCGTGGGCGGACGAACTGGAGGGCACGGCCACGCGCGTGCGGGACACCCGGAAGACCACCCCGGGACTGCGCTCCCTGGAGAAGTTCGCGGTGCGCAGCGGCGGGGGCGTCAACCACCGCATGTCGCTCTCCGACGCGGCCCTGGTCAAGGACAACCACGTGGTCGCCGCCGGCGGCGTCGCCCAGGCCTTCAAGGCCGTCCGCGAGGCCTTCCCGGAGCTGGCGATCGAGGTCGAGGTCGACACCCTGCACCAGCTGCGCGAGGTCGTCGACGCGGGCGCCGACCTGATCCTGCTGGACAACTTCACGCCGATGGAGTGCGAGGAGGCCGTCGCGATCGTCGGCGGGCGCGCGCTTCTGGAGGCGTCCGGACGGCTTACGCTGGAGAACGCGCGGGCGTACGCCGACACGGGCGTGGACTTCCTGGCCGTCGGTGCCCTCACCCACTCCTCGCCGATCCTGGACATCGGCCTGGACCTGCGCGAGGCGGAGTGACCCCATGCTCCTCACGATCGACGTCGGCAACACCCACACCGTCCTCGGGCTCTTCGACGGCGAGGACATCGTCGAACACTGGCGCATCTCCACGGACGCGCGCCGTACCGCCGACGAGCTGGCGGTGCTCCTCCAAGGCCTGATGGGCATGCACCCGCTGCTCGGCGACGAGCTCGGCGACGGCATCGACGGGATCGCGATCTGCGCGACCGTGCCGTCCGTGCTGCACGAGCTGCGCGAGGTGACGCGGCGGTACTACGGCGATGTGCCGGCGGTGCTGGTGGAGCCCGGAGTGAAGACCGGGGTGCCGATCCTCACCGACAACCCCAAGGAGGTCGGCGCCGACCGGATCATCAACGCGGTCGCCGCCGTCGAGCTGTACGGCGGTCCCGCGATCGTCGTCGACTTCGGTACGGCCACGACCTTCGACGCGGTGTCCGCGCGCGGGGAGTACGTCGGGGGTGTGATCGCGCCCGGTATCGAGATCTCCGTGGAGGCGCTCGGCGTCAAGGGCGCGCAGCTGCGGAAGATCGAGGTGGCGCGGCCGCGGAGTGTGATCGGGAAGAACACGGTGGAGGCCATGCAGGCGGGCATCGTGTACGGGTTCGCCGGGCAGGTCGACGGGGTGGTCGGGCGGATGGCGCGGGAGCTGGCGGATGATCCGGACGATGTGACGGTGATCGCGACGGGTGGGCTGGCGCCGATGGTGCTCGGGGAGTCGTCGGTGATCGACGAGCACGAGCCGTGGCTGACGCTGGTGGGGCTGCGGCTGGTGTACGAGCGGAACGTGTCGCGGATGTGAGCGGCCGGTGGGGGCGGGCGTGGGGTTCTCGCCCCCGCCGCCCCTATCCGTCCCGTCCTCCAGGGGGTGGGCCCCCTTCGACCGCCCGTTTCGGGGGCTGCCGCCCCCGGCCCCCCGCTTCGGCCTGAACGGCCTCGTCCTCAAACGCCGGACGGGCTGAAGGGGGGTGCGGACCGGTTCTCGTCTTCGGACGCCAGGAGGGCTGGAGGGTGGGGGTGCGGACCGGTTCTCGTCCTTGGACGCCGGGTGGGCTGGTGGGGGTGCGGACCGGCTGTCGTCTTCGGACGCCGGACGGGCTGGAGGGGGGTGCGGACCGGCTCTCGTCCTTGGACGCCGGGTGGGCTGGGTTGTGGTGTCGGCGGCGGCCAGGTGGGTGGCCCTGTCGCGCCACACCCGTGCGCTATGTCGAGTTTGTCTGATTTACGCGTATCTTCGGACCATGCCCACGCCATACGGATCCCGCGGCGGCATGGCGTTCGGTGCGGAGGAGCTGTGTGTGCTCCGCCGTGCTCTCGCCCTCGCCCTTCACCCCGGTCCCGTCTCCGCCGAGGACGTCAAGGACTGTCATCGGCTCGCCGAGTCGCTCGACGAGGCGATCGGCGAGGGGGCCCGGCTTCGTGCCTTCCTGGTGGCCGATCTGGCCCGGTACCGCGCCGCCCTGCCGGGGACCGTCGCCGGTTACCTCGCCCTCCTGGAGGAGGCGCTGGGTGCCGGGTACCGGCCCACCCGGGACGACCTCGCCGCGCTGCGGGCGCTGCGCGGGAACGCGGGCGCCGCCGCGCTGCTCGACCGCTGCCAGGACCTCGCCGAGCGCGATGTGCGGGCCCGGCTCGCCCAGGGGGCCCGCAAGGTACCGGCACCCGCCGTTCCGGCCTCCAGGGTCCGCCTGACGGCCCTGCCGGGCGGCGTGGCCAAGGAGCCGGAGAAGAAGCCCAGGGAGAAGCCCGCCGAACGGCCCGCACCGCAGCCCGCGGCTCCCGAGCCCGACGCGCCGAAGCGGCCCATTCCCACTCCGGGTGAGGTCTTTCCCCGCCGCCGGCCCGCCTCGCCGCCGGCCGGGCCTCCGCAGCAGCTCGCCGCCGGCTGACCGGTCGTCGCGCCGCCGGCTGACCGGTCGTCGGGGGCGGTTCGCCCACCCCGCCCCTTTCGCCCGTTCCTCCGTGGCTACTCTGGACGCATGGACTACGTCTCCGCGCTGCTGCCTCCGGTCGTCATGGCCGTCTTCTTCATCGGTCTGGTCCGGGTGATCGTGAAGACCCAGGGCGGGGCCGCCAAGGCCAAGGAGGACGCCGCCGTCGACGCGGCCTTCGAGCGCGCGGAGAGCGCCCGCCGCACCGCCGTCTCCAAGGCCGACGGCGTCTGAACCGGGCCGCACCCTCCTCGGGCCGCCCTCCCGGGCCGCCGTCTCCTGGCGTACGACTCGCCGCG
The DNA here is from genome assembly GCF_042720695.1 of Streptomyces sp. NPDC058457. Classification (NCBI taxonomy): domain Bacteria; kingdom Bacillati; phylum Actinomycetota; class Actinomycetes; order Kitasatosporales; family Streptomycetaceae; genus Streptomyces; species Streptomyces sp. NPDC058457. The sequence goes on along the minus strand of NZ_JBHXLU010000049.1, from coordinate 40,392 downwards.
CGTCCCCCGACGCACCCGCGCTTTCCGAGTCGTGCGCCCTTTTTGTTCGCCTTTGCTGGCGAAAGTGCACGTCCGGCACGTCATTGGCGGGATCTCCCACTATTGTTCTGAGCTGTGCCTCGCCCATTGGGAGAACTCGAAGACGCGGTCATGACGCGGGTGTGGAAGTGGAACCGCCCGGTGACCGTTCGAGAAGTCCTGGAAGACCTTCAGCAGGAACGGTCGATCGCCTACACCACGGTGATGACCGTTTTGGACAATCTCCATCAGAAGGGCTGGGTCCGGCGGGAGGCCGAAGGACGCGCCTATCGATATGAGGCCGTCTCCACCCGGGCCGCCTACGCCGCCGCCCTGATGAACGACGCCTGGTCGCAGAGTGACAACCCGGCCGCCGCACTCGTCGCCTTCTTCGGGATGATGAGCGACGAACAGCGACAGGCTCTGCGGGACGCCGTGCGCATCGTGCAGGGTCCGGATAGCCGGGAACGGCGGGAAGAGAGGGAAGACCGGGAAGCTCCGCAAGAGGAGAACCCCGGCTCCGTGGCGGACACCGGCGGGCGATAGCGTCCGCTCATGTCAGCGATGCGCCCCGAAGTCACCGCAAAAGCCATCACCGTCCGGCGGGCCCGGACCAGCGATGTCCCGGCGGTGCGCCGCCTCCTCGACGCGTACGTTCGCGACCGCATCCTGCTCGACAAAGCCATGGTGACGCTTTACGAGGACATCCAGGAGTTCTGGGTCGCGGAACGCGACGACAACGCCGAGGTGGTCGGCTGCGGCGCACTGCACGTGATGTGGGAAGACCTCGCGGAAGTACGCACTCTCGCGGTGAACCGGAGCCTCAAGGGAGCCGGTGTCGGTCATCAGTTGCTGGAGAAGTTGCTGGAGACCGCGCGTTGGCTTGGTGTTCGCCGCGTTTTCTGTCTGACCTTCGAAGTCGAGTTCTTCGGGAAGCACGGCTTCGTGGAGATCGGCGAGACGCCCGTCGACACCGATGTCTACGCGGAGCTGCTGCGTTCCTATGACGAGGGTGTCGCGGAGTTCCTCGGACTCGAACGAGTGAAACCGAACACCTTGGGCAACAGCCGGATGCTTCTGCATCTGTGATCGCCGCGAGGGATCGCGGTGGACAAGGGCCGACAAGGGTCGACAAGGGTCATCGAGGCGGAGAAGGGCAGGAGATCGGCCCGCTATTCCGGGCGACCTGCCTTGCCCCGGTTCCCTATGTCCGAAACGCGCATGTTTCCGGGCGGGAGGGGGCCCTCGGTCTCTCCCAGGGGTTTGTGTTTTTCCCGCAAAAGCGGTTTGCTTTCCGACGTAGTGCAGTACTGCATATAACAGGGGGCGGCGAAACGGCGGACGCCGCAGACCCCCGGCCCTGAAGTTATCGATGAAAGGAAATCCGGTGGCACAGAAGGTTCAGGTCCTTCTTGTCGACGACCTCGACGGCGGCGAGGCGGACGAGACCGTGACGTTCGCGTTGGACGGCAAGACGTACGAGATCGATCTCACGACCGCCAATGCGGACAAGCTGCGCGGTCTTCTCGACGCCTATGTCAAGGGCGGCCGGCGTACCGGCGGCCGTGCTGCGGGCGGACGTGGAAAGGCCCGGGCGGCTTCCGGCGGCAGCCAGGACACCGCGCAGATTCGCGCGTGGGCCAAGGAGAACGGTTACGAGGTCAACGACCGCGGCCGTGTTCCCGCGACGATTCGCCAGGCCTACGAGGACGCCAACGCCTGACAGCCCTCCGGCCCGCGGCCCACGTGCCGCAGCCGGATGCGGTGGCACTCCGTGGCCACCGTGTTCACCAGCCGTACGAGATCGGGGGCGCCTCCAACGCCCCCCATGGCCGACAGCGTCGGCAGCGAGGCCTCGACCTCGCACCCCGACTCGGGGGGCCGCAACCATACGGCGGCCCCCTGCACGGGCCTGCCCGGCCCCTCGGCGGATCCGGAAGGCGGCCGGACCCCGGTGACCGCAGGCTCGGGCCGTGCCGGAGCGTCCATCACGCCCCCGGCGCCCAGCGCCCGCAGATCGAGATCGAGGGCGGGCGCGCCCCACTCCAGCCAGTCCAGCAGCCCCGGCAGCTCCTCCGCGCTGCCCGCGGCCACCAGCAGCCGCATCCGACCGCCCTGAAGGGCCACCGGAGAGCCCGGCGCCAGGTGCCCGAGCGCCCGTACGCCCGCCCGCGCCGGCACCTCCAGCACGTCGAAACGCCCGCCCGTGACCAGCCGTAGCGGCTCTCCGGGCGCCGCGGGCACCGTTGCCCATCCCAGATCGTTCTCGTACCAGTGCCGGAGCCGGGCCTGCGGCCGGCCGTCCGGCCCGGCGGCCCGGCCGGTGCCCTGACCGGAACCAGAACCGGAACCGGGGTCAGGACCGGGGCCGGGGCCGCACTCGGAACCGGAATCGAACGGACGACGGGGGTGAGGGACCGTGGAAGCCGCCGGAGGCGCTGTGCCAGCCATGCCGGGTGCAACCGTCCCGACTCCACCAGAGTTACGCTGGGTGTGCGGTCGACTGCACAGGGTGCCGGAAAAGGGGTCGGGCGGGGGTCCGGAGAGACGCAAGGTTGTTCGCCCGTAGCGGAGGGACCGGGGGCTCACGGCATGGACTGTCAGTAGCAGCGGGTAAGACATCCCTAGTGGGAGGGGGCGACACGCAGGCGAGGCCGTCTCACGTTCGCCATCGGCGTACTGACGGAAGGGGTAACTGCCTGGCCTGCGGGAACATCGTCTCGCACCATCGGGTTGGAGCATATGTCGGCGTTCGGGGTCAGGAGGCCATCGACGGTGTCGGCAGTTGGAATGAGCGGTCCCCGCTTGCGGGACTAAGCTGCGGAAGGACAGGGAGGGGAAGTTCCCCCCACTGCCTGACCGCTCTGAGGAGCGATTAACGATGTTCGAGAGGTTCACCGACCGCGCGCGGCGGGTTGTCGTCCTGGCTCAGGAAGAAGCCCGGATGCTCAACCACAACTACATCGGCACCGAGCACATCCTCCTGGGCCTGATCCACGAGGGTGAGGGTGTCGCCGCCAAGGCCCTTGAGAGCCTCGGGATTTCGCTCGAGGCGGTCCGCCAGCAGGTGGAGGAGATCATCGGGCAGGGGCAGCAGGCCCCGTCCGGGCACATCCCCTTCACCCCCCGTGCCAAGAAGGTCCTGGAGCTGTCGCTCCGCGAGGCCCTTCAGCTGGGCCACAACTACATCGGCACGGAGCACATCCTGCTCGGCCTGATCCGTGAGGGCGAGGGCGTCGCCGCCCAGGTCCTGGTCAAGCTGGGCGCTGATCTCAACCGGGTGCGGCAGCAGGTCATCCAGCTGCTCTCCGGTTACCAGGGCAAGGAGACCGCCACCGCCGGCGGCCCTGCCGAGGGCACCCCCTCGACGTCCCTGGTCCTCGACCAGTTCGGCCGGAACCTCACCCAGGCCGCTCGTGAGTCCAAGCTCGACCCGGTCATCGGGCGCGAGAAGGAGATCGAGCGGGTCATGCAGGTGCTGTCCCGCCGTACCAAGAACAACCCGGTCCTGATCGGTGAGCCCGGCGTCGGCAAGACCGCCGTCGTCGAGGGCCTCGCCCAGGCCATCGTCAAGGGCGAGGTGCCCGAGACCCTCAAGGACAAGCACCTCTACACCCTGGACCTCGGCGCCCTGGTCGCCGGCTCCCGCTACCGCGGTGACTTCGAGGAGCGCCTGAAGAAGGTGCTCAAGGAGATCCGCACCCGCGGCGACATCATCCTGTTCATCGACGAGCTGCACACGCTGGTCGGTGCGGGTGCCGCCGAGGGCGCCATCGACGCGGCTTCGATCCTGAAGCCGATGCTGGCCCGCGGTGAGCTGCAGACCATCGGTGCCACCACCTTGGACGAGTACCGCAAGCACCTGGAGAAGGACGCGGCCCTGGAGCGCCGCTTCCAGCCCATCCAGGTCGCCGAGCCGTCCCTGCCGCACACGATCGAGATCCTCAAGGGTCTGCGTGACCGGTACGAGGCCCACCACCGGGTCTCCATCACGGACGAGGCGCTGGTCCAGGCCGCCACCCTGGCCGACCGCTACATCTCCGACCGCTTCCTGCCGGACAAGGCGATCGACCTGATCGACGAGGCCGGTTCCCGGATGCGCATCCGCCGGATGACCGCTCCGCCGGACCTGCGCGAGTTCGACGAGAAGATCGCCGCCGTCCGCCGGGACAAGGAGTCCGCGATCGACTCGCAGGACTTCGAGAAGGCCGCCTCCCTCCGCGACAAGGAGAAGCAGCTCCTGGCCGCCAAGGCCAAGCGGGAGAAGGAGTGGAAGGCCGGCGACATGGACGTCGTCGCCGAGGTCGACGGCGAGCTGATCGCCGAGGTGCTGGCCACGGCCACGGGCATCCCGGTCTTCAAGCTCACCGAGGAGGAGTCCTCGCGTCTGCTGCGCATGGAGGACGAGCTCCACAAGCGGGTCATCGGCCAGGTCGACGCCGTCAAGGCGCTGTCGAAGGCGATCCGCCGTACGCGTGCCGGTCTGAAGGACCCGAAGCGCCCCGGTGGCTCGTTCATCTTCGCCGGCCCGTCCGGTGTCGGTAAGACCGAGCTGTCCAAGGCCCTCGCCGAGTTCCTCTTCGGTGACGAGGACGCGCTGATCTCCCTCGACATGTCGGAGTTCAGCGAGAAGCACACGGTGTCGCGTCTCTTCGGTTCGCCCCCCGGCTACGTGGGCTACGAAGAGGGCGGCCAGCTGACCGAGAAGGTCCGCCGCAAGCCGTTCTCCGTCGTCCTCTTCGACGAGGTGGAGAAGGCCCACCCGGACATCTTCAACAGCCTGCTCCAGATCCTGGAGGACGGTCGCCTGACCGACTCCCAGGGCCGGGTCGTGGACTTCAAGAACACGGTCATCATCATGACGACCAACCTCGGCACCCGGGACATCTCCAAGGGCTTCAACCTGGGCTTCGCGGCCACGGGTGACACGAAGTCCAACTACGAGCGCATGAAGAACAAGGTCCAGGACGAGCTCAAGCAGCACTTCCGGCCCGAGTTCCTCAACCGCGTCGACGACGTGGTCGTCTTCCCGCAGCTCACGCAGGAGGACATCCTGCGGATCGTCGACCTGATGGTCGGCAAGGTGGACGAGCGCCTCAAGGACCGGGACATGGGCATCGAGCTCTCCCAGTCCGCCAAGGAGCTGCTGTCCAAGAAGGGCTACGACCCGGTGCTGGGCGCGCGGCCGCTGCGTCGCACGATCCAGCGCGAGATCGAGGACACGCTCTCGGAGAAGATCCTCTTCGGCGAGCTGCGCCCCGGTCACATCGTGGTCGTCGACACGGAGGGCGAGGGCGACACCGCGACCTTCACCTTCCGCGGCGAGGAGAAGTCGGCGCTGCCCGACGTCCCGCCGATCGAGCAGGCGGCCGGCGGAGCCGGACCGAACCTGAGCAAGGAGGCGTAAGCCTCACGGCCGCGAGGCCGTGGGCCCGAGGCCGAACGAAGAGGGGCCGGTGCTTTCGAGCACCGGCCCCTTTTCAGCGTTTCACCAGGCTGACGTCCGCTCCGGGAAAGCGGTCGGAAAAGCGCTCCGGGGGGAAGACGTGCCCCGGCATGTTCTGCAGGATCACGGCGCGCACCGCAGGCAGCCGGCGGGCCAGGACGGAGAAGTCCTCGGTGCCGAGCAGCCCGGGGACGCGCAGCACCTCGATCCCGGAGAGCTCCGGCATGCGATCGACGGAGAGCGGCAGCTCCCGCAGGATCCGCGCGTTCAGATGCAGGGTCCGCAGCCCGGGCAGTCCGGCCACCGCCTGCCAGTCGGCTGCCGTCAGCTCCGTGGTCAGCGGTCCGAGGCTGAGCTCCGTGAGGCTGGTCCAGTGCGCCAGGCCGCGCAGTCCGGTGCGGTTCGTGCTGTTCCGGCCGAGGAAGAGGAACTCCAGTGCCGCGTCGACGGGCAGCACCTCGCCGAGGCTGTCGCCCGGGAGCTCCTGTTCCACGGTGAGCCGGACGAGCGAGCCCAGCGACCTCAGGCCCGTGACGTCGCCGATCTGTCCGCAGACCAGCTCGGCGAGCGGAAGCTTCGCGAGCCGCTCCAGGCCGTGCGCCGCCGGACAGCGGGCCAGCATCAGCTCGTGCAGGGACCCGAAGGGCGAAAGATCGCCCAGGTCGGTGAGGAGCGGGTTGTCCCGCAGGTCGAGCAGGGTCACCGCCCCGGGCTCGCGGACCGCGTCCAGGATCTGTCCGGCCGAGTGCCTGCCCAGGAACGCGAGACCGTGCCAAGGCCGCATCCCGGTCAGAGCGGCACGCTGCCCGGCGGACTCACAGGTGAGATAGAGGCCTGTGCGAGGCAGCTCGTCCAGCACCTCCGACGCGTAGGCCGTGGTGTCGAAGCGGCTCCAGGTCCCGACCAGTTGCCGACGCACCTTGAGGTCCCGGTGGTCGCGGAACCGGCGCAGCACTCCGAGGGCTCCCTCCGGTTCCTCGGTGCCGAGCAGGGAGGCGGTGACGGTGACGCTCCGCGCCTCCTCCGCCGTCAGCCCCCCGGGCCCCGGCAGCAGCTCCAGCACCAGAGGCCCGGCCTCCGCGAGCGCCTTCGCGTCGTCCGTGGTCCGCGGCGGGATCAGCTCCTCCGCCCGCCGCTCCACCTCCGCCCGCACGCCGGCGTCCAGCGCCACCGCATGCTCCAGGCAGGCCAGCGCCAGCAGGGTCAGCCGGGGCGTTCGAGCCGCGAGCAACTGCCTTAGCAGCGATGCCCGTTCCCCGGGCCGCGCATGGGCTACGGCCATGCGGATCACGTCCTCCCACTGCGTGTCGTCCGCATGGTCGGCGAGGACGTTCAGGTGGCCTTCCTCCACCGCGTACCGGGCACCCAGATAGTCCTGGAAGGTTCGGTGGACGAAGTCCAGGACCCCGTCGGCGGGTTGGCGGATCAGGCCGCTGCGGAGGAGCAGGGTGCGCAGGACCGTCGCCGCGTCCGACTGGCCGCGTGGCAGTGCGATGGACGGCAGACTGCGGTCCACGATCGTTTCGGCGGTCTCCAAGTCCATCTCCGTACGGTTGCTCAACACGAGCGCGTAGGCGAGCCGTTGCAGCAGCTCTAGCTGTGCCTCCTCGCCCAGCTCCACCTCGTCCACGGATCCCATACCCCGCTCCCGGTCCCGGCGGGCGAGCAGCATCGCCAGGGCGGCGTCGTACAACTCCTTGCGGCCGGTGGGGAGGTAGCCCCGGCGTTCCCGGTGCAGGGCGCAGATCAGGCCGCACACCAGGGGGTTGGTGGCGAGGCGGGCCAGGTCGCGTTTGGTGCGCAGGGAGTCGAGGAGCGGGCCCTCGAACTGCGGGGCATCGGCCGCCGTGTGCCAGCGGTGGACGAAGGTCGCCACGTCAGGGCGGCGCATGGGGGCGAGGGTCAGTTCGCGGAAGCCCTCCGTGGCGAGCCAGTCGGGGCGGACCGCGGTGGGGCGGGAGGTCACTAGCCAGCGGTTGCCGGGAAAGGCGTGGATGAGGGAGAGGAGCCAGTCGCGGGTGCGGTGGCGGTCGGCAGCGGGGATCTCGTCCAGGCCGTCGACGAGGATCAGGCCGCGGCCCGCAGCCAGGACGCGTTCCGTCCAGCCTTCGGGTGCGGACAGCGGGCAGCTCACCGCGGTCAGGAAGGCGGCGGGGGCGGGGAAGGGGGCGGCGCCGCGGATCAGGGTGCGCAGCGGGAGGACGTAGGGGATGTGCGCGCCCTCACGCGCCGCCGTCACCGCCAGCCACTGGACCAGAGTCGTCTTGCCGGAGCCCGCGTCGCCGCGCAGCAGGACGCGGTCGCGGGTGAGGAGGGCCTCCTCGGCCGGGAGCTGGACGGTGACCGGGGCCTGGCCGGAGCGGTCCCCGGGGAGGGTGCCGTCGTCGGTGGCCGTCGCCTCCAGGCTCAGGTACGCGACCTCCAGCGGCCAGCGGTCGGGGGAGTCCCGCAGGTCGATGCCGTAGATGGTGATGTGGTTGTGGCGTTCGGTGACGTAGGAGCGGTAGCGGCGCTCGAAGGCGGTGTCGTGGGCGTCCGGGCGTGGCACGCGGGCGATCAACTCGTCGATCCTGGCGATCAGTTCGGCCTGCGCACGGACCTGTTCGACCAGGGTGCGGGCCACGAAGGTGGAGCGGCGGGTGAAGAACTCCAGGATCTGGAGGCAGGCCCACTCGGTCGCGGAGTCGAGGAAGTAGCAGGCGTCGGACGAGAGCCCGTCGGGCGCCGGTGCCCTGTGGCTCAGCTTCCCGGCCAGTTCGCGGTGGCCCAGCCGTACGGCCTGGACGTCGTCCATGTCCAGATCGCCGAGGGCGAGCAGTCTGCGGGAGAGGGCGCCGGCGACGGCGATCTGTTCCCCGGTGCGGAAGGGCGGTTCGCCGGGTGACTCGACCGCTTGCCGGACGAGGTGCTCCGCGAGCCTGCGCACGTCCTTCTCGACCAGCACACGCTTCTCGCCCCTGAACGACACCAGGTCCTTCAGCCGCACCGGCCTGTCCACCAGCCCCGCGCCCGGCCCGTCCGCCACGAACAGCTTCTTCAGCAGCGGGCCCATCAAGCTCGACGCCAGTTTCCCGCCCAGTACCGCCGGCTCCATCCGCCACCCCCGTGTGTCTGCGCGAACGGATGGAGCCTAGCGGCGGATTACGACAACTGGCCGTTGTAGTCCGGCAGCTTGAACGTCTTGTCGGCGTGGCCGCCCGAGAGGTCGGTGGCGTTGTTGCCGATGTTCGCGATGATGTCGTAGCCCTTGTTCTCGATGTCGACGCGCTGGGCGGTCTTGTAGGCGGCGACGTCCTTGAACAGGTCGAGGAAGCCGCGGACGTAGAGGCCGGATACCTGGTAGCCGTCGTATTCGAGGTTGTACTCGGTCGGCAGGTAGATGATCCCGGGGCGGGCCGTGACGAAGAACAGGGAGACGCCGTGCTCCTGGGCGTACTTGGCGACGTTCAGGACCGGCTTGTTGGCCGGCTGGGGGTAGCTGAAGCCGAAGTCGGTCTCCAGCGTGGTGTTGTCGATGTCGAAGACGATCGCCTGCTTCTCGCCCGGCTCGGCGGCGGCGATGCGCTCCTTCAGGTAGGGCAGGGCCTGGTCCATCACGGACTGGCAGTCCTGCTGCCAGGTGGCGTAGTCGACCGCGGTGGAGCTGCTGCTCGCCGTCGCGGCCTGGGCCGGCGCGGCCATCCCGGCGAGCGCGGCCACGGAGACGGCTGTGACGGATATGCGGCGGGTCCAGGTGCCTGTGGTCATCGGTGGGGGTGTCCTCTCACGTCCGGCTGTGTCAGGGGCATGGTGAGTGGGGGAGGTGGCGTGAGGGGAACCGTAGGGTTACTGGGGAGTAGGTGGCTAGAGGCGTGCGTCCCCCAATGTGCGGACGGAAGGGGTTGGGCGAGTGCCTGCCCGGTCGGATCCATGCCGACGCGCCCTCGTGGCCGCGCCTAATGCGGCTCGGCGTGGCACCCGTCACATTTCGGTGGCTGTGGATCTCGGTCTCCGGTGACATAGCGCACGGGCGAAATGTCTGTTACTAGCCGGGATAGTGGACTTGCGGTGAGGGTGAAGGGGGCTTTTTGCCTCATCGGTCGCATGCGGCGCGATTGTCGGGAATGGTGTGTCCGGCCAGAGGGGCTCTGTCAAGAAACGGTCAATTCTGGGCATTATTACTAAGGGGCCTCGTAGGCGGCGGGGTTTGAGAGGGGCCCGGCCTTCGGGTTACCAAGAGATGCCCCGTTCGGCGGCCGCCCCCGTGGGCCGGTGTCGGAGGGGGGTCCTGTCGTCTACCCCACGAGGTTCCGATGTCCCTGCGCGCCGCTTTCCGTGCCCCCCGTACGTCCTCGCTCCGCAAGCGGGCCGCCGTTCTGGCCGCCGGTGTCGGAGTCGCGGCCGTGGTGGGGTCGGGAGTCGCGTCGGCCGCCACCTCCGGTGCCGCCGCCTGGGTCGACCCGGTGAAGAAGTACACGCTCTCCGCGACCTTCAACCAGGCCGGCGGCATGTGGACCGCCAGGCACAGCGGTCAGGACTTCGCGGTGCCGAGCGGTACCGAGGTCGTCGCAGCGCACGGCGGCACCGTCGTCAAGGCCGGCGGCAACGGCGCCGGTGACGGTGCCGCGTACGGCAACGCCATCGTCGTCAAGCACGGCAACGGCCAGTACTCGCAGTACGCCCACCTGTCCCGGATAGACGTCAGGGTCGGCCAGATCGTCAAGACCGGTCAGCACATCGCCCGCTCCGGCAACACCGGCAACTCCTCCGGCCCGCACCTGCACTTCGAGATCCGTACGACCCCGAACTACGGCTCTGCGGTCGACCCCGTCGCCTTCCTGCGCGCCAAGGGCCTGACCGTCTGACCCGCTACGCCCGCCTGACCCTTCAGGACGGGTGTGAGCCCCGGTGGGCCTGGGTCACCAGGTCCACGGCGACCTCCAGGACCGCCTCGCGCTTCTGCTGGGGGTCGCCCTCGACGTCCTGCATCACGAACATGCCGGCGTGCAGGGTGAAGAGCGCGCTGATGCAGCGGATCTGGTCGGTCAGCGCCGCGTCCGGGTCGATGATGATGTTCCGCAGGCCGCGCATCCGGTCCTTGAAGGAGTCGCCGATCCGCAGCTCCCGGACCGTCGCCTGGTTCTCCTGCATGAACCGGAACAGCGGTTCGGCGTCGGCGAGCGCCTTGTGGTACCGCCGTACGATCTCCTGCTTGGTCTCCAGGGTGTGCGGCTGGCCCTTGCCCCACTCGATCAGGTCCCCGATCGGTCGCGTCAGGTCCTCGAAGACGCTGACCAGGATCTCTTCCTTGGTCTTGAAGTGGTAGTACAGGGCCGCCTTGGTCACGTCGAGGCGCTCGGCGATCTCCCGCAGGGAGGTCTTCTCGTAGCCCTGCTCGGCGAAGAGTTCGAGCGCCACGTCCTGGATGCGCTGGCGGGTGTTCCCGCGGCGCTGGTGCTTGGTGCCGTCCATGGTGACGCTCATCCTCTAACTCCTCGTGCTCCCGCGAAAACTTGCTTGCCGCCCGGCTAGTAAACTTACTTGACGCCCGGCTAGCAACGGGTCTAACTTCCGAGTGTACTGAACTAGCCGGGCGGCAAGTAAGTAGCTGTCGCCAGGGGGAGTGGGAGAGATGGCGGACACCCAGGCGGCCAGCACCGGCCAGGAGACACCAGAGGCCCCAGAGGCACCGCAAGCGGCCGAGCAGCCGCAAGCACGGCCGGAGAAAGAGCCGAAGAGCGTACGGGTCGTGGTCCTCGCGCTCATGATCGCGATGATGCTCGCGATGCTCGACAACATGATCGTGGGCACGGCGATGCCGACGATCGTGGGCGAGCTGGGCGGTCTGGAGCATCTGTCGTGGGTCGTGACCGCGTACACCCTCGCGACCGCGGCCGCGACCCCGCTCTGGGGCAAGCTCGGTGACATGTACGGGCGCAAGGGCGCCTTCATGACCTCCATAGTCATCTTCCTGATCGGCTCCGCGCTCAGCGGCATGGCCCAGGACATGGGCCAGCTGATCGGGTTCCGGGCCGTCCAGGGACTCGGCGCCGGCGGTCTGATGGTCGGCGTCATGGCGATCATCGGTGACCTCGTGCCGCCCCGCGAGCGCGGCAAGTACCAGGGCATGATGGCCGGCGTCATGGCGCTCGCCATGATCGGCGGTCCGCTGGTCGGCGGCACCATCACCGACAACTGGGGCTGGCGCTGGGCGTTCTACATCAACCTGCCGCTCGGCGTGGTCGCGCTGGCCGCCATCAGCGCCGTACTGCACCTGCCGAAGAAGCGGAACAAGACGCGCATCGACTACCTCGGCGCCGGTCTGCTGACCCTCGGCATCACCTCGATCGTGCTGGTCACCACCTGGGGCGGCTCCGAGTACGCCTGGACGTCCGCGCGGATCATGGAACTGATCGGCATCGGCGTCGCCGCCCTGATCGGCTTCGTCTTCTGGCAGACCAAGGCCGCCGAGCCGGTCCTGCCGCTGCACATCTTCCGCAGCCGCAACTTCACCCTGATGTCGATCATCGGCTTCATCGTGGGCTTCGTGATGTTCGGCGCCACGCTGTTCCTGCCGCTCTACCAGCAGTCCGTGCAGGGCGCGTCCGCGACCAACTCCGGTCTGCTGCTGCTCCCGATGCTCGGCGCGATGCTGGTGACCTCGATGGTCGCCGGGCGGGTCACCACCAGCACGGGCCGCTACAAGATCTTCCCCCTCGCGGGCGGTGTGCTGCTGACCGTCGGGCTGTACCTGCTGTCCACGATGGACACGGACACCACCCGGTTCACCTCCGGTGTGTACATGGCCGTCGTCGGCCTCGGCATGGGCTGCCTGATGCAGATCACCATGCTGGTCGCGCAGAACAGCGTGGAGATGAAGGACATGGGCGTCGCGTCCTCGTCCACCACCCTGTTCCGCACCCTCGGCTCGTCCTTCGGCGTCGCCATCATGGGCGCGATCTTCAACAACCGGGTCAAGGACGTCATGGCCGAGCGGGCCGGCTCGCTCGGCTCCAAGATCACCGAGCAGTCGGCGCAGCTGGATGCGAAGAGCCTGGCGAAGCTGCCGACCGCGGCGCGCGAGGCGTACCAGCACGCGGTGTCGGCCGGCACCCACTCGGCGTTCCTGCTCGGTGCCGTGATCGCCGTGCTGGTGCTGGTGGCGGCGGTCTTCGTGAAGGAGGTCCCGCTGAAGGGCGGGCCGCAGAAGGCGGACGAGGCGGCGCCGCTGCCGGTGGTCGAGGCCGTCTGAGCGAGGTCCGGGTGGCCGGGGCGGGCTGAGCAGGGTCCCGGCGGCCGAGGTCGGCCGAACGGCGTGCGGGTGGTTCCGGGGCTACGGCCCCCGGAGCCACCCGCTGCGCCGTTCCGGGCCGAGAATTGACGGCGTGGACAAACTGCGGCAGCTACGCCTCGCCAAGGACGCCATGGACCGGGACTGGGCCGACCCGGCCCTCGATCTCGACGCGGTCGCCGCGCACGCCGGGTACTCGCGGTACCACTTCCTCCGCGCCTTCAAGGAGGCGTACGGCGAGACCCCCGGCCAGTACCTGACGCACCGCAGGATCGAGCGGGCGGAGGAGATGCTCCGCGGCGCGGACCTCACCGTCACCGAGATCTGTCATCTGGTCGGCTTCAGCAGCCTCGGCACCTTCTCGGCGAAGTTCAAGGCCCGTACCGGGCTCAGCCCCACCGAGTACCGGACCGAGCACGTCGGCCGCGGCGCCTCCCTCATCCCCGGCTGCTACGCCCTCCTGTGGGCCGGCGGGTTCCCGAGCAGAAGCGCAACTTCCGAGAAGCGCGGCTCGGACCCGGCTGCCTACCGTGACGGACAGGAACACGGACAGGAACAGCGACCGTCCGGCGGCAGCGGCCGGACAGGCAGGAGGGCGGAGCCATGATCCAGGGCCTGGCCATCACCACCGTATGGACCTTCGACCAGCAGCGCACCAAGGCCTTCTTCACCGAGAAGCTCGGCTTCGAGCTGCGCGACGACATCGCGATGGGCGACATGCGCTGGGTCACCGTCGGCGCCAAGGACCAGCCCGGTGTCGAACTCGCCCTGATGCGCCTGGACGGGCCGGGTCTCGACCCCGAGTCCGCCGAGGCGCTGCGCAAGCTGGTCGCCAAGGGGGTCATGGGGGCCGGCGCGTTCCGTACGGACGACTGCCGCGGCGACTACGAGACCTTCCGGGCGCGGGGCGTCGAGTTCGTCCAGGAGCCCAAGGAACGGCCGTACGGCATCGAGGCGATCTTCCGGGACGACAACGGCAACTGGTACTCGCTGACCGAGCGCAGCGAAGAGCTCGACTTCTCCAAGGAGTTCTGAGCATGCCGACGGCCGCCGAGACCGGGCCCGACCACACCGCCGTCCGTACCGCCCTGTGGCGGGCGCTGCACCTGCACGCCGATCCGCCGCCGTACGTCATCGAGGACGAGGTCGGGCTGCGGCTGGCCGAGCCCGAGGCGGACGCGGACGCGGCTGCGGACACCGGGGACGGCTGGCGGGCCCGGCCGGACATGGACGTCGACGCCACCCGGCGGACCCGGGCGTCCATCGTGGCCCGGGCCCGGTTCGTAGAGGACCTGGTGGTGGCGGAGGCCGGGCGCGGGGTGGACCAGTACCTCGTCCTCGGCGCCGGGCTCGACACCTTCGCGCAGCGCCGGGCCGCCGACGCGGTGGCCGCCGGGCTCCGGGTGTTCGAGGCCGACCGGGCCGCAGCCGTGGCCTGGAAGCGGCGGCGGCTGACCGAGCTGGGATACGGCGTGCCCGACTGGCTCACGCTGGTGCCGGTGGACTTCGAGGGGGACTGGTGGGGGCAACTGGTCGCCGCCGGGTTCGATCCGCGCCGTCCGGCCGTGGTGGCGTCCGCCGGGGTCACGATGTACCTCACCGAGGACGCCATCGCCGCCACCCTCCGGCACATCGCGCGGCTCGCCCCCGGGTCGAAGCTGGTCACGACGTTCCTGCGGCCCATCGAGGACGTCGAGCCGGACCAGCAGGAGCAGCTGCGGGCGGCCCAGCGGGGCGCGCGGGCCTCCGGCACGCCCTTCCTGAGCTTCTACGCACCCGAGCGGATGGCGGCCCTCGCCCGCGAGGCCGGTTTCCGGGACACCCGGCACGTCCCGGCCGACGAACTCACCGACCGCTACTTCGCCGGCCGCACCGACGGCCTGCGCCCCTCCCGCGGCGAGGAACTCCTCGTGGCCACCACCTGAGGGGAGGCCGACGAGGAGCCGACGGGGAGGGGCCGACGGGCAGGGGACGACGGGGAGGGATCGACTGGGAGGGGCCGAACGGGCAGGGGCCGACGGGTGGGGATCGACGGGGGAGGGGCTGCCGTCGCTCGGAGACAGGTGGCCGCTTCTCAGCGGTTTCCCGACTGGGCCGGGCCCGGCAGCATCGGGTAGCTGCCGGTGGCCGTCGGCGCGTGCTCCGGGAGCCACAGCACGGCCACCGCACCCTCCGCCGGGATGTGTTCGGGTGAGCCCGCCGGGCGGACGTTGCGGAAGGTCAGGCGGGCGCCCAGGACGCGTGCCTGGCCCGCCGCGATGGTCAGGCCCAGACCGTGGCCCTGGCCCGCGCGGTCCTCGCTGCCGGTGCGGAAGCGGCTCGGGCCCTCGGCGAGGAGTTTCTCGGGGAAGCCGGGGCCGTGGTCGCGGACCCGGATGACCCGGCCCTCGACGGTCACCTGGACGGGCGGCTTGCCGTGCCGGGCCGCGTTGGCGAGCAGGTTGAACAGCACCCGCTCCAGCCGGCGCGGATCGGTGGTGACCTCCGACTCGTGCACCACCCGCACCTCGATCTCCGGGTCCTTCGCGGCCACCCGCCGGGTGACGAACTCGCCCAGCATGATGTCCTGCAGCTCGGCCCGCTCGGAGGCACTGTCGAGACGGGCCACCTCCAGCACGTCCTCGACGAGGGTGCGCATCGCCTTCGCCCGGTCCAGGACCAGTTCCGTCGGCCGGCCGGGCGGCAGCAGCTCGGCCGCCGTGAGCAGGCCGGTCACCGGCGTACGCAACTCGTGCGCGATGTCGGCCGTCACCCTCCGCTCGGCCTCAAGGCGTTGCTGCAACGCGTCCGCCATGGCGTCCACCGCGCGCGCCAGGTCGTCGGTCTCGTCCCGTACGACCCCGCCGATCGCCTCCCGCACCCGCACGTCCGGCTCGCCCTGGGCGACCTGGTTGGCCGCGGCCGCCGCCTTGCGCAGCCGCCGCGAGAGCTGTCCGCCGATCAGCACGCCGAGCGCGCTGCCGCCGAGGACGACCGCGATGGAGCCGATGACGAGGGCCTGGTCGAGGTCCTTCAGCACATTGCTGCTGCGGTTCGCGAAGGTGCTGTGCAGGGACAGCACGCGTCCGTCCTTGGCCTGCACCGCCGCCCAGATGTCCGGGGCGCCGGTGCCGTGGTCGATGACGTCGGTCGCCCGGCGGCCCGCGTCGACCCGCTCGCGCAGGGCCGGCGGCAGCCGGGGATCGTCGACCTTGACGTCCGGGAAGTTCGCCCTCCCGTACAGCTCGTAGTTGCGCTGCGCGATCTGCAGCCGCTCGTTGGCCAGGTCGCGCGCGTTGTCCAGCATCGAGACCCGGGCGGCGTTGTGCACCACCAGGCTCAGCGCGATCGCGACCAGTGCGCCGACCAGCGCGATCGCCGCGCTCAGCTTCCATCTGAGTCCGGTGCGCAGTCCCGGACCCCGGTACCGGTTGAAGAACCCCCGCATGACCGCCTCGCTCAGGCCTTCAACTTGTAGCCGAAACCACGGACCGTCTCGATCCGGTCCTGGCCGATCTTGGTGCGCAGCCGCTGCACATGCACGTCGACGACCCGGGTGTCCCCGCCCCATCCGTAGTCCCAGACGCGTTCGAGCAGCTTGTCGCGGGAGAGTACCGTCCCCGGTGCCGAGGAGAACTCCAGGAGCAGCCGCATCTCGGTGGGCGTCAGCGCGACCGGCTGCCCGGCCCGGCGCACCTCCATGCCCTCGGTGTCGATCTCCAGGTCGCCGAAGGCGAGCATGCCGCCGGAGACCGGAGCCGCGTCCTCGTGCGGCTTCTCGCCGCCGCTCGCGTGCCCGAAGCGGCGCAGCACCGCCCGGATCCGGGCGACCAGTACGGCGCCGTCGAACGGCTTGGTGACGTAGTCGTCGGCGCCCGCCTCCAGGCCCAGCACCACGTCGATCGAGTCGGCGCGCGCCGACAGCATGATCACCGGGACCGTCGACTCGTCACGGATGCGCCGGCACAGACTCACCCCGTCCAGGCCCGGCACCATCACGTCCAGCAGGGCGATGTCGGGCCGGTCGGCGCGGAAGGCCTCAAGGCCCGACAGGCCGTCGGGCATGGCGGTGACCGCGAAGCCGTCCCGCTCCAGGGCGAGCTGGGTGGCCTCGCGGATGACGTCGTCGTCCTCGACGAAGAGGACGTGGGTCTGGTCTGCCATCCCGGCTCTCTCGGTAGTCGGTGGGGTGGGGTGGGGTCGGTGGGTGCAGCGGGCTGAGCGGTTCAGCGGGTTCAGCGGGTTCAGCGGGTCGAGTGGTTCAGCGGGTTCAGTTGCCGGGGGAGGGCTCCGGCGTGGCGTCGTCGCCGCTGCCGGCCGCGTTGCCGTAGTCGGTGTGGTGGAAGTCCTCCTGGACGAAGCGTCCCGCGGCCCAGCTGTATGTGATCACGTTCTCGCCGGAGGGGCTCGACACGGGGTCGCCCTTCTCGTACACCTGCTTGGTCACGCTCAGGTCGCCCCGGTCTATCTCCGCGTACACCGGGGACTCCTCGGCCTTGAAGACGTTCTTGTACGCGCCGCTCTCCTTGCGGTACACGTACGCCCCGACCCCGACCGCGTCCCCGCAGGTCAGCACGTTGACGACGATGTCCTCGACCGGGTCCCCGGTCAGGTCGCCGTACGTCACGTCGACGGGGTACTCGTCGCCCGAGCACGGCTTCAGGTCCCGCTTCACCGTGGCCGAGACCACCGGGTCGGATTTCACCAGGGCGACCGCGTCGACCTTCTCGTACGTCTGCGACGGGTTGGGCGAGGGGGCCTTGGCGGCCGGGGCGTTCCCGACCGAGTCGGCGTGTGCCGGGCCCTCGTCACGGGCTCCGGTGCCACCGGTGCCGCAGGCCGCGGCGAAAAGGGCGAGGGCGGCGAGCACGGCCGTCGCCGTGATCACCGCCTGTGCACTCGCCGGGCCCCTTTTGGGCCCCGTGCCGGTCAGGCCGCGCAACGCTCCCGCTCCTCACGCTCCAGCGCGCGTGCGTCGAGATCGCGTGACTCCAGCTCCTCGCGGAGCCGGGCGAGCGCCCGGTGCAGCGTGCTCTTGACCGTTCCGGCCGACATGCCGAGGGCGGCGGCCGTCTCCTCCGTGGACATCTGCTCCCAGTGTCGCAGCACCACGACGCTGCGCTGCTTCGGAGCCAGAACCTTCATGATGTCCATGAGCAGAGCGCGGTCCGCGTGCTGCTCGGTGGAGTCCTCCACGCAGGCGTCGGGCAGCTGCTCGGTCGGGACCTCCTCCAGCTTCCGGGCCCGCCACCACTCGGTCCGTGTGTTGATCATGACCCGGCGCAGGTAGGCGTCGGCGAGCTTCTTGTCCTCGATGGTCTCCCACCGGCCGTACGTCCGTACCAGCGCCGTCTGCAGCAGGTCCTGGGCGTCCGTCGGGTCCGGGACCAACCGGCGGGCGCTGCGCAGCAGCGCGTCCTGCCGAGTGCGGACGTACTCCTCGAATTCGAGCACCTCGCCCTGCGCCATGATCAACCGCCTCCCGATCCCCGTTTTCCCCGGCCCTGTGCCTGAGTTCCCGCCGTCCCGCGGTCCTGGCGGGCACAGAAACGAAGCTACGGACCCGTTGTCACGGGCCTGTGCGGAGCAGCCTGCGGGTAGCAATCGGCTGTCCGTCGGTTGTGTAACGGAAGTAGGTGCGGGGTAAGCGGGTGCGGGTTTATGCCCGGCTATGCGGTGAATTGCGGTGCGGATGAGGCCGTAACAGAGCCCCTTCCGCTGTGATGTGGCTGTACGTCAGCCCAGTGGAAGCCGGTACAGGCCGCCCGCGAGCGGCTCCACCAGTCCGTCGGAGACCAGCCCGTCCAGCGCGCGCGCCCGCTGCACCGGCTCGTGCCACACCCGGTCGAGCGCCGTCTGCGGCACGGGGGTGTGCGCCTCGCGCAGGACGGCGAGCAGCTTGCCGCGCACCTGGCGGTCGGTACCGGCGTACGTCTGCCCGCGCCGCGGCGGCCCCTCGTGCTCCGGCTTGCCGGCCAGCCGCCAGGCGCACTCCCCGGCGATCGGGCACCGCTGGCACATCTCGTTCTTCGCCGTGCACACCAGCGCGCCCAGTTCCATCGAGGCGGCGGCCCAGCGGGCGGCGGTCCCCTCGTCCTCGGGCAGCAGTTCGCGGGCGAGCCTGCGCTCGGCGGCGGTGGTGGCGTTCGGCGGGTACTGCACGCCGGTCACGGCCCGCGCGAACACCCGCCGCACATTGGTGTCGAGCACGGCGTGCCGCTGCCCGTAGGCGAAGGAGGCGACGGCAGCGGCGGTGTACTCACCGATGCCCGGCAGCGCGAGCAGCTGCGAGTGATCCGTCGGTACGTCACCGCCGTGGCGTTCCGTTATGGCGACGGCCGCGCCGTGCAGCCGCAGGGCGCGGCGCGGGTAGCCGAGCCGGCCCCAGGCGCGGACCGCCTCGCCGGGCGCCTCCTCGGCGAGGTCGGCGGGGCGCGGCCAGCGGGCCAGCCACTGCTCGTACACGGGCCGCACCCGGCTCACCGGGGTCTGCTGCAGCATGAACTCGCTGACCATCACCCCCCACGGGCCCGCCTCCGGGCGGCGCCAGGGGAGGTCACGGGCGTGGGCGTCGAACCAGGCGATCACGGGGGTGTGGAGCTTCTCAGTCATGGCCCTCCCGATCCTGCCACGTCCGGCCACGGCTGGGGTGGACGTGGTCCGCGGCGGGGCCGGGGTTGACGCCTCTCGTGACACCCCTCGTAACACCTCTTGTAACACCTCTTGTGGCGACTCGCGGCGGCTCGCGGTGAAGAGGGGCCGTGCCGACGGGAGTTGCCGAAATGATGATCCGGAAAAGTTGAGGTTTGGGCGGCGGGTGGGGCGAGGAAGTGCACGGATCTCTCGTACAGTTTGCGCCGTGGGATCTCTGCGCAATCCGGTCGGGCCGCTTCCCTCCTCCATCTACTGGCGACGGAGGGTCTTCATGCTGTCGACACTCGTCGTGCTGGCGCTGCTGATCGCATGGATCGTGACGTCGAACGGCGGGGGCGGCAAGAAGAACGCCGGCGGGTCGGACGGCAAGAATCCCGTGTCCACGATCACGCCGGGGCCGTCCGGCAGCGGGCCGGCGATCAGCCAGGCACCGGGCGGACGGGACGGGTCGAGCGGGGGCGGTTCCGGTTCGAGCTCCGGTTCCGGTTCCGGCGGCGGGAGTTCGGCAGGTACGGGCGGTGCCTCGCCCTCCGGTTCCGGCGGTTCGCCGGGCTCCTCGGGTTCGTCGTCCGGCTCGGGTGACGACGTCACATCGGGTTCCGGCGGTACGGTCGCCTCGCTGCCGGGGTCTTCCGCACTGCCCAACTGCACTGCCGGATCCGTGGCGTTGGGCCTGAAGAGCCTGCGCAACTCGTACTCGCCGGAGCAGACGCCGACCTTCGAACTCACCGCGAAGAACACGTCGTCCAGCGACTGCAAGATCGACCTCGGTCCGAAGAGCGCGGTGTTGACCATCACGCAGGCCAGCTCGGACGACAGCTACTGGTCGTCGGCGGACTGCCCGAAGGCGGCGGGGAGCCGGTGGTACCGGGTGCCGGCCGGGAGCAGCATCACGTACACCCTGAAGTGGGACCGGAAGCCGAGCGCCGCACAGTGTGCGACGCCTCCGGCGGGGTCGGCCGGGGCGGGCACGTACCTGCTGCAGGTACAGGCCCCGGGGTACGCGAAGGCACAGGCGTCTTTCGTGCTGGCGGCGGACTAGCGCCCCGCAAGGGGCGCGGGGAACTGCGCGATCAGCCCCCACCGGCCCGCGGTCGAGTGGCTGGCGCGCGGGGGGTTTCACTTACCGGCGCTGGCAGGGTGCCGCTGCGCCCACCCGTGCCGCCCCAGCGGCACGACTGCCCGCAGCTGAGTGGCTGAAGCGTCGCCTACACATACCGCTCAAGAATCGAGGACTCCGCCAGTCGCGACAGGCCCTCGCGGACGCTTCGAGCGCGAGCCTCGCCCACCCCGTCCACGGTCTGCAGGTCATCGACGCTCGCAGCGAGCAGCTTCTGCAGGCCCCCGAAGTGCTCCACCAGCCGGTCGATGATCGCCCCCGGCAGCCGCGGCACCTTCGCCAGCAGCCTGAAGCCGCGCGGCGACACCGCCGAGTCCAGCGCCTCCGGCGAACCCGTGTACCCCAACGCCCGTGCCACCGTCGGCAGTTCCAGCAGCTCCGCGTGGCTCAGGGCGTCCAGCTCGGAGAGCGCCTCGTCGACCGTGCGGGACCGCTTCGCCGTCGGCTCGGGCACGTAGTCCCGCACCACCAGCTCGCGTTCGGGCTCCACCCCGGCGATCAGTTCGTCCAGCTGAAGGGCGAGAAGCCGCCCGTCGGTGCCCAGTTCGACCACGTACTCGGCGATCTCCGTGGCGATCCGGCGGACCATCTCAAGACGCTGGGCGACGGCGGACACATCCCGGACCGTCACCAGGTCCTCGATCTCCAGCGCCGACAACGTTCCCGCGACCTCGTCCAGGCGGAGCTTGTACCGCTCCAGCGTGGCCAGCGCCTGGTTCGCGCGGGAGAGGATCGCCGCCGAGTCCTCCAGGACGCGGCGCTGACCGTCGACGTACAGCGCGATCAGCCGCATCGACTGGGAGACCGAGACCACCGGGAACCCGACCTGCTTGGAGATACGGTCCGCCGTGCGGTGCCGGGTACCCGTCTCCTCCGTGGGGATCGTCGCGTCGGGTACGAACTGCACGCCCGCCCGCAGGATCTTCGACAGGTCGGAGGAGACCACGATGCCGCCGTCGAGTTTGCACAGCTCCCGCAGCCGGGTCGCCGTGAACTCGACATCCAGTACGAAACCGCCCGTGCACATCGTCTCGACCGTCTTGTCGGAGCCGAGGACGATGAGCCCGCCCGTGTTGCCGCGGAGGACCCGCTCCAGGCCGTCCCGCATGGACGTGCCCGGCGCCACGGCGCTCAGCGAGGCGCGCATCAGGCCATCGGCACCGGCACCCCCACCGTACTTTCCGGGAGCTCCTGCCCGGTCGTTGGCTGCCACTGCACTCCTCCGGTCGCAGGTTCTGAGGCGCTGCCGTCCCCGCACTCGGTTCGTACGGACGGGCGAGACCAGGGCAAAGTCTACCGGCGCTCTTCGGCCTCCCGTGGGGCCTCTCGGCTACGGGAGCGCGGCAGCACCCGCAGGGCGTCCCCCATGTCGGCGACTTCCAGGACCTTCATGCCCGCCGGGATCTTGCCGGGATCGGCCGGCACGAGCGCGTGCGTGAAGCCGAGCCGGTGCGCCTCCGCGAGCCTGCGCTGGACGCCGGTGACCCGTCTGACCTCGCCCGCGAGGCCGACCTCGCCGATGGCGACCAGGTTCTTCGGGAGCGGGGTGTCGCTGGCCGCGGAGGCCAGGGCGAGGGCGATGGCCAGGTCGGCGGCGGGCTCGGAGAGCTTCACCCCGCCGACGGTCGCGGAGTAGATGTCCCGTTTCCCGAGCGCGCTGATGCGCCCGCGCTGCTCCAGCACCGCCAGCATCATGGACACCCGGGAGGTCTCCAGGCCGGAGGTGGTCCGGCGCGGGGAGGGGATCTGCGAGTCCACCGTCAGTGCCTGGACCTCGGCGACCAGCGGGCGGCGGCCCTCCAGGGTGACGGTCAGGCAGGTGCCCGGGACCGGTTCGGCGCGGCGGGTGAGGAAAAGGCCGCTCGGGTCGGCGAGGCCCGTGATGCCCTCGTCGTGCAGTTCGAAGCAGCCGACCTCGTCCGTGGTGCCGTAGCGGTTCTTGACGCCCCGGACCAGGCGGAGGCGGGCATGCCGGTCGCCCTCGAAGTGCAGGACGACGTCCACGAGGTGTTCGAGGAGCCGCGGTCCCGCGATCGCGCCGTCCTTGGTGACATGGCCCACGAGGAGGGTCGACATGCCGCGCTCCTTGGACGCGCGGATGAGCGCCCCGGCCACCTCGCGGACCTGTGCCATGCCGCCCGGGGCGCCGTCGATCTCGGGGGAGGCGACCGTCTGGACGGAGTCCAGGATCAGCAGCGACGGCTTCACCGCGTCCAAGTGGCCGAGGACGGCGGCCAGATCGGTCTCGGCGGCGAGATAGAGGTGGTCGTCGATGGCGCCGATGCGGTCGGCGCGCAGCCGGACCTGGCTCGCCGACTCCTCGCCGGTGACATAGAGCGTGCGGTGCTCGTCGCTGGCCGACTTGGCCGCCACGTCGAGCAGGAGGGTGGACTTGCCGACGCCGGGCTCGCCGGCGAGCAGCACCACCGCGCCGGGGACCAGGCCGCCGCCGAGGACCCGGTCCAGCTCCGGGACGCCGGAGGTGCGGGCGGTGGCCTGACGGCCGTCGACCTGGCCGATCGGCACCGCGGAGGTGGTGACCCGGCCGGGCGCCGTCGTACGCACCGCGGGCGTGCCGTACTCCTCGATCGTCCCCCACGCCTGGCACTCGGCGCACCGGCCGAGCCACTTGGCCGTCTGCCAGCCGCACTCGGTGCAGCGGTACGACGGACGGTCCTTCGAGGTCTTGGTACGGGCAGCCATGCGGAAACCGTAGCCCCCGCCACTGACAGTGGGTCCACGGTGGCCCGCGTGACAGGTGTGGGTGGACCGGTCCCGGCCACCCCGCGGCGGGTACGAGCCACGGAAGAACAGGTTCCTGTCCCCTTATGAGTAATCGTTTCACCCGTACGGATTAAAAGAGCTCAAGCCGCCAGAAGGGGTCATACGGCGCCGCCTACGGTCGCACGGGTGATGAGCATCAGTCCGGAAACCTCGCCCCGCATGACAGGCGCACACCGGGCGCACCGGGAGGCGCGCACGGCGCGTGACCGCGCGGAGGCGCGTGCGCTGGCGCAGCGGCCGTCGGCGCGTTACGAGCCGTACCTGGACGGGCTGTTCACCTACTGCCTCTCGGTGCTGTGCGACCACGACGCGGCCACCACCGCGCTCGGGGACGTCCTCGCCCTCGCCGAGCGGCGCGGCCAGCGCGTCCCGGAGGCCGCCGGCGACCGCAGGGCCTGGCTGTACGCACTGGCCCGCTGGGCCTGTCTGCGCGGGCTCGCCCAGGCCAAGCAGAAACGTCAGGCCACCCATGCGGCAGGCCGGCACATCGCCCCCGACCCGGTGGTCGCCGCCGACGCCCAGGAGCAGCGGCGCGGCGAACTCGCCCTGCTCGCCTGGCCCGAGGCCGCCGGCACCACCCCCGAGCAGCGGGAGGCGCTCGAACTCGCGGTACGCCACCACCTCGCCGTCCACGAGGTCGCCGCCGTCCTAGGCATGGACCTGGCCGGCGCCCGGGAACTGCTCGCCTCCGCCGCCTGCGAGGTCGAACGCACCCGCGCGGCCCTCGCCGTCGTGGAGACCGGCGGCTGCCCGAGCGTGTCCCACCTCACCGGCGACAGCCAGCTGGTCCTCAGCAGCGCCCTGCGCCGGGAACTGGTCCGGCACGTCGACGACTGCCCGCGCTGCCGCCGTACCGCCGAACGTGCGACCCCCGGCCGGTGGCCCGGCGCGATGACCACGCCCGCCGAGCTGCCCGTCCTGGAGGCGCCCCGGGCGGCCCTGCACATGGCCATGGCGCACCAGCCACGCGCGCGTGGCGCCGCCGCCCCGCGCTTCGACCGGCGCGGCTTCCCGATGGACCCCAAGGACCGCGCGGCCCGCCGCGACCGGATCCGCGCGCGTGCCGTCACGACGACCGTCGTCGCCACGGTGGTGGCCGCGCCGGTGCTGGCCCTGTGGGCCGCGTACCGGGGCTCGCCGGCGGGGGAGGGCCACGAGGGGCCGTCCGCGACCGCGCGCGAGACCGCCGGCCCCGACGCGCTCGACGGCGACTCGGGCGGGGGCTACGAGAACGCCGGCAACGCCAGCACCAGACCCGGGCCGCGCATCGGCAAGGACGGCAAGGCCGACGTGTCGGTGGAGGTGATCAGCGTCACCGGAGCCGACCGGACGAAGGTCGGCGTGGGGCACCTCGCGGTGACGGCCGCGAACGACGGCGACACCACGCTGATCACGCTCGCGGCGTCCGGGGACGCTGCGGTGCGGTGGTCGGTGTCCACCCCGGCGGGCTGGCTGTACTTCTCCCGGCCGTCGGGAACGCTCCGGCCGGGCGAGTCGATCACGATCAAGGTGTACGTCGATCAGCTGCGGGAGCCGGCCGGGTACTGGAGCGCACGGGTGGCGGTGGCGCCGGCGGGGGCGGTGGTGTCGATCGACGGGTACGGGACGGCTCCGCCGACGCGCCGCGGACCGAAGCCGCCCCCTGCGGGGAGGCCGACGCCGACACCGACGGCATCCGACCCGACGCAGCCGTCGCCGCCGGTCGGCGATCCACCGACGTCGAGCGACCCGACGCCGACGCCCACGGAGTCGGACACCGCCGGTCCGACGGGGCCGCCTTCCCCGACGGAGCCCGACAGCGAGAGTCCGCCACCGACTTCGTGAGTACCGTCACCGGCCGTCCTCTCTCCGCCGTCCGTTCCCTCCGCCGGTCTCTTGCTTCCGCCGGTCTCTTGCTTCCGCCGGTCCCTTGCCTCTGCCGGTCTCTTGCTTCCGCTGGTCTCTTGCTTCTGCCGGTCTCTTGCTTGCGCCGGTCTCTTGCCTCTGCCGGTTTCCTGCTTGCGCCGGTCTCTTGCCTCTGCCGGTCTCCTCTTTCCGCCGCGGCGGTGCTCGGCCACGACGGTGGAGTTCGGCGGTGCCGGGCCGGGCGCCAAGCGCCGTCGCGGGTGCGGTGCGGTGCGGTGGCGGTTGCGGCGCCGTTGTGGCTGGTCGCGCCCACGCGGCGGAGCCGCATATCGAATACAGCCCCGCGCCCCTTTCGGGACGCTGCAGTGGGCGCTACTCGACCGGATCCGCCGGATGCGGGGCCAGCAGGGGCAGCTGGGAAGCGAGGCGGGCCTCGCACAGCTCTGTGAGGCGGTCGTAGCCCGCCTTGCCCATCAGTTCGGTCAGTTCCGCACGGTAGGAGACGTAGACCGGGTCGCCCGCGCCGTGGGCCGAGGTCGCCGAGGTGCACCACCAGTGCAGGTCGTGGCCGCCCGGGCCCCAGCCCCTGCGGTCGTACTCGCCGATCGAGATCTGCAGGACGCGCGTGTCGTCGGGACGGTCGATCCAGTCGTACGTGCGGCGGATCGGGAGCTGCCAGCAGACGTCCGGCTTGGTCTCCAGCGGCTCGCGGCCCTCCCGCAGCGCCAGGATGTGCAGCGAGCAGCCGGCGCCGGCGGCGAAACCGGGGCGGTTCTGGAAGATGCAGGAGCCGTTGTACGGGCGGGTCTGGCGGGAGCCCTCGTCGTCCTCCGAGACCCAGCCGTGCTCGGTGCCCTCGGCGTGGTTCTGCCAGATGTCCGGTGTGAGCCGCGCCACATGATCGGCGACCCGCTTCTCGTCGTCCTCGTCGGAGAAGTGCGCGCCCAGCGTGCAGCAGCCGTCGTCCGCGCGGCCCGCCTGGATGCCCTGACAGCCGCTGCCGAAGATGCAGTTCCAGCGGGAGGTCAGCCAGGTCAGATCACAGCGGAAGACCTGCTCGTCGTCGGCCGGATCAGGGAATTCCACCCAGGCGCGCGCGAAGTCGAGGCCCTTCTCGTCCGCGGCCAGGGCCTTCTTCGACAGCGTCGACGCCCTGGCCGGCTTCGGTGGCTTCACCTGCGAAGAACCGTCGGCGGATTTGGCGCCCTTGTGGTCCTTCGTCTTTTTCGTCTTTGGCACCCGTCCAGGGTAAGTCGCCGAAGGCGGCTCCGGGGACTGCTCAGGGCCCGCGGTCTGCAGTGTTCCGTAGAGTTCCGTACATGAGACTCGGTGTCCTCGACGTGGGATCTAACACGGTGCATCTGCTGGTGGTGGATGCGCACCCCGGCGCGCGCCCGCTGCCGGCGCATTCGCACAAGGCGGAGTTGCGCCTTGCCGAACTCCTCGACGGCAACGGGGCGATCGGCCCCGACGGGGTCGAGAAACTGGTCGCCGTCGTCAAGGACGCCCTTCAGGCCGCGGAGGACAAGGGCGTCGAGGACCTGCTGCCGTTCGCCACCTCCGCGGTGCGCGAGGCCAGCAACGCCGATGACGTCCTCGCGCGCGTGAAGGCCGAGACCGGTGTCGAGCTCCAGGTCCTCAGCGGCGCCGAGGAGGCCCGGCTGACCTTCCTCGCGGTCCGCCGCTGGTTCGGCTGGTCTGCCGGAAAGCTGCTGGTCCTGGACATCGGCGGCGGCTCCCTGGAGATCGCGTACGGCATCGACGAGGAGCCCGACACGGCCGTCTCGCTGCCGCTCGGCGCCGGCCGGCTCACCGCGGGCTGGCTCCCCGGCGACCCGCCCACCTCCGACGACATACGGGCGCTGCGTCGCCATGTACGCGCCGAGATCGCCCGGACGGTCGGCGAGTTCAGCCGCTTCGGCGCCCCCGACCACGTGGTCGCCACCTCCAAGACCTTCAAGCAACTCGCCCGCATCGCCGGCGCGGCCCGCTCCGCCGACGGCCTCTACGTCCAGCGCGAACTCAAGCGGGGCTCCCTGGAGACCTGGGTCCCGAGGCTGGGGGCCATGACCACGGCCCAGCGCTCCGCGCTCCCGGGGGTGTCGGAGGGCCGGTCGGGCCAGCTGGTGGCGGGTGCGCTGGTGGCGGAGGCCGCGATGGACCTCTTCGAGGTGGAGAACCTGGAGGTGTGCCCGTGGGCGTTGAGGGAAGGCGTGATCCTGCGGCGACTTGACCACATGGGTTCGGCGTAAGCGCGTGGGTTCGGCGTAAGCGCGCCGAAAGGGGCGCGGGGCCGCATCCCATGTGCGGCTACCGCCGCGTGGGCGCGAGCAGCCGCAACGGCGCGGCAGCCGCGCATGGTGATGGTCACAACGGCGAACAGGCGCCCCATGCCCACTCACCCCCACCCCGTAACCTGTCCCTCGTGGCAAACCCAAGGGACGTCGTCCGCATCCCGGATGCGAAGGTCGCGCTCTCCACGGCCTCCGTCTACCCGGAGTCGACGGCGACGGCCTTCGAGATCGCCGCGCGCCTCGGTTACGACGGTGTCGAGGTCATGGTGTGGACCGACCCGGTCAGCCAGGACATCGAGGCCCTGCGCCGACTGAGCGACTACCACCGTGTCCCTATCCTCGCCGTTCACGCGCCCTGTCTGCTGATCACCCAGCGGGTCTGGTCCACGGACCCCTGGGTGAAGCTCCAGCGGGCCCGGGCCGCCGCCGAGAAGCTGGGCGCGAGCACGGTCGTCGTGCACCCCCCGTTCCGCTGGCAGCGCCAGTACGCCCGCGACTTCGTCGAGGGGATCTGGCGCATGGCGAACGAGACGGACGTGCGGTTCGCGGTGGAGAACATGTACCCCTGGCGGTATCGCGACCGCGAGATGCTGGCGTACGCCCCCGACTGGGACGTCACCAAGGACGACTACCGGCACTTCACGATCGACCTCAGCCATGCCGCGACGTCCCGCGTCGACGCCCTCGCCATGGTCGACCGCATGAGCGACCGGCTCGGCCATGTCCACCTCGCCGACGGCCGCGGCTCCGCCAAGGACGAGCACCTGGTGCCCGGCCGCGGCACCCAGCCCTGCGCCGAGCTGCTGGAGCGGCTCGCGGTCACCGGCTTCGACGGGCATGTCGTCATCGAGGTCAACACCCGGCGCGCGATGTCCGGCGCGGAGCGCGAGGCCGACCTCGCGGAGGCCCTGGCCTTCACCCGGCTGCACCTGGCCTCGGCGGTGCAGGTGCCCCGCCGATGACCGGGGCCGAAAACGGTGGTACCGGCGCGCGCCGCCGCGGCCGCCCGCCGCGTACCGAGTCGGCCGACACCCGGGACCGTATCCTCGTCACCGCTCGCGAGGAGTTCTCCGAACACGGCTACGAGAAGACATCCGTACGCGCCATCGCCAAGGCCGCCGGGGTCGACTCCGCCCTGGTCCACCACTACTTCGGCACCAAGGAACAGGTCTTCGAGGCCGCCATCTCGGTCGCCTTCGCCCCCGCGCTCAACGCGCCCGTCGCCATCGCCGACGGCCCGCTGGACGGCGTCGGCGAGCGGCTGACCCGGTTCATCTTCGGTATCTGGGAGAACCCCACCACCCGTACGCCCCTCCTCGCGATCCTCCGCTCAGCCGTCACCAACGACACGGCCGCCGCCGTCTTCCGCCGCCTGATCGCCTCCCAGCTGCTGCGCCGTCTCGCGGAGCAGCTGGACCTCCCCGACGCGGAGCTGCGCGCCGAGCTGGCGGCGGCACAGCTGGTGGGCTGCGCGATGCTCCGCTATGTGATCAAGGTGGAGCCGCTGGCGTCGGCGGATCTGGAGCAGATCGTGGCGCGGGTCGCGCCGGTGGTGCAGGGGCATCTGACCGGGCCGTGAGCCCTCGCGGTGCGGGGCATCTGACCGGGCCGTGAGCCCTCGCGGTGCGGGGCATCCGACCGGGCCGCGAACCCCGGCCGTGCGAGACGCGCGTCCCGCATTCCGGACACCTCGTCCCGAGGCCTGAACAACGGGCGTACGCTCGACAGCAGCCCTATCTGTCTGAAGGAGCGAGCGACGATGCCCGAGCTGAGGTCCCGCACAGTCACCCACGGCCGCAACATGGCGGGCGCCCGCGCCCTTATGCGCGCCTCCGGTGTACCCGGTGCGGACATCGGCCGCAAGCCGATCATCGCCGTCGCGAACTCGTTCACGGAGTTCGTGCCGGGCCACACCCATCTCCAG
The DNA here is from genome assembly GCF_042720695.1 of Streptomyces sp. NPDC058457. Classification (NCBI taxonomy): domain Bacteria; kingdom Bacillati; phylum Actinomycetota; class Actinomycetes; order Kitasatosporales; family Streptomycetaceae; genus Streptomyces; species Streptomyces sp. NPDC058457. Next base: position 11,058 of record NZ_JBHXLU010000049.1, on the reverse strand, counting down.
CCGGTCGGCCGGATCGTCTCCGAGGCGATCAAGGAGGCGGGCGGCATCCCGCGCGAGTTCAACACGATCGCCGTCGACGACGGCATCGCGATGGGCCACGGCGGCATGCTGTACTCCCTCCCCTCCCGCGACCTGATCGCGGACTCGGTCGAGTACATGGTCGAGGCACACTGCGCCGACGCCCTGGTCTGCATCTCCAACTGCGACAAGATCACCCCCGGCATGCTCATGGCCGCCCTGCGCCTGAACATCCCGACGGTCTTCGTCTCCGGCGGCCCCATGGAGGCCGGCCGCGCCACCCTCGTGGACGGCACGGTCCGCACCCTCGACCTGATCGACGCGATGGTCGACGCCGCGAACGAGAACGTCTCGGACGAGGACGTCCTCCGGATCGAGGAGAACGCCTGTCCGACCTGCGGCTCCTGCTCCGGCATGTTCACCGCCAACTCGATGAACTGCCTGACGGAGGCGATCGGCCTCTCCCTCCCCGGCAACGGCTCGGTCCTGGCCACCCACACGGCCCGCAAGCAGCTCTACGTCGACGCGGCCCGCACCGTCATGGACCTCACCCGCCGCTACTACGAGCAGGACGACGAGACGGTCCTGCCGCTCAACATCGCGACGTTCGCCGCGTTCGAGAACGCGATGGCCCTGGACATCGCGATGGGCGGCTCCACCAACACGATCCTGCACCTGCTGGCCGCCGCCCAGGAGGCGGGCGTCACCTTCGGCCTCCCGGAGATCGACGCGGTCTCCCGCCGGGTCCCCTGCCTGGCCAAGGTCGCCCCGAACGTCGCCAAGACCCGCACGTACTACATGGAGGACGTGCACCGCGCCGGCGGCATCCCCGCCCTCCTCGGCGAGCTGCACCGCGGCGGTCTCCTCAACGAGGACGTCCACTCCGTCCACAGCCCCTCCCTCGCGGACTGGCTGAAGACCTGGGACGTGCGCGGCGGCTCCCCGTCCCCCGAGGCCGTCGAGCTGTGGCACGCGGCCCCGGGCTGCGTCCGCTCCGCCGAGGCCTTCTCCCAGTCCGAGCGCTGGGAGGCCCTGGACGAGGACGCGGCGGAGGGCTGCATCCGCGGCGTCGAGCACGCGTACTCCAAGGACGGCGGCCTCGCGGTCCTCAAGGGCAACCTCGCCGTCGACGGCTGCGTGGTGAAGACGGCCGGCGTCGACGAGTCGATCTGGACCTTCGAGGGCCCCGCGGTCGTCTGCGAGTCGCAGGAGGAGGCCGTGGAAAAGATCCTCAACAAGCAGGTGACGGACGGCGACGTCGTCGTCATCCGCTACGAGGGTCCCAAGGGCGGCCCCGGCATGCAGGAGATGCTCTACCCGACGTCCTTCCTCAAGGGCCGCGGCCTCGGCAAGTCCTGCGCGCTGATCACCGACGGCCGCTTCTCCGGCGGCACGTCCGGCCTCTCCATCGGCCACGCCTCCCCGGAGGCGGCCTCCGGCGGCACCATCGCCCTCGTCGAGGACGGCGACCGCATCCGCATCGACATCCCGGGCCGCACGATCGAACTTCTCGTCGACGAGGCCGAGCTGACCCGCCGCGAGCAGGCCCTGAACGGCCTGTACGCCCCGAAGAACCGCGACCGCAAGGTCTCGGCCGCCCTGCGCGCCTACGCCGCGATGGCCACCAGCGCCGACAAGGGCGCGGTGCGCGACGTGTCGAAGCTGGGCTGAGCCGCCGTAAGCCACGAAGGGGCCGCCTCCCGCACAGGGGGCGGCCCCTTCACCTTCGTCCGTCGTCATCCGTCCCCCCCGTCATCACCAGCCGGCGGGATCCTCCGCATCCACGGCGAAGACGGTGCCGTCGGGGGCGGCGGCGTAGAGGTGGCCGTCGAGGAGCAGGGGGGCGGGTACCGAGGTGGTGACTCCGCCCGAGGACGTTCCGAAGCGGGACGAGGTCTGTCCGGCGGCCACTCCGCTGCGTGCGTCCACGGCCATGAGCCGGCCGTCGGCAGCCGAGAAGTACACGTGCCGGTCGTCGGCGACGGGTGCCGAGCCCCGGCTCACCGAGGTCTCCGAATGCCACATGCGCTTGCCCGCCGTCATGTCGACGGCGTCCAGCGAGCCGGTGGCGGCCAGCACGTAGACCACGCCGTCGTGCACCCCGGCCTGCGCGTCCGCACGAGGTACGGGCAGCTCGACCCGGCGGGTGGCCCCGGACTCCGGCGTGTAGCGGACCACGGCATCGGTGTCGCCGTACACCGGATCGGCGGCCAGCAGGAAGACCGTCCCGTCCTCGGTGCCGACCGCTTTCAGCAGTCCCTGCAACCGCGTGTCCTCCCGCACGTCTCCGGTGGCCGGATCCAGGACGGTGACCTCAGTGCTGGTTCCGTCTGCGGACGTACTGGTCACGAACGCCGACGACGGATCCGCGGGGAAGAAGTCGATCCGCGCCGTGCCGTGAGCCCCTGTCGACCGGCTCCACCTGGTGGCGCCGGTCGCGCTGTCCACCCCGGTGACCGTGCCGTCCGCGCGCGTGAGCAGGAGCATGTCGCCTGCGTACTTCATCCCCTTGTTCTCGGGCAGTTCCCGCTGCCAGCGGCTCCTGCCCGAGTCCGGGTCGAGCGCCGTCACGTACCGGGCCTCGTCCGTGACGAGCTGGACGAGCCCGCCGGAGAGGACGGGGGGCCGGTTCCAGTGGGCGTTCGCGACGGAGTGCCGCCAGAGCACGGCACCCGTCACCGGGTCCAGGGCGAACGCCACCGATGCCTCCGCGCAGAACAACACCCCCTCGCCGGTGGCGCATTGGGGAGTGGTCGCGCCCTTGGTGACGGGCTTCGCCTGCCAGGCGGAGAAGGCGGCGGCCGTCGTCCTCGGGCTGCTCACCCGCGGCTGCGGGGTGCTCCCGCCGACCCACTCGACCAAGGCCGCGACCGCGCCGAGCGCGAGGACGACGGCACCCGTGGCCAAGGCGACTCGCCTGCCGAGCCGTCGTCCGCGGGCCTGCGGCGGCTCCTCCTCCTTCGGCTCCTCGCCCTTCGGCGGCTCCGACTCCGTTGCCACGCCGATGTCGTCACCGACTGCGGCACCGGCCGTGGCCCGCTGTGCCGGTATGAACGCCTGCGTGTCGTACGACGCCGACAACGACCGCAGCTCCCGCATCAGTTCGTCGGGCGTAGGCCGGTCCTCGGGCTCCTTGGCGAGGCAGCGCAGCACCAGCGGAGCGAGCTCCTCCGGCATGCCAGTGAGGTCGGGCTCGTCATGTACGACCTGGTAGGCGACGACGTAGGGACTGTCGGAGTCGAACGGCCCCCGCCCGGTCGCCGCGTGCACCAGCACCGACCCGAGCGCGAAGATGTCGGCGGCGGGCCCCACTTCACGCGGCCGCCGGAACTGCTCCGGCGCCATGAACGGCGGCGTACCGATCAACTTTCCGGTCTCGGTCCGCAGTTCGCTGTCTTTCGGCCGGGAAATGCCGAAGTCGATGACCTTGGGACCGTCCTCGGCGAGGAGCACATTGCTCGGCTTGAGATCCCGATGCACCACGCCGACCCTGTGAATGTCGCGCAGCGCCTCCGCCAGCCCGGCCATCAGCCGGCGCAACTGCGCAGAAGGCATCGGCCCGTTCCGCTTCACATGCTCGGCGAGGGTCGGGCCGGGGATGAAGAGGGTGGCCATCCAGGGCCGGGCGGCCTCGGGATCGGCGTCCACGACGGGTGCGGTGAAGGCGCCGCTGACCTTGCGCGCGGCGGCCACCTCCTGCCGGAAACGGCCCCGGAACTCACGGTCCTTGGCGTATTCCGCATGCACGACCTTCACCGCGAGCTTCAGCCCCGAGGTGCTGCGGGCCAGATGCACCACGCCCATGCCACCGGAGCCCAGGCAGGACTCCAGGCGGTAGTGCCCGGCGTACTCGGGAAGTTCCGCTTCCGCGCCCGCTCCGGTGTTGCGCTGTGGCGTCAAGGGACCACCCCCGTGCTTTTTCCGCGGAGCGCGACGCACGGAGCCTAGTCGATGACGCGTACGAGACAGAGGCGGCTTGCTAGCCTCCGCGTGCGAGTTACGTACATGTGTTTCGTGGCTCGAATGCGGGGAATCAACGGGACTCCATGGCACTCATGGGTCCAGTGGGGGGAGCACTACATGTCTGTCGATCACGCGCAGCAAGCCGGGAGCGGCGGCGAGGAAGAGGCCGTCACGACGCTGGCGGCAGCCACCAGCGTTCGTTATTACTCGGTGGCCCCGGGCGTCCGTCTGAACGTCCGCAGTGGCCCGGGCACCAGCTACGACATCACCCGGACCCTCCCTGAGGGCGCCAAGGTCCCGATCTACTGCCAGACGCCGGGTACCTCGGTGTCCGGCTACTACGGCACGTCGAACATCTGGGACAACATCAGCAACGGCGAGTTCGTGTCAGACGCCTACGTCAACACGGGCAGCGACGGCTACGTGGCCGACCGCTGCTCCTGACCGGTCCAGGAGGACTGGGATGACACCCTTAAGACGCGCTTCCGTCCTTCTCGCAGGCTCCGCCGGAGCCTTCCTCATGGTTCTGGGGTCGGCCTCGGTCGCCGCCGCCGTATCGACGTACTCGGTCGCCCCGGGCGTCCGCCTGAACGTCCGCAGCGGCCCGGGCACCAGCTACGACATCACCCGGACCCTCCCCGAGAACACCAAGGTCCCGATCTTCTGCCAGACCCCGGGTACGACGGTGTCCGGCTACTACGGCACGTCGAACATCTGGGACAACATCGACAACGGCGAGTACGTCTCGGACACCTACGTCAACACGGGCAGTGACGGCTACGTGGCCGACCGCTGCGCCTGACCCCGTACACCAACCCCGACCCGGAGCCCGCGGCCCCCGGCGCCATAATCGTCCCGTGAGCGACGAACCAGGTACCCCGGACACCCCCGCGGGCTCCACCGGCGGACCCCGCCCCGAGCCCCTCCGCTTCTTCGGCACGACCTGGGTGAACCACGACGACGGCTACACCGTCCGTCGGATCGGCGTGGCCGTGGGCTCCCTCGCCGCCGCTGTCGCCTCCTGCCTGGTCCTCCGCCTCGCCTACGAGGGCGTCCAGCTGGCCGACACCGGTGCCTTCGTGTCCGTCCTGGTCGTCGCGATGTTCGCCATCTGCAGCGCCCTGGCCTTCCGCAACACCTGGGAGTCCTTCGGCAAGCGCCCCGACCCCGAACGCCAGGCCTCCCTGCGCGGCCTCCTCGCCATCGGCTTCGTCGGCTCGCTCCTCGCCTACTTCTTCCGCTCCCTCATCGAGGCCCCGGGCGAGAAGCTCCACCGAGCCGAGTACGACACCGCCCTCCAGCAGCACGAACACCGCACCACCCGCCGCTCGGGCAACCCGTCGAAGAAGAAGCGGAAGCGATAGGGCCGACGGGCAGGCCGCGCCGGTCGCGGAGGAGAAGCGCAGGCGTTGTCGCCGACGCGCCGGTCGCACACAGGAAGCGCAGGCACAGGAGCCGGGCCGACCGCTGGTTGTAGGCGTAGGCGTAGGGGACGGGCACGGGGACCGAGGCCGCCCGCGGCCGACCATGGCATCCGGCCCACCCCTCCCGGAAATCTCTGTAATCTCTGTCGCCCCCGCCACGCCCCCCGGGACCATGGCCGCATGACCACAGGCCAGTCGCAGTCGTATCCCCGGAACGTGACCCCGACCTCGACCCCCGCTCCCTCCCACGCCGCCCGCGCCCGCTCCTTCGACGCCGCGGCGGCCCAGTACGCCGCGAACCGCCCCTCCTACCCGCCCGCCCTGCTCGACGCCGTCGAGGAGGAGGCCGGCCGCTCCCTCACGGGCGCCCGGGTGGTCGACGTCGGCGCGGGCACCGGCATCGCGACCGCCCTCCTGCACGCGCGCGGCGCCGACGTGGTCGCGGTGGAGCCGGGGGAGGGCATGGCAGCGCAGTTCCACACCACCCTCCCCGACGTCCCGATCGTCCGCGGCAACGGCAACGCCCTCCCGCTCGCCGCCGCCACCGCCGACTTCCTCACCTACGCCCAGGCCTGGCACTGGACCGACCCGGCCCGCTCCGTGCCGGAGGCGCTGCGCGTGCTGCGTCCCGGCGGGGCGCTGGCGCTGTGGTGGAACACCGACGCGCTCGACGTCGACTGGATCGCCGACTACGCCGACCGCATCAGCCGGTTCTTCGGCATCGACGCCAGGGCGGAGCAGAGCAAGTCCGCCGACCGCACCGACCTCGCCGACCCCAGCGGCCGCCTCCGCTTCGCCCGCCGCGAGGTCCGCTGGAGCCGCCGCGTCCCGGTCGACACCCACCTCGCCAACATCGGCAGCCACTCCGCGTTCCTCGTCACCCCCGAGGCCCGCCGCACCGCCTTCCTCGCCGAGGAACGCGCCCACCTCCTGAAGACCTTCCCCGACGGCATCGTCGAGGAGACGTACGACGTTCTGCTGCTCGTCGCCCTCAACACCTGAGCGTCGCCCGCCGGCGCCCGCCTGCGAGCACCGGCCCGCGGCAGTGACTCGGCCGCGGGCCGGTGGGGGCTGGCCGCGCAGTTCCCCGCGCCCCTTACGGGGCGCCTCCCAGCCGCGGCTCACATAGCCGCGGGCGTTCGTGTCAGTTCATTCAGCCGCGGGCAGTCGTGCCTCCCCCAGTGCCTTAAGGACCTGGGAGGTGCCCCCAGGGCGGCACGGGTGGGCGCAGCGGCACCCCGCGAGCGCCGGGTAAGCGTCCCCACCCCCCGCCTCCGCCCCCTCATATCCCCTCCCCTTGACGGCCAACCCCCTCGCCAGCATTATTCATCACATGATGAATTCCTCGCCGGAGCCGCCCCAGGCCCCCGGCAACTCCGCCCTGCCCCCCACCGTCCAAGCCGCCGGACTCACCGCGGTCCGCGGCCCCCGCACGGTCCTCCGCGGCCTCGACTTCACCGTCCCGCGCGGTCAGATCACCGGCCTGCTCGGCCCCTCCGGATGCGGCAAGTCCACCCTGATGCGCTCCATCGTCGGCACCCAGGCCAAGGTCACCGGCACCCTGAACGTCCTCGGCCGCCCCGCCGGTCACCCCTCCCTGCGCACCCGCATCGGCTACGTCACCCAAGCCGCCTCCGTCTACGACGACCTGACCATCCGCCAGAACCTCGACTACTTCGGCTCGGTCCTCGACCCCACCCGCCCCACCTCCGACCGCCGCGCCGACGTCGACCGCGTCCTCGGCGAAGTCGACCTCGCCAGCCACGCCGACGCCCTCGCCGGCAACCTCTCCGGCGGCCAGCGCAACCGCGTCTCCCTCGCCGTCGCCCTGCTCGGCAGCCCCGAACTCCTCGTCCTCGACGAACCCACCGTCGGCCTGGACCCCGTCCTGCGCCGCGACCTCTGGAACCTCTTCCACTCCATCGCCGCCACCCGCGGCGCCACCCTCCTCATCTCCTCCCACGTCATGGACGAGGCCGAGCGCTGCCACCGCCTCCTCCTCATGCGCGAGGGCGAGATCCTCGCCGACGACACCCCCGAAGCCCTGCGCACCCGCACCGGCTCCGACACCGTCGAGGCCGCCTTCCTCCACCTCGTCGACGAAGCCGCAGCCAACTCCCGCACGAAGGAAACGGCACGATGACCACTCAGACCGCGACCACCACCGCCGACACCATTCCGGTCGGCGCCCTCAACCTCTCCCGCACCACCGCCACCGCCGCCCGCGTCCTGCGGCAGCTCCGCCACGACCCCCGCACCATCGCGCTGCTGATCCTCATCCCCTGCCTGATGCTGGTGTTGCTCCGCTACGTCTTCGACGGCAGCCCGCGGACCTTCGACAACATCGGCGCCTCACTCCTCGGCATCTTCCCGCTCATCACGATGTTCCTGGTGACCTCCATCGCCACCCTCCGCGAACGCACCTCCGGCACCCTCGAACGCCTCCTCGCCATGCCCCTCGGCAAAGCCGACCTCATCGCCGGCTACGCCCTTGCCTTCGGCATCCTCGCGATCATCCAGTCGGCCCTCGCCACCGGCCTGGCCGTCTGGCTCCTGGGCCTCGACGTCACCGGATCCCCCTGGCTCCTGCTCCTGGTCGCCCTGCTCGACGCCCTGCTCGGCACGGCCCTCGGTCTCTTCGTATCGGCCTTCGCGGCCTCGGAATTCCAGGCGGTCCAGTTCATGCCCGCGGTGATCTTCCCCCAACTCCTCCTCTGCGGCCTGTTCACCCCCCGCTCCGAGATGCACCCCGCCCTCGAAGCCATCTCCGACGTCCTCCCCATGTCCTATGCCGTCGACGGCATGAACGAGGTCCTCCACCACACCGACATGACTGCCACCTTCGTCAGGGACGTCCTGATCGTCGCCGGCTGCGCCCTGCTGGTCCTGACCCTCGGAGCGGCCACCCTGCGGCGACGGACGGCCTAGCCACCACCGACGTCCACCACCGATGCCCAACGCCGAAGTCCGGCCAGCGGACAAACGACCCCCGCCCCGACCCCCGGTGCCAGACTGAACCGCATGAGTCAGAAAGTCGCAGTCCTCGGCACCGGCAAGATCGGCGAAGCCCTGCTCAGCGGAATGATCCGCGCCGGCTGGGCCCCCGCCGACCTCCTGGTCACCGCCCGCCGCCCCGAACGCGCCGAAGAACTCCGCACCCGCCACGGAGTCACCCCGGTCACCAACCCCGAGGCCGCGAAGACCGCCGACACCCTGATCCTCACGGTCAAGCCGCAGGACATGGGCGCCCTCCTCGACGAACTCGCCCCGCACATCCCCGCCGACCGCCTCATCATCAGCGGCGCGGCGGGCATCCCCACCTCCTTCTTCGAGGAACGCCTCGCCCCCGGCACCCCGGTCGTCCGTGTCATGACGAACACCCCAGCCCTCGTCGACGAGGCGATGTCCGTCATCTCCGCCGGCAGCCACGCCACCGCCGCCCACCTCGCGCACGCCGAGGAGATCTTCGGCGCCGTCGGCAAGACCCTCCGCGTCCCCGAGTCCCAGCAGGACGCCTGCACCGCCCTCTCCGGCTCGGGCCCGGCGTACTTCTTCTACCTGGTCGAGGCCATGACCGACGCCGGCATCCTGCTCGGCCTGCCCCGCGACAAGGCCCACGACCTCATCGTCCAGTCCGCGATCGGCGCTGCCGTGATGCTCCGCGACAGCGGCGAACACCCCGTCAAGCTCCGCGAGAACGTCACCTCGCCAGCGGGCACCACCATCAACGCCATCCGCGAACTGGAGAACCACGGCGTCCGCGCCGCCCTCATCGCCGCCCTCGAAGCCGCCCGCGACCGCAGCCGCGAACTGGCCTCCGGCAAGAAGGACTGAGGAGCCGAGGAGCCGAAGAGCCAAGGACCCCGGGGCGGTGGCTCACCGCCCCGCCGGCCCCCGCGCCTACCGCGCCGAGTTCAACGCGGGCTCCGCCGTCACCGACCCCGAGCCCGATCCCAGGCCCGAGAAGGCGCCGGGCGGCAACAGCCCGATCGCCCGATAGGCCGTATCGACGATCGGCCGGGCGATCGCCCGAGCCTTCTCCGCTCCATGCCGCAGCACCTCCTCCACATATCCCGGATCGGCACACAACTCCTTGTGCCTGGCCTGCACGGGCCTGAGCGCCTCCAGTACCGCCTCCGCGGTGGCCTGCTTCAGAGCGCCGTACGAATCGTGAACGGTTGCCAGTGACTCAGGGTTCCCACCCGTGCACGCAGCGAGAAACTCCAGCAGATTCGCGATCCCGGGCCGCTCCTCCCGGTCGTACACGACCTCCTGCCCGCTGTCGGTCACGGCCCGCATGACCTTCTTCCGGATCACGTCCGGCTCGTCGAGCAGATAGACGATCCCGGGTCCGGAGTCGTCGCTCTTCCCCATCTTCGACATCGGATCCTGCAGATTCATCACCCGCGCCGCCACCGCCGGCACGGTCGCCTTCGGCACCACGAACGTGTGCCCATACCGCTGGTTGAACCGCACCGCCAGATCCCGCGTCAGCTCCACGTGCTGCGACTGATCGTCCCCGACCGGCACCTCGTCCGCCCCGTACGCCAGGATGTCCGCCGCCATCAGCGCCGGATACGTCAGCAAGGACAACCGCACACCCCGCCCACGCGCCCCCTCGCTCGCGGCCTTCTCCTTGTACTGGATCATCCGCCGCATCTCACCGTCGGTCGCCACGCACTCCATGACGTACGACAGCCGGGTGTGCTCGTCGACATGGCTCTGCACGAACACTGTGCACAGATCGGGATCCAGCCCCGCGGCCAGCAGCAGCGTCGCCGCCTGTCGGGTGAGCCTGCGCAGCCGGGCCGGATCGTGGTCCACGGTCATCCCGTGCAGATCGACGACGCAGAACAGGGCGTCGGCCTGGTGCTGGTCCACGGCGGCCCACTGCCGCATCGCTCCCAGGTAGTTCCCCAGTGTCAGGTGCCCGGTCGGCTTGATCCCGCTGAAGACCCGTGTCATTCCCTCTCCACCTCCTGGTCGAGACCGCCGTCCCCGGCGGCCGACCCTCAGAGGTTCCGGAGGGAGATACGCGAACGGCCGCCGAAGCGGCGGCCGTTGAATACGTACGTGAGCGCGGCCGCCGTCAGGCGGGCCACCACTGCTGGGTACACGTACGCGTAGTCATGCCGTCCACCATACGCCCCGGGGGCGCCGTCCCACCGCGAGTTGACACGCCCCAACCGGGTACGTAGTGTTCTCCGAGTTGTCCGACGTGAGCGCCGACCTCGGTCGGTCCCCGGGCAGCCATTCCGCAAGTACCAACCAGCAATCGGCGACATGTCGTCGGGGCTTCGGTGTGCGTATTTACGTAATGAGGAATCCACGTTCGAAAGGACGCGGCCCCCGATTAGCTCGGAGGCCGGGAATCCGCTAAAGTCTCACTCGTCGGAACGGCCCAGCGGCCGGGAAGACAACTCCCGCTGACTGGGAATCAGACGCCGAAAGGATCTGATAGAGTCGGAACCGCCGGAAAGGGAAACGCGAGAGCGAGAACCTGGAAAGCACCGAGGAAATCGGATCGAGAAAAGATCTGATAGAGTCGGAAACGCAAGACCGAAGGGAAGCCCGGAGGAAAGCCCGAGAGGGTGAGTACAAAGGAAGCGACCGTTCCTTGAGAACTCAACAGCGTGCCAAAAGTCAACGCCAG
>NZ_JBHXLU010000048.1:0-87272 GCF_042720695.1 Streptomyces sp. NPDC058457 | reverse complement strand
GGACGACGGCGGCGACGGCGATGGCGATCACCTCGGCCGGTCCGCCGGCCGCGGGCTGAGTCGCCTGCGCGTCGCCGCCGACCTCGACGGTCAGGCCCGCCTGCCGGGCCACGTCGATGGCGGACTCCAGATGCTTCTTGCTCGCGTCGGTCAGGTCGTCCGCCTTCGCCTTGAAGGAGACGGTCGCGTACGCGGTCGTACCGTCCTTGCTGACGGCCCTGGCCTGGAAGGGGTCGACCGCGGTGGCGACCTGTGGGCCGTCGGCGGCCTCGTCGCCCAGCTTCTCGATCGCGGCCCGGTTGCCGGCCGCGGTCACCTTCTCCCCGCTCGGGGCGACGAACACGATGCGCGCGCTCGCCGCGTCGGCCGTGGTCCCCGGGAAACGCTGCTCCAGCAGGTCGAACGCCTTCTGGGACTCGATCCCGGGCATCGTGAAGCCCTCGTCGGCCGCTGCGGGCGCCTTCGACGCGGCGAATCCGACGGCACCCAGCACCGCCACCCACAGCACGACGACGAACCATCGCCAACGAAAGGCCACACGGCCCAGGTGATACAGGACAGTTGCCATGACGAGGGAAGCCTCCACATAAGCGGTTCCGGCAGTGCGCGTGGAGCCGGGACCGCCTCGGCATGGGAAAGTCCGCCCTGTTCGCAGTGGGTTCAGGGAGGCGTCCGTCTCCACACCTCACCCTTCCGCGAGACGACCGGAGCCACGAGGGAGCGCTCTCCCGTATCCGTGGTGTAGCCCGCTACACCACGGACCGGTCCTTGCTCCCGACACACCCCTTTTGTCGAAGCTCCTGCCGCCAAGGTTCTGACCTGCACTGATGTCAGGCCGATGGCACCATGACCGCCCCATGGCGACGAGTCGTCGTCCAGGGCATTGCCGTATCCACCCCCCTTCACATACGGTTCAATCAGATAGCTAATTTTACCAATCTGAATACGTAACCCGGTGACCGAGAGAAGGGTGTGGCGAGTGCAGGCGACAGAAAGTCCGTCCCGGTGAGCGGGACGGACGGAGAATCCCCCGTAAATCCCACGACAGCGGCCGAGTTGCGCGGACTCGGACTCCGAACGATGTCCTCGGTCGTCAACACCCCCCTCGCCGAGGACGCCGACCTGCGTGACGACGGTGTGGGCGCGGACCTCGTGGAGATCGGCCTGGTCAGCGTCTGGGCCGAACTCTGGGCGCGCGAGGGTCTGGCACGACGGGACCGCAGCCTGGTCACGCTGGGGATCCTGATCGCACTGGGCGCCGAGGACGAACTCGGCAGCCACGTCCGGATAGGGCTGAACAACGGGCTGACGGAAGACGAGATCGCCGAAGTCCTTTACCACTCCGCCGGATACGCGGGCTTCCCCCGGGCCGTGGCCGCACGGAAGGCCGCCCGGAAGGCACTGGGTCCGGCACGCGGCGCGGCGAGGGGTGACATCCCCGCAGAACCGAAGCAGTAGCACCTACCTGGAGTCCTGAATGACGTCACTGAACGGAAGAAGCGCGGTCGTCACCGGTGGCGGCCGAGGTATCGGACGGGCGATCGCCCTGGTGCTCGCCGCCCAGGGCGCGACGGTCGCCGTCTGGGACCTGGACGGCACGGGGGCGCACGAGACGGCTGACGCGATCGGAGAGGCGGGCGGCAAGGCGGTGGCGGTCGTCGGCGACGCGGCCGATGCCGCGGCCGTCACGGCCGCGGCGGAGCAGACGCACGCGGAACTCGGCCCGGTCACCATCCTGGTCAACAACGCCGGTATCACCAACTACGTGCCGTTCCCCGACCTCACCGAGGAGACCTGGGACCGGATGATCCGGATCAACCTCAAGGGCCCCTTCCTGGTCACGCGAGCCCTCGTGCCGGACATGCTGACCGCGGGGCACGGACGCATCGTCAACATCTCGTCCTCGTCCGCCCAGACCGGCGGTCCCGCGGTGTCCCACTACGCGGCGTCCAAGGGCGGGGTGATCGGTCTGACCAAGGCGCTCGCCCTCGAGTTCGCCGGCACCGGCATCACCGTCAACAACGTGGCGCCGAGCCTCATCGACACTCCCCTGCTCCGCGAGGGATTCGACCCCGACGCGCTGGGCGCGACCATGCCCATGAAACGGGCCGGGCGCCCCGACGAGATCGCCTACGCGGTCGCCTACCTCGCGTCCGACGAGGCCGGATACGTGACGGGACAGACCCTCAGCGTCAACGGCGGCCGCTACTTCGTCTGAGCGGCACGAACAAGGCCACGAACAACGCCACAGGCAAGGGACGACCATGACAGAGACCGTGACGGACACCGAAGCGACGGAGGAACCCCCGCGGTTCCCGGCGCCGAGGTCGGGCACCTGCCCCTTCGCTCCCCCACCCGACCTGCTGGGACTCCGCGACACCGGCCAGCCGGTGATGCGCGTGCGCAGCTGGGACGGCACCACCCCGTGGCTGGTCCTCACCCACGCCGCCCAGCGCGCGATCCTCGCCGATGCGAGAATGAGCGCGAACATCGGCGCGCCGGGATACCCGCACACCACCGCGGCCATGAAGGCGCACGCGGGCGAGATGCAGCCGTCGATCAACAACACCGACGGCGCCGAGCACTCCCGCTGGCGGAGGATGCTCACCAGTTCCTTCACCCGCCACCGGATGCGGAAACTCCAGCCGGCGATCCAGCGGATCACCGACGACCTCATCGACAGGATGCTGGACGGCCCCAACCCGACCGAGCTGAACGAGGCGCTCTCCCTGCCCCTGCCGTCGCTGATGATCTGCGAGCTGCTCGGGGTGCCGTACGAGGACCACGCCTTCTTCCAGAAGCACGCCGGCGTCACCAACGCGGTGCACAAGACCCCCGAGGAGAACGCGGCCACGGCGAGCGCGCTGCGCGCGTACATCGCCCGGCTCATCGAGGCCAAGATGGACGACCCGGCCGAGGACGTGCTCTCGGACCTGGGGGCGCGGATCAAGGCCGGTGAGCTCTCGCTGGAGGAAGCCGCACCGCTGGGCCACATCCTGCTGGTCGCGGGCCACGACACGAGCGCCAACATGATCACGCTGGGGACGGCGCTGCTGCTCCAGAACCCTGACCAGCTCGCCGCCCTGCGCGAGAACTCCGACGACCCCGACTACGTCGCGAAGGCCGTCGAGGAACTGCTGCGCTATCTGACCATCGCCCATCTGCTGGCCCGCCGCGCGGTCGTCGAGGACGTCGAGTTCGAGGGCGTGACGATCCGCGCCGGTGAGGGGGTCATCGCCAGTCTGCCGGCGGCGAACTGGGACCCGGAGGCGTTCCCCGACCCCGAGGTGCTGACCCTGGACCGCGCCGCGGGCCACCATCTCGCGTTCGGCTGGGGCCCCCACCAGTGCGTCGGACAGCAGCTGGCCCGCATCGAACTCCAGGTGGTCTTCAGCACCCTGTTCCGCCGCATTCCCACATTGCGGCTGGCGGCCGGTCTGGAGGAACTGGCGTTCAAGGAGGACTCGCAGGCCTACGGCATCTACGAACTGCCCGTCGCCTGGTGACCGCCGGCCCCGCACGGCTCGTACGACAGACCTGAGAAAGGGAGGACCGCCATGACCGACGGCGGCTTTCGTGTGACCCTGCTGTACCACCCCAGCCATCATGTGACCGATCTCCGCGAGGCGGAGGCGTGGTTCGAGCGCGTCTTCGGGCGGCCCAGCCGGCCGATGGCCGAGATGACGCGAAACGCCCCCGTCAGTGACGGCTATCCGACCGACTACTCGACGTTCACGCCGATCAACGACGTCCTGTTCGACACGATCGACCCGAAGCGCTACGTCCTCCAGGGCCTCCAGCGCTATGCCTCGGTCGACAAGCCGCACCTGAAGGGGTTCGGCTGGTACGTCGACGGCATCGCGGACGCCTATCGCGCGCTCAAGGGGCTCGGCATCGGCATGGTCGGTCAACTCGACGAGGTCGCCGAGGGAGACGATCCCCCGACCGCGCCCAACTCCCCGATGCCGATCTTCTTCACGGTTCCCGAGGACGCGGGCCTGCGCTACGAGTTCCTGCCGCAGATCCCGTTCCCGCTGGACCACCGGCTGGCCCCGGACTGGGAGCTGCCGCCGGTGTCCGAGGACGACCCGCTCGGCATCGAGCGCTGCTCGCACCACACCGTGCTCACCGACCGCGTCGACCGCGCCCTGCGCGTGATGGTCGACGGACTGGGCGGGACGGTCATCCACACGGGACGCAACGAGGTGCTGGGCGCGCAGAGCACCTACGTCCACCTGGCCGACGCGGTCTTCGAGTACGCGGTCCCCGACGACGGCACCCCGGCACACGCCGACTGGGCCACCGGCGCACCGAACGACACGTACCACTCGATCACCTGGAAGGTCGCCGACCTCGACCGCGTCGCACGCCATCTGGACGCGCAGGGCGTGGGGATACGCACGCGCACGAGCGACACGCTCGTCACCGACGCCGCGACCGGACTCGGCATTCCCTGGGGCTTCACCACCAGGCTGACGGCCGGCGATCCGCGCAGGGGGTGAGCGACTTGGCAGTCCCTGCAAGCAACGGGAGCCCGAACGCCGTCGACACCGATGTCGACCTGGTGGTCATCGGTGCCGGTGTCACCGGGATCCATCAGCTGAAGCGGGCCCTCGACGCGGGACTCTCCGCCCGGCTGCTGGAGGCCGGCCAGGGGGTCGGCGGGGTGTGGCACTGGAACCGGTATCCGGGAGCCCGCCTCGACTCGGAGAGCTACACCTACGGCTATCTGTTCTCGAAGGAGCTGTTCGAGGGCTGGGAGTGGCGCGAGCGGTTCGCCGGGCAGCCGGAGAACGAGCGGTACTTCAACTACGCCGTCGACACGTTGGACCTGCGCGGCCACATCCGGTTCGGAGCCCGGGTCAACTCCGCGCTTTTCGACGAGCCTTCGGCCACCTGGCTGGTGCGGGCGACCGACGGCACCGAGGTGCGGGCGCGGTTCGTGGTCGCGGCCACCGGTGTGCTGTCGGTGCCGGTCTTCCCCGACGTGCCCGGTATCGAGGACTTCAGGGGCGTGGCCCACCACACCGGCCTGTGGCCCGACACTCCCGTCGACTTCGCAGACAAACGGGTCGCGGTGGTCGGCACCGGTTCGAGCGGCGTCCAGGTGATCCCCTCGATCGTCGCGGACGTCGCCTCCCTGACGGTCTATCAGCGGTCGCCGAACTGGTGCACCCCGCTGAACAACGAGCCGATCACCGCCGAGCAACAGGCGCAGCTGAGGGCCCATTTCGAGCAGTTGCGGGAGAACCTGAACGCCTCCGCGAGCGGGTTCCTGCACCAGCCGCGTGACCGCAGGGCCTTCGAGGACTCCAAGCCCGAACGGTGGGAGTTCCACGACCGGATGTGGCACAGCCCGGGCTTCGCCAAGGTGATCAGCCACTACGCCGACATGCTCACGGACAAGGCCGCCAACGACGACTGGTGCGCCTTCATGGCCGAGAAGGTCCGCGGCATCGTCAAGGATCCGGCGACGGCCGAGCGGCTCATCCCCACCGACCACGGCTGGGCCGGGAAGCGGCCGCCCTTCGTGACCGGCTACTTCGAGGCCTACAACGATCCGAAGGTGAGCCTGGTCGATCTCCGGGAGAACCCGCTCGTCCGGGTGACGGAGACCGGGATCGAAACGACCGACGGACTGCGCGAGTTCGACGTCATCGTCTGGGCGTCGGGGTTCGACTTCGGCACCGGCGCGCTGAACCGGATGGGGGTGCGCGGCCGCGGCGGGCTGGCGCTGGAGGACCACTGGGCCGACGGCCCGCGCACGTTCCTCGGGCTCATGAGCCACGGCTTCCCGAACTTCTTCTTTCCCGGAGGGCCCCACGGTGCGGCCGGCAACAACCCGCGGTACGCCGAGGACCAGGTGAACTTCGTCGCCGACGCGATCGAGTACCTGCGCGATCACGGCCACCGGGTGATCGAGGTCCCCGCCGACACGGAGGCGGGCTGGAACGCCATGGTCGCGGAGCTCGCCGCGTATTCCCCGTTCGGCGAGCACAGCTATTTCTTCGGTTCCAACATCGCCGGAAAGCCCCGGAGTTTCCTACTGAATCCCGGCGGACGGCCGAAGCTGCGCGAGTTCATGGGCGAGGTCCTCCAGTCGAAATACTCCCGCTTCCTCTCCTGAACCGGAAGGCATGGTCATGCGGCAACACCTCTTCGACGATCGCGTTGCGGTGGTCACCGGCGCCGGACGCGGGATCGGGCGGGCCTACGCCCTGCTCCTCGGTGAACTGGGCGCGAAGGTCGTAGTGAACGACCTGGGCGGCTCGATGGAGGGCTTCGGTTCCGACACCGGTCCCGCCGAGGCAGTCGCCGCGGAGATCAACGACGCCGGCGGTACGGCGATCGCCGACACGAGTGACATCTCCACCGCGGACGGCGGCCGACGGCCCGTCGAAGCCGCCGTCGAGGCGTTCGGGCGGATCGACATCGTCGTCAACAACGCCGGCAACGTGCGGTTCGCCGGGCTGCCGGGCATCGACGCGACGAACATCGAAAGCCACCTGGCGGTACACGTACTCGGTGCTTTCCACACCACACGTGCGGCCTGGCCGTACATGCTGGAGCGGAACTACGGCCGGGTCGTCCTCACCGGCTCGATCGGGATGTTCGGACTCCCGGACAACCTGGGTTACGCCACCGCCAAGGCGGCGATGATCGGGATGGCCCGCAGCATGGCGGCCTCGGCCCGCGGCCACGACATCAAGGTCAACGTGATCGCCCCCAACGCCATGACGCGGATGGGCGGCGGTCCCTCGGAGAGCATGGACGCGCTGCGCGAACAGCGCCACCCCGGTGGCAGTGTGATGGA
Source organism: Streptomyces sp. NPDC058457 (assembly GCF_042720695.1). Taxonomy (NCBI): domain Bacteria; kingdom Bacillati; phylum Actinomycetota; class Actinomycetes; order Kitasatosporales; family Streptomycetaceae; genus Streptomyces; species Streptomyces sp. NPDC058457. The sequence continues at coordinate 80,458 of NZ_JBHXLU010000048.1, read as the reverse complement.
TCCCGCGCTCGTGGCGCCCATGGTGGCGTATCTCGCCCACGAGGCGTGCGACGTGAACGGCGAGGTGTTCCTCGCCGGAGCCGGACGTTTCGCGCACCTCTTCGTCGGGGTCACCGAGGGCTATCTGCCCGCCGATCCGCTCAAAGTCACGACCGAGGACATCGTCGGGAACCTGGACCGGATCAAGGACCACTCCGGATACCACGTTCCCCGCGACCTCATGGAATGCGTCAGCCGTTACATGGCACATCGGCGAGGAGAAGAGGGAGAAGCGTGAGCGCAGAGAAGGTCTGGCCTCATCACGAACTCGGCAAGAAACTCAACAACTGGGGTCGTTGGGGAGACGACGACGAGATCGGCACCCTCAACTTCGTGACCCCGCAGAAGCGCATCGAGGCCGCACAACTCGTCCGTACAGGCAAGGCGTTCGACCTGGGCATGGCGTTCGACAGCAACGGGCCCTTCAAGTCCGGGGGTTTCCGCAACAACCCGATCCATGTCATGACGCTGCTGCCGTCCGACACCGGGTTCGCCCAGGACGGTCTGATCTCCGCCGACGACATGATCGTCACCGGTCTGCAGGCCGCCACCCAGTGGGACGGGCTGGCGCACGCCGGCTACGGCGGTACCTTCTACAACAACGTGCCGGCCGCTGCGGTCAACAACTTCCAGGGTGCCAGCCGCAACTCGTTCCACAAGGCCGTCGACCGGCTGATCTCCCGCGGGGTCCTGCTCGACATCGCGCGGTCGAAGGGCGTGGACCGCCTGGAGGACTCGTACGAGATCACGGAGGCCGACCTGCTGGCCGCCGAGGAACGCCAGGGCGTGCGCGTCGGGTCCGGCGACATCGTGCTGCTGCGCACCGGCTCCTACCAGTGGTTCCTGGAGGGCGACCGCGAACACTTCCTCGGCAACGCCCCCGGGCCCTGCCTCGACACCTGCAACTGGCTGTACGAACGCGAGGTCGCGGCGCTCGCGATGGACAACCACTCCGGCGAGGTGTGGCCCAGTCCGGTCAAGGGCGCGACGATCCCGTTCCACCAGGTGGTGATCCGGGACATGGGCCTCACCCTCGGCGAGATGTTCAACTTCGAGGAGTTGGCCGCGGACTGCGAGGAGGACGGCGTGTGGGACATGCTGTTCTGCGCCCCGGGGCTGAAGGTGACGGGCTCCGTCGGCTCCCCCATCACTCCGATCGCCATCAAGTAGGTGCGGCGGTGCCGGAATTCGCCGAGGTGAGCGCGGGCGTGCGGGCGACGGTCGCCGCGCACGCCCAGGCCCAGGACGAGGGCCGTACCGAGGACATGGTCGCGCTGTACCTGCCGGACGGCGTGGTCGAGATACCCGGTTTCGAGCCCCTGGTGGGTGCCGACGCCATCCGTGAGGCGTTCTCCCGTCCGGGGTGGCGGCCGGATCCGGACCGGCCGCAGCGCCACCTCGTCGGCAACACGCTCCTCACGGAGTGGGACGACCGCACGGCGAAGGCGACCAGCGATGTGGTGATGCTCGTCCGCGCCGGTTCCGCCTGGTCCGTCGCCATCGTGGCGCGGTATCACGACACGTTCGAGGAGTCGGCGGGACGCTGGCTGCTGCGCCGCCGGGTGGACGAGTACGTCGGCGACGTGCCCTGAACCAGGGGGATCACAAGAGGCCGGCTCAGAGGTGCGCCTCAAAGCTGGACGACGATCGTCTTCGTCGCGGTGCAGCTGTCGAGGGCCTCCACGCCCTTCTCACGGCCGTAGCCGGACTTGCGGAATCCGCCGAACGGGAGTTCCACACCGCCGCCCGCACCATAGGTGTTCACATAGACCTGGCCGGCCTCCACCTCGGCGGCGACCCGGTGTGCGCGGCTGAGGTCCCTGGTCCAGACGGCGCCGAGCAGGGCGTACTCGGTCCCGTTCGCCAGGGCGACGGCCTCCTCCTCGGTCGCGAACCGCATCGTGGTGAGCACGGGCCCGAAGATCTCCTCCTGTGCGATCGGTGCCGCCGGGTCCACGCCGTCGATCAGGGTCGGCATGAAGTAGGCGCCGTCCGTCATGCCTTCAGGCTCGGCCACCGAACCGCCGAAGACGATCTCGCCGGTGCCGGCCGATCCCACATATGCGCGGACCCGGTCCTGCTGCTTGCGCGAGACGAGCGGGCCGAGGTCGGGATCGTCGAGGCCCCGGCCTATCGTCACCTCGGCGAAGTGCCCCGCGACGCGCTCCACCAGTTCGGCGTGCACGCTCTCGTGGACGAGCACCCGCGACCCCGCGGAACAGGTCTGCCCGGCGTTCTGGAGGATCGCGCCCGCCGCGACCCGGGCGGCCTTCTCGACGTCGGCGTCGGGGAACACCAAGTGGGCCGACTTGCCCCCGAGTTCGAGGGTCACCGGGGACACCCGCTCGGCGGCGGCCGTGGCGACGAGGGCGCCGACCCGGGTGGAGCCGACGAAGCCCAGATGGTCGACGCCGGGATGGGCCGCCAGCGCGGCACCGGCCTCGGCACCGAGCCCGGTCACGACGTTGAACACCCCCTGCGGCAGCCCGGCCTGCAGGGCGAGCCTTGCCACGGCCACCGCGGTGCGCGGCGTCTCGTCGGCGGGTTTCACCACGGCGCAGTTCCCGGTCGCGAGGGCGGGTGCCACCCCGCGGGCCAGCAGTTGCAGGGGATAGTTCCAGGCGAGGATGCGGCCGGTGACACCGTGGGGTTCGCGACGCGTGTACACGTGGAGGTCGGGGCGCAGGGGCAGGCTCAGGCCGTAGTAGGAGTCGATCGCGTGGCCGTAGAAACGGAAGTAACGGGCGCACACCCGCGCGTCGTTGCGTGCCTGGGTCAGGGGTTTGCCGGAGTCCTCGCTCTCCAGCCGGGCCAGTTCCTCCGACCGGCTCTCGATCAGGTCGGCCAGCCGGCACAGCAGGTCGGCGCGCTGCTCCGGTGTCGTGGTGCGCCACACCCGCTGTGCCGCGCGTGCCGAGGCGACCGCCCGGTCGACCTGCTCGGGGGTCCCTCTCGACACCTCTCCGAGCGAGCGTCCGGTCGAGGGGTCGATGTTCTCGTAGACCTCGGGTGTTCCGACCGGGACCCCGTCGATGAAGGACTCGGTGACCTGCCCCAAGTCGGTTGCGTCCACATCGAGTTGGCTCATTCGGGGCCTCCCGCCGCCGTGGCCGGACCACCTCGTCCGGCATGTGTGTGGTGGTTCCTGATGTGTCTGTCCGGGTTACGGAGCCTCGGGCCTCAGATCACGCCCTGCTCGGACAGTTCCCGGCGCCGGTCGGCGTCGAGGCCGAGCAGTCCCCCGTAGATCTCGTCGTTGTGTTCGCCGAGTGCCGGGCCCAGATGGCTGATGCCGCCCTGGGTCGCCGAGAACCGGGGCACCGGTGCCTGCACGCGCATCGCCCCGAGCTGGGCGTCCGGAACGGACGGGTAGACGTCTCTGGCCACCATGTGCGGGTCGGCGAGCAGTTGCGCGGCGTCGTAGACCGGGGCGGCGGCAACGCCTGCCGCCTCGAAGACGGCCATCGCGTCGTCCAGGGTGCGGGCCACGATCCAGTCGGCCATGATCGCGTCTATCTCGGCGGCGTTCCGCAGGCGTTGCTGGGCCTCGGCGAACCGGGGGTCCTCGGTCAGTTCGGGCCGTCCCACCGCCTGGAGGGCGCGCTTCGCGATCGTGGGAGCGCTGCCGGACATGGCGAGCCAGTGTCCGTCCATCGTGGGGTAGACATTGCGCGGTGCGCTGATGTCCCAGCGGTTGCCCGTTCTGGTGGGGATGCCGCCCAGTTGGTCGTAGGTCAGCACCGACTGTTCGAGCAGCCGTGCCAGCGGGTCGATCAGGTTGACGTCGACGAGCTGGCCGTCGGCTCCGTGTACGTCGCGGTGGTAGAGGGCCATCATCACCGCGTAGGTGGCGGTCAGCCCCGCCACGCCGTCGGCGAGCATGAACGACGGGAGGGTCGGGGGGCCGTCCGGGCTGCCGGTGAGGTGGGCGAAGCCGCTCATCGCCTCGCCGAGGGTGCCGAATCCGGGGCGATCGGACTTCGGCCCGCCCGCTCCGTACCCGGTGACGTGCACCATCACCAGGCGGGGGTTCTCCGCGGCGAGACTCGGATAGTCCAGGCGCCACTTGCACAGGGTCGACGGCCGCAGGTTCAGCACCACGACGTCCGCCTCCCGGGCCAGTCGGCGCAGCAGGTCCCGTCCGGTCTCGTGGCGCAGATTCAGCGTGACGCTCCTCTTGTTGCGGCCGACGCTCTTCCACATCAGCCCGACGCCGTCCTTCTGCGCGCCCCACTGCCGCAGCGGGTCACCGCCGTCGGGCTGCTCGATCTTGATCACGTCCGCGCCGTGCTCGCCGAGCCAGGTGGCGATCAGCGGTCCGGCAGCGAGGGTGGCGGCATCGAGGACACGGAGTCCGGCCAGTGGTCCGTCGCTCATGGTTGCGTTCCCTGCCTTTCCTGTCGGTCGTCGTCTCGTGCTGCTCCGGGCGAGTTCCGCGCGCGCTGCCGCGCGAGGCGGCCTGGGCACGTAGGCGGTGGGCCTGCCTCGGTCGGACGTTCGGGCCGGTGTCCGGCGTACGGGACCCGGTCGCGGGCGAAACGCCAGGCTCCCCCGCCGGGCCGCACGCACCGGCGGTGTCACGCCGCCCACTCGACGACAGCCCACGCTAACCGGCATCGGGCGCCGGCCCCGGATTCGATCCCGCTCAGCGGACACAGCCCATGACTCCCGCCACGGCACTTCCTAGGTTGCTCGCAGGGGTTTCCCGGCATCCCGGCCGTTACGGGCGGCGACGCCACTCCGCCCTCGGGCGTACGGCACACGAGAGGAGCGAACCATGCACACCGACTCGGCGTCGATCACCCGGCTCGTGGCGCAGCAGGAGATCACGGAGGTGCTGTACCGGTACTGCCGTGGTCTCGACCGCATGGACCGTGCACTCGCGGACACCGTCTGGCATCCCGACGGCACGGCCGACTACGGCCCCGCCTACCGGGGGACCGCCGCCGGCTTCCTCGACTTCGTCTGGCCGTACCACGCCCAGCTCGCCGGTCATTCGCACCTGGTCTCCAACCCGCTCGTCGACGTCGACGACGCGGCGGGAAAAGCTGCCAGCGAGACCTATGTGTCGGTGTGGCTGCGCACTCGCCCGGCCGACGGCCTCGTCACGGACCTTTTCCATCGCGGCCGGTACGTGGACCGCTGGTCACGCCGGGCGGGCGTCTGGGCCATCGACCACCGAGCCTACGTCGGTGACCTCTACCGCGAGGTGACGCTCTCGGCCGAGGCAACCGCGCCGCCCTCGGGACGCCGGGACGACACCGACCCCTCCTACGAGGTGTTCCGCTGACCTGACGGAGCGCAGCGCCTGGGCTCGCCCTGCGATGCAACCGGCACGCGTGCCGCGGCCGGCGTCCTCCGTCGCGCCCGAGTCCTCTCCGCCTTGCCCTGGTTCCCTCGCCCCCCGTTCAGGAAAGGCCCCGATGTCCACGTCACGCAATGACCAGATGACCCTTGTCGCGTTTCTCCAGGCCTCCAACGTGTCGGTGTATTCCGGTTCGTGGCGCTATCCCAGTGCGGCGGCGGACTACCTGGACGTGCGCTACTACCAGCGGATCGCACGCGTGCTGGAGGAAGGCATGTTCGACCTGATGTTCTTCGACGACCGGCTGGCGATGCCGACGATCTACGGCGACTCGCCGGCCGACGCCGTCCGCTACGGTGCGCGCCCCGTGAAGCTCGACCTGAGCACCGTGCTGGGCGCCGTCGCGGGCGCCACCGAGCACATCGGGCTGGGCGCGACCTATTCGACGACCTACTACCAGCCCTTCCATGTCGCACGGACGTTCGCCACCCTCGACCACCTCAGCGGCGGACGGGCCGCCTGGAACGTCGTGACCTCGGTGAACGACGCCGAAGCGCAGAACTTCGGCCTGGACGAGCACATCGAACACGACAAGCGCTACGACCGGGCCGAGGAGTTCGTCGAGGTCGTCTCGAAACTCTGGGACTCGTGGGAGGACGACGCCATCGTCGCCGACCGTACGGCCGGGATCTTCGCCGACCCGGAGAAGGTCCACGAAGTCGCCCACCGGGGTGAGTATTTCACCGTGCGCGGGCCCCTGACCGTGCCGCGTACCCCGCAGGGGCGGCCGGTGATCATCCAGGCCGGGCAGTCGGGCCGGGGCCGGCTGTTCGCGGCCAGGTGGGCCGACCTGATCTTCACCTCCGATCCCAGCCAGGAGATCGCGCGCGAGCACTACCAGGAGCAGAAGGACCTGGTCACCGAGGCCGGACGGGACGCGGACACCGTACGGCTGCTGCCCATGGTCTACACGATCGCGGGCGAGACGGAGGCGATCGCCCGGGAGAAGGAGGCACTATTCCTCGACGAACTCGTGCATCCCATGGCGTCGTTGACCCTGCTGTCCGAGGTCACCAACCACGACTTCGCGGGCCACTCCCTCGACGATGTCGTCACCGACGAACTCATCGACTCGGTGTCCGGGATCCGCGGCCTGGTCCAGGGGGTGCGGCGGCACCTCGGCGACCGCGAACTGACCCTGCGCATGCTGGCGAACCACCGGGCCACCCTGCTCCAGGGACCGCGGTTCGTGGGCACCGGGCCGCAGATCGCCCAGCAGATGCGGCAGTGGTTCGAGTCGCGCTCCTGCGACGGCTTCGTCCTGGCCGCCACCCACTTCCCCGGCGCCTTCGAGGACTTCGTCCGGCTGGTGGTGCCCGAACTCCGCCGCCTGGGGCTCGTCCGGAGCGAGTACACGGGCCGGACCCTGCGGGAGAACCTCTCCCTCGACCGCCCGGCGAACCTGTTCACGCAGGAACGGCACGACACACGCGCCTGACCGTGGACGAGACCCACCCGAGGAGAGACCAGGACACGATGAACACACCTCCCTTGCGACGCTCGGAACTGGCCACCCCCGCCTCCAACGACCACATGTTCGCCAAGGCGGCCGCCTCGGACGCCGACCTGGTCTTCCTCGACCTGGAGGACGCGGTGGCCCCGGCGCTGCGCGAACAGGCCCGGGGCAAGGCCGTACAGGCGCTCAACGAGTACGACTGGGGCAGCACCGTCCGTGCAGTGCGGATCAACGGGATCGACACCAGGTGGGCCCACGGGGACATCATCGAGGTGGTCGAAGGGGCCAGGGAGAACCTGGACACCGTCATCGTCCCGAAGGTCACGGCCGCCCGGGACGTCTGGTGGGTCGACGTGCTGCTGAGCCAGCTGGAGGAGAGACTCGGACTGGGCAAGCGGATCCGGCTGGAGGTCCTCATCGAGGACGTCGCGGGGGTCGCGCACGCCGAGGAGATCGCGACCGCGAGCACGCGTCTGGACGCCGTCATCTTCGGCGCGGGCGATCTGTCGGTGTCCCAGGGCGCCCGGGTGGACACCAACTTCCGTCCGCGTGAGCCGTACCCGGGCGACTTCTGGTACTTCGCGCGGATGCAGGTGCTCACCGCGGCGCGCATCGCGGGCATCGCGGCCATCGACGCCCCCTACCCCGACTTCCGTGACCCGGCCGGTTACGAGGAGGACGCACGGTCGGCGGCCTCCTTGGGGTTCAACGGCAAGTGGGCGATCCATCCTTCGCAGATCGGGATCGCGAACCAGGTCTTCCGGGCGACGGACGACGAAGTCGGCCGGGCCCGGCGGGTCCTGGAGGCGTACCGCGCCGCCGAGGCGGCGGGCCTGGGGGCGACCAGCGTCGACGGCCGGCTGGTGGACGCCGCGCATGTGAAGCTCGCGGAGGTCGTCCTCGCCCAGCACTCCGCCGTGACCGACTGACACAGGTAACGAAGGCCCTGCGGCATCTCCTCGGCAGGAGATGCCGCCCGGTGCCGTGGATCACGACGGGTCGTGCGAACTCAGTGGTAGAGCGAGAGGGGTACCCGGGCGACGATGCCGTCGACAGCGCCGCCCTCGCGCGCGTCCGACCAGGTGACGTAGGCGTACTTGCCGTGGATGAGAATCCGCGACCATTCGTCACCGCCGCTGCCGAGGAAGGTGTACGGCTCGCTCGTCCGGTTGGCCTTCACCGTTCGGGGGAAGGTCTTCCCGCCGTCGAAGGAGACCGTGGAGTAGGTGTCGACGAGCCCGTCGACCACGTGCCGCCACATGATGCCCAGCGTTCCCTTGGGACCGAACTCGATCCAGGGCTTCGAGGCCCCCGGTGCCGCGACCACGGTCGGACCGGTCCAGGTCTGGCCCGCGTTGTCGGTGACGTACACCTCCAGGTTGTCGCCCCGGGGCAGCAGGACCGCGAACCGGTTGGTCCTGGTGGGGTCGGCGGAGACCCAGGGGATCGGGTCCGACGCCAGGAGCCTGGTGTCCGGCACGAGGTCGCCCGAGGGCGGCGGCACCGGGTTTCCGTTGCTGTCGGTGACCGGGAAGGCGGTGTAGGTCTTCCCGTCGTCGCGGCTCACCTCGAACACGGGGTTCACGGGTTGGACCGAGACCCCGCCCACGACCACTTCGGAGGTCGCGGTGGCCAGCACGCCGTTGTGCACGGCGATCTGGTTGCCGAACGGTTGGTCCGGGAGTTCCTCGACCGGGGTCCAGGTCAGACCGTGGTCCTTGCTGACCGTTACGGCCGAAGGTCCGGGCTCTCCGACCGGGCTGGCGCCGACCGCGTAGACGTAGTCGGTGGCCGTGTCCACCCTCAGCCGGGGAGTGGCGGCGCGGACGGCCGGCGTGTCGACGGCGTGCGACCAGGTGCGGCCGCCGTCGGTCGACCGGGCGACACCGAGTGCGTTCGGGACCCCGTTGCAGGTACCGGTGATCGGTCCGGTCGGGTTGTCGGGGCAACCCAGCTGGTTCCAGGCGAGGTAGAAGATCCCCTTCGAGTCGACGGCCAGGTACGGGTCACCGCACTGGGGGTTGTCGCCGGCCGGCCAGGCCGTACGGGTCCATGTCCTGCCGCCGTCGGTCGAGAACGCGGCGTAGCACTCCACCCTCACGAGTGCGGCGCCGTTGACGATGTGGTCCGTCGACGCGTACACCAGGTTCTTCGGGTTCTTGGGGTTGACCGCGACGACCGGCTGCCCGTTCACCCGGTCCGGTGTGCCGGGGGTCGCGTCGACCTCGATGATGCCGCGAGACGAGGCCACGGGGCCGCTGTCGGCCGGACTTGCCTGCGCGCTGGTCACGAGGAAGGGCACGGCGACCATGGCGGCGAACAGGCCGGCGCCGAACACTCTCACCCCTCTCCTCACCCGCGCGTGGAACGACTTCCCGGGCGCCGTCACACGACGCGTTGCCCGGGGCCGTTCGGGTAACTGTGGGTCCGTACTCGATGGTTCGAAAAATCCGTGCAGTGATCTCATGCCTGCTCCCTTGAAGGACGTGATGCTCCTGCCTGCGTGGTGTGGATCGCGCCGCCCGGCACGAAGCAGACCTCGTCGCCGTCGAGGGCGAGTCGGCCGTAGTACGGGGCGGGGAAGTGGGCGGGAAAGAGGAACGCGTCTTCGTCCAGCGCCCGTCGCACGAGTACGCGCCGGGTGGCGACGGCCGTCTCCAGGTCGTCGCAGCCCGGCAGGTGAAGTTCGGGACGGGTCAGCTGGACGGGGTGGTGGAAGGCGTCTCCGGTGAAGTACGCCCGCACGCCCGCGGAGTCGAGCGCCAGCACCGCGTGACCGAGCGTGTGGCCGGGTGCGTGCTCGACGGCCAGGCTCGGCGAGATCTCGTACGGCAGCGGGACGACCCTGGCCAGACCCGCTTCGGCGACCGGACGTATGCACTCGTCGAACACGTTGGGGCTGAAGTCGTTGGAGTGCGGCGGCCTCGCCGTGTCCCACCGCCGGTATTCGTCCGCCGCGAACACGTACTCGGCGTTGGGAAACGTGGGCACCCATCTCCCCTCGCTCCGACGGGTGTTCCAGCCGCAGTGGTCGTGGTGGAAGTGGGTGCAGAAGACGATGTCGACAGCCTCGGGCGACACACCCGCCGCCGCGAGCCGGTCCAGATAGGGCACGTCCAGTCCGTCGAAGTAAGGCCCCCTGCCGGTACGGCCGTTGCCGGTGCACGGGTCGACCAGTACCGTGCGGCCGTCCACCCGCAGCACCCAACTGTGGTTGGAGAACTGGAAGTTCATCGTGGTCCGGTCCAGGAACCCGCTGGGCAGCGGGTCCACGCGCCGTGCGATGAAGGCCTCGTCACCGGTCAGGAAGGTCAGGGAGACCGGCAGGGTGTGCTCCTCGACCCGGTCGACCAGGGCATGGCCCAGGCTGAGTGTCCGCATGTCGTCATGCCTCCGGTGAATAGGTCGCCGGCCGTCAGCCGAGGCGCTCCCGTGCGTCGGCGGGAGACTGCCGCACGGCATCGCGCAGCAGGCCGGCGAGCCGGTCGGCGGGGAGCGGCGCACCGGGGCAGTCCAGAAACCACCTCATGACGTCCGCGCCCCCGGCCGGCCCCGCCGGGCGTTCGGGCAGGTACGGCTGGACGTAGACCGCCGTGTTCGGCTCGCTGCGCCAACTCTCCGACAGGGGACCCACGTCGACGGCGTCGTAGCCCAGGACGTCGAGCAGCCGGATCGTCTCCTCCTTGGCGGCGGCGCTGTCACCGGCCACGGGCAGCGCACTGCGGTCCGCGGCGCCGGTGGGCCGGGCCAGGATCTCCAGCCGACGGAAGTCGATGTTGTTGAACGCCTTGACCACCCGCGCCCCCGGAAGGTGACGCTGCACCAGCTCGCTGGAGGTCAGCTCGCGGGAGTCCAGCTCCGCGAGGGAGCCGTCCCGCTCGGGGTAGTAGTTCATGGTGTCCACCACGGTCTTGCCCGCGAGGGCGTCGACGGGCAGCCCCCGGAGCGCGCCGAGGGGGACGGTGGCCACCACGATGTCGCCCAGGCGCGCCGCGTCCGCCGCCGTGACGGCCCTGGCGCCCTCTCCCCACTGCGCCACCGTGTCGACGAGTGTCTCCGGGCCACGTGAGTTGCTCACGACCACGTCCAGTCCGGCGGCGAGCGCCAGCCGGGCCAGCGCCCCGCCGATCCGTCCGGCTCCGATGAGCCCGAGGGTCTTCGTCACTTGCCTGTTCCTTCCTTGCCGCCGTTCGGCGAGGGCCGAGCGGTGCATCAGTAGGCGATGGCGACGTGGAGGGCCGACTCGCGGTCGCCCGCCGTCTCGATCGCCTCGATGATCCGGTCGAGCTCGAAGGTGTGGGTGATGATGGAGGCGAGATCGAACCGTCCGCTCTCCATGATCTTCATGACGTCCACGACGTCCTCGGGCCGGTAGCCGCCCGGTCCGATGATCTCCTGCTCGCCGTAGGCCAGCCGGACCAGGTCGACGGCGACCGGCTTGGGGTGGACGGCTACCGCGCCGATGCGCGCGCCGGACTTCGCCATGGACTGGATGGTGGCGAACAGTTCGTCAGGTCCCGCCGCCTCGACGTAGATGTCGACGTCGGGGAAGGTCCCCATCAGGGTCTTCACCTCGCCGAACACCTCACCGGCTCGCCTGCGCAGGTCCTCCCGCGCGGAGTTGCAGGTCACGAATCCGAGTCCGGCGGCCTTCGCCAGACGGAAGTCGGACAGGTCCACCACCATGACCTCCGCGGCACCGAAGCTCTTCAGCGCCACCGCCGCGGCGATCCCGATCGTGCCGGCACCGAAGACGACGGCCTTCTCCCCCTGCCGCGGACGGCAGCGACGCACAGCGCGGTGGCCCACCGTGAAGGGCTCGATGAGCCCGGCGACAGATGTCGGGATCCCGTCGCCGACCTTGAACACCTGCTCACCCACACGGCAGTTCGGGACGAGGATGTACTCGGAGAACCCGCCCAGGCATCCGGCGCGGCTGGGGTCGCCCTTGGCCGTCAGGGGGTAGGGGTAGACGCGGTCGCCGACGGACAGGCCGGTCACCTCACTGCCCACCTCGGCGATCTCGGAAACGACTTCGTGGCCGAACTGCTCACCCTTCAGGATCTGGTGCGCCCCGGGACCGTGCCGGTAGACCGACACGTCCGAGCCGCAGATGCCGGCGTGCAGGTTGCGCAGCAGCACGTCCCGCGGACCGCAGGCGGGTGTCTCCAGCTCGGTGAGGGTGATGTCGAACGGTCCGTTGTAGATGGCGGATTTCATCGTGAGGTCCTTCCGGTCCGAAAGGGGGGCACCAGGTCTCCCCGTGGTGGTCGCCGCGAGGGTGCTGACTGCGCCGGGGAGTCACGGCTCGCGAAAAGCTAGGGCGGTGGGGCCGCACGCCGAGGCCGTTGTCCCGCTGGGCGGACTACTTTCTCCGCGGGCTCCGGGCCGGCACCGGCACGCTCAGTCGCCGCGCAGTGTCCCGGCCAGGCCCCCGTCGACCAGGACGTCGGTGCCGGAGATGAACGACGCCTGGTCGGAGGCGAGGAAGGCGACCACGCCGGCGATCTCGATCATCGTGCACTCACGGGCGAGCGGGGTCCTGACATAGAGGTCGTGTTTGACCGGACTGCGTGCGAACTCGAACGCCCCCATGGGGGTGGCGATGAGCCCTGGGGAGAGGCTGACGATCCGCGCCCCCCGCTGTCCCCACGTCCATGCCTCACGTCGGCACAGGGAGAGCAGACCGTGTTTGGAGAGTTGGTACGCCATCGCGGAGGTGCGCTCCTCCTCGCCGAGCGCCTCTTTGAGACGGGTCGGCGTCCGGGCGTCGTGCGGGTCGCGCAGTACGGCCTCGGCAGCGGGGCTCGGCTTGACGGTGTGCGCGGCGAGGGACGCGACGAGGATCGCCGCCGCGCCGGGCTCCGCGCAGGGCAGCAGCGCGCGCGTGACGAGTGCGGCTCCGGTGAGGTTGACCCGCACGATGCTCTCGAAGTCCGCCGCCGACGGGGAGACTCCGGCGACGTGCGCGAGCGCGGCGAAACCTCCTCGCCGCTTCACCTCTTCGGCAAGCTCCAGGACCGACTCCGGCCGCGTGATGTCACAGTGCACCGGCTCGGCGTCACCTCCCTCGTCGCGCATTCTCTGCGCGACCTCGTCCGCCCTGTCCTTGTCGATGTCCGCGATGAGCAGCCGATGCTTCTGGCCGAGCCGACGCGCCACCGCCGCGCCGAGGCCACCGGCGCCGACCACCACCGCGAGACTCCAGTCCGGCCGCTTGCTCGTCCCGAGTTCGTGCATGTCCACGCTCCGCCTTTCCAAGGCCCGGCAGCTCCGCCCGGACGCTTGCTGAGTGGTGGGTGTCCGGGGGCCGGTTCCGCAGTCGGCCGGGCACGTCCGCCGACGGCGCGCTCATCACCCGGTGGCACCCGACGGGGAGGGGGGAGGCACATCCCCGCCGGGGCAGGGTGCCGACGGCCAGTGTGGTCACCGTCGTGTCCGGTGGGTCCCGTGACGACCGGTGACCGGAACGGTTTTCCGGGCCGGGCACCACGTCACCGGGCCGGACCACACGCCGCCGGTCACCGTCAGGGCACGTGTGCCCCGCCCTTGGCGGAGGACCGGTGAGAGGGGTAACAGAGACCGAATCCATGGCGGTAGAGGGGGTGTTCCAGGTCGTACGGCAGGTCGGGCTGCTGCGCGAGGACCGAGGCCGGTGTGGCGGGCAGGTCGAAGGGGAGCCGGCCCTCGGGACAGGCCCTGCCGGTCAGGACGTCAAGGAGGGCTTCCTCGGACAGGCCGAAGTGCGCCACGAGGCCGGTCACCTTGTCGCGGATGTTCGTGAGGATGGCGGGGCGGTCGAGCTGGACGGCCGCGATCGAGGGAATCCCGGCCGCTTGCACGGCGCGGACCGCCTGGTAGTCGGCGTTGGTGTCCTTGTAGTCCAGGTCGGCGAGGTGTTCGCCCGATCTGGGGGTCTGGAGCAGCAGGACGGCGAGATCGGCCTCGGCGGGGTCGGCCACCGGTGTCAGTCCGTACGCGGTCAGCGCGGCAGCGGAAAGTCCGTATCCGTAGACCTTCGTGGGGGATCCACTTGTGATCTTGAGGGGCAGAATGCCGTCGAGGTTCTGGAGAAGCACCATGGAACGGTGCTGGGCCCGGCGCGGGGTGGGCGTCGGGCCGGTGGCGGCCACGGCGGCCGACGGCACCGCCGCCACACCCGCGGCCGCTGCCGTGGCACCCATCAGTCTGAGTAACTCGCGTCTGTTCGGTCCTGGAACACTCTCCGCCACGACAGCTCCTTCGACGTACGAGAAGGACCGCCCGTCCTGGCGGCCCACCTACGTGTCCTGAAGCGGGAAGTGGCACGCGACATACTGGTCCCCGCGCACCTCCCGCACCTGCGGCTCGCTGACCGCGCATCGCTCCTCCGCCCTCGGGCACCGGGTACGGAACCGGCACCCCGACGGAGGCGCCAGGGGTGAGGGGACGTCCCCGTCGAGAGCGGGTCCGGCGAACCCGCGGTCGGAGTCGATCAGCGGAACCGAGTCGAGCAGGGCCCTGGTGTACGGGTGGGCGGGCCGCTCGTACACCAGGTCGGCGTCACCGAACTCGCACACCTTGCCCAGATACATCACCATGACGTCGTCGCTGACCGCACGGACGACGCTGAGGTCGTGCGCGATGAACACGACGGTCAACTCGTAGGCGGCCTTGATGTCCTCGATCAGGTTGAGCGTCTGGGCCTGCACGGAGACATCGAGGGCCGACACCGGCTCGTCGCAGATCAACAGCTTCGGTTTCAGCGCCAGGGCCCTGGCTATGGCGACCCGCTGCGCCTGACCTCCGGACAGCTGACGAGGCATCATCTCCGCGAACCGTGCCTCGGAGAGCCCCACTTGAGCGAGTACGGTGGCCGCCCGCTCGGTTCGCTCGGCGACCGGCATACCTCCGATCACCAGGCCTTCCTCGACCACGTCCCGGACCCTGCGGCGTGGGTTCAGCGAGGCCACCGGGTCCTGGAAGACCATCTGCATGTCGCGTCGGAGCGTGCGCATCCGCTGTGGGCGGACCTGGTCGATGCGCTCGCCGTCGAACTCGATCGTGCCGCCGGTCGCGTGGTCCAGGCGCAGCACGGCCCGGCCCGTGGTGGACTTGCCGCAGCCCGACTCGCCGACGATGCCGAGCGTCTCGCCGGGCAGGACGTCGAAGCTGACCCCGGACACCGCCTGCACGGCCCCGGCGTCGGTGGCGTACTCGACGACCAGGTCCCGTACGGTCAACAGGGCGCCGTCACCTCGGAGATGGGCGTTCCCGCTACCGGCCATCGTGGCCCCCCGTCACCGGCGGTGTGCCGGGCACGTCGACCGGAACGCAGCACGCGACCCGGTGGTCGTGTCCCACGGAGGTCATGACGGGCCCCGGTACACCGCACTCGGTCCGTACCGCGGTGCAGCGGGGTCCGAATCGGCAGCCCGCCGGCGGTGCGACGGGATCCGGCAGTGTGCCGGGGATCAGGCGCAACGGGGTGTGCCGTTCGTGGTCGATCGTGGGAACCGCCTCCAGCAGGGCGTGGGTGTACCGGTGGCGCGGTGCCGTGAACACAGCGCGCGTCGCCCCGACTTCGGCCAGGCGGCCCGCGTACATCACGGCCGTACGGTCGGTGCGTCCGGCGACCACGGCGAGGTCGTGGCTGATCAGCATGAGGGCCGTGCCCCGGTCCCGCTGAATGCGGCGCAACAGGTCGAGGACCTGGCGTTGGACGGTCACGTCCAACGCCGTCGTCGGCTCGTCCGCGATGACCAGGTCGGGTTCACACGCCAGCGCGATGGCGATCATCACACGCTGGCGCATGCCCCCGGACAGTTCGTGCGGATAGTTGCGCAGCCGACGCTCCGGGTCGGGCACGCCCACCTCGACGAGGAGGTCGACGGCCCGCCCCCGCGCCTCGGCGCGCCCGACGCCGAGGTGCCGGCGCATGCCCTCGGTGAGCTGCCGTTCCACCCGTACGACCGGGTTGAGCGACCTCCCCGGGTCCTGGAGCACCATGGCGACCTGGGCGCCCCAGATCTTCCTGCGCTCGCTCTGGGACAGTGTGAGCAAGTCCCGTCCCCGGAAGAGAATGTGACCGCTGCACCCCGCGCCCCGTGGCAGCATGCCCATGACCGCCTTCGCCGTCACCGACTTGCCGGAACCCGACTCCCCCACGACGCCCAGCGCCTGTCCGTGCCCGATCGTGAGGGAGACGTCGTCGACGGCCCGTACGACACCGCGCGGCGTCCCGATGTGGACCCGGAGATCGCGGACTTCGAGGATCGGGTCGATCGAGTCGGTCGGGTCGGCCCGGTCGGCCGGGTCGCCTAGTGCTTGATCCACAGGTCCTCCGGAAGGAGCGAGCCGAACCCGTACTGGGTGAGGCCGCCGACGTTCTTGCCTGAGATCGCGCTGCCGGCGCTGCGCAGGATCCAGAGCATGGGGCGCAGTGCCACGAGCCGCCGCTGCACGGTCTCGTAGGCGGCCTTGCGGTCCGCGACGGTGGTCGCCGTGCGGCCCTTCAGCAGGGCCTGGTCGAGCTGGGCGTCGTTGATGCCCGTCATGTTGGTCGGCGAGTCGCCCTGGAACGCGGTCCAGAGCCTGGGCTCCGGGTCGTTGAAGGCGGCGGACGACACCACGGCGTCGAAGTCGTGCGAGGTCTGGAGGGGAATGAACTCCGCGTAGTCGACCACCTTGATCTTCATGGTGACGTTCTTGAACCTGCTGAGCTGGGACTGGATCGACTCCGCCTGGGCCTTGTTCTCCGTCGACGCGGTGGTGGTGAAGGTGAACGAGACGGGCTTGCCGTCGGCCGCGATCTCGTTGAACAACTTCTGCGCGGCGGCCGCGTCGGGCTTGCCCACCGGGATGTCGGTGTAGAAGGGCGAGGACTTGCGGAACACCGTGTCGACGGTCTCGCCCGTCCCGTCGTACACCGAGGCGTTCAGGGCGTTGAAGTCGATGGCGTCGGACAGCGCTTCGCGGGCCCGGATGTCGTTGAACGGCGCACGCCGGGTGTTGAGGGCGAGGTAGGTGCCACCGCTGAGCGGGGACGTCGTGGTCGGCAGCCCCGCGTCGGACGCCTTCTTCAGGTTCTCCCAGTTCTGTTCGACGGCAAGGTCGGCACCGCCGCTGATCACGGTGTTGACGCGCTGTGTCGCGTCGAGGGCGACCGTCAGGGTGAGCTGGTTCAGGTAAGGCTTGGGCGCGTCCCAGTACTTGGGGTTCTTCACGAGCACCATGGCGTCCTGGCGGCGCCACTCCTTCAGCGTGTACGGTCCGGCGCCGACGGGGTGTGCGTCGTAGGCCTTCGCCCCCTTGCCGAGCGCGGCCGGTGAGGCGATCCAGTTCATGGACGTGGTGACGATGGACTGGGCGAACTGCGCCATGGGCTCTGCCAGAGTGACCTTCAGCGTCGTCGCGTCGACGGTCTTCGTCGACGTCACCAGCGAGGCATCGGCCTGGTACGGAGACGCGGTGGCCGGGAGGCGCATGCGGTCCCAGTCGTACTTGACGGCGGCGGCGTCGAGCGGGGTGCCGTCGGAGAACGTCAGCCCGTCACGCAGCTTCAGCTCGAAGGTCTTCCCGCCGTCCGAGGAGCTGAAGGACTTGGCCAGGGAGCCGCGGATCTTCCCGGACTGGGGATCGTCCGTGAGCAGGGTGCCGTAGAGCGCGTTGCCGACGATGGCGCCGCTGACGAAGTTGTTGCCCATCTGCGCGGGATCGAGGGTACGGAGTTCGCTGAGGGTGAGGACGCGGGCGGACCCGCCGGCGACCGGCTCGCCCGTCGCCCCGGTCGATCCCCCGGTGCTCTTCCCACCGCCGCCGCCCCCGCAGGCACCGAGCAGGAGTGCCGCGGTGGTTGCGGCAATCGTGGTGAAGTACCTTCTACGGATCATCGTTGACCCCTTGTCGTGGACGTTCGGGAAAGCCGGCCGGCCCGAGGCGGGCACAGGCCGGACCGCGTCAGTCGTGCAGACCGCGGTCGAACCGGTGCCGCAGGTGGTCACCGGCCTGGTTGAGGGCGAACACGGTCAGGAAGATGAACGCGGTGGGCACGAAGACGAGGTGCGGGTGGTCACCGACGGAGTCCTTGCCGTCGGAGATCATTCCGCCCCAGCTCGGTGAGGGGGGTGGGATGCCCATGCCGAGGAAGCTCAGTGACCCCTCCGCCACGATCAGCGCGGCCATCACGACGGGCAGGTAGGCGCCCAGCGAGGGCAGCAGGTTGGGCAGGATCTCCCGCGCCAGGACGCGCCGCCTGCTCGCGCCCATGTTGCGGGCGGCGGTGATGAACTCGCGGGAGGCCCAGGACAGCGTGTTGGCTCTGGCCAGCCGGACGAAGGTCGGGACGACCAGCAGGGTCAGCCCGATGAGGATGGTCGACACGCTGGGGGTGAGGACGGCGGCCAGCGCGAGCAGGAGGATCAGCGGCGGGAACGCGAGCATCGCGTCCGCGATCAGTCTGATCACCGAGTCGGTACGGCCGCGGAGATATCCGGCGACCATGCCGAGTGCGGTCCCCACGGCCGAGCCGATCAGACCCGCACCGGCTCCGACCAGCAGCGAGACCCGAGCGCCGTAGACACAGCGGGACAGCAGCGAGCGGCCGAGCTGGTCGGTGCCGAGCAGCAGGTCGAGCGAGTGGAGGCTCGGCGTCTGCCGGGGCAGGCCTACAGGACGGTCGTAGGGCGCCAGCGGGAGGACGTCGGCGAACACGGCCGCGAGGACGATCACGGCGAGCCAGGTGTAGGCGATCCCGACGAGGATCGACCGTCTGCGGTGCACGGCCGGGACGGAGGGCTCCGTCCCGTCGCCGTCGCCGTCGCCGGTCCCGGTGTCCGGTCCCGTCGTGACGGTGCGCTGCACGCTCGTCATGCTGCGGCCGCCTTTCTGACCCGCGGATCCAGCCACTGGTAGCTGAGGTCGACCAGGGTGTTGACGAGGACGTACACCACGACGACGAAGACCACGATTCCCTGGACCGAGACGAGGTCCCGGGAGACGATCGAGGAGACGACCAGTTGGCCGAGGCCGGGCAGCGAGAACAGGATCTCGACGACGACGGTCCCGCCGATCAGCCGGCCGAGGTTGATGCCGGCCAGTGTGATCAGGGAGAACGACGACGGCCGCAGCGCGTGGCGGAACATGACGTAGGCGGGGCTCATCCCCTTGGCCCGGGCGGCGGCGATGAAGTCCTCCCGCAGGGTGGAGATGAGATCCGCCCGCAGCGCCCGGTGGAAGGCCGCGATCTCGGTCAGGGCGATCGACACGGCCGGGAGCAGGGCGCCACGCAGGTTCGCTCCGAGGCCGTCGGTACTGACCCGGGCCCATCCGCTGACGGGGAGCCAGCCCAGCTTCAGCGAGAAGAAGTAGATGAGCACGGGTCCCGCGATGAAGGCCGGCACCGACAACAGCACCGACGAGAGGGCCGTGGCCCCGCGGTCCGCCCCGGACCCTTCCCGCGCCGCGGAGACGACAGCCAGGAGCACGGCGACGACCAGGGACAACGTCAGTGCGATGGCCGCGAGTTCCAGTGTCACGGGCAGTCGGGACAGGACCGCGTGCATGACCGATTCGCTGGTGACCGGCGAGGTGCCGAGATCGCCCGTGACGGCATGTCGGAGCCAGTCGATGTACTGATGCCAGAGGGGCTGGTCCATGCCGAGTCTGGCGTTCAGTTTCGCGACCGCCGCCGGTGTCGCGGTCTCCCCCAGAATGACGGAGGCGGCTGATCCCGGCGCCAGACTCAGCAGCGCCACGGAGCCCATCGTGACCAGGATGATCACGACCAGGCTGCGAAGGACCCGTCTCGCGGTGGTGAGCACCATGCGACTCGCTTCCTTGGGAGGCATAGGTGACGTGTGGTCGTCCGGTGAGGCGTGCGGCTGCCGCCGCGGTGGGTGTGATCGGTGCGGGCGGCGGTCGGCAACCGGCCGGGAGTCGGCTCGTTCACGTACCGCCGCACCGGGGTTGGCGCGATGGGAGCTCAGCATGGTGACTGGCCTGATCCGGTTGGCGGCGCGTGTCCGCTCAACGGAACAGATTGTCGGCACCGCCGCGTCCGCCCACGCGGCCCCGACGCGGCCCCGACGCGCGCGGAACGCCGGGGCCCGCCCGACGGATCAGTGCGCCGCGACCACGGGCTGCGTGCGAGGCTGCTCCGCCGCAGCCGCCTGCCCCTTCCTCCGCTTGTCGTGACGGCGCTCACGGCGCGTCTCCACCATGGTGTAGAGGGTGGGGATCAGCACCAGAGTGAGGAGTGTGGAGCTGATCAGGCCGCCGATGACCACGACTGCAAGGGGCTCGGAGATGAATCCGCCCGCCTCGGTGATGCCGAGCGCCATGGGGATCAGGGCGAAGATCGTGGCGAGGGCCGTCATCACGATGGGCCGGAGTCGGCGCAGTCCGCCCTCGACCACTGCCTGGCCGATACTCATGCCCTGCTCGCGGTACTGGTTGACCAGGTCGACGAGGACGACGGCGTTGGTGACCACGATCCCGATCAGCATCAGCATGCCGATCAGTGAGGCGAGGCCGAGCGAGGTGCCGGTGATCAGCAGCAGGAGGATCGCACCGGTCGCGGCGAACGGGATGGAGACGAGCAGTACCAGCGTCTGCCGGATGCTCCGGAACACCCCGATCAGCAGCAGGAACACCAGGGCGATCGCGGCGACCATCGCCAGACCGAGCTGGGCGAACGCCTCGCTCTGGTCGCTGGTGACACCGCCCATGGTGTAGGTGGCGCCCGCCGGCAGGTCCACCTTGTCCAGGGCGTCCTCGACGGCGGAACTGGCCGCGCCCGTGTCGTCGCCGACGGGGACGGCGGAGACGGTGGTGGTCTGCTGCCCGTCGGTCCGGGTGCGCTCGGCCGGAGCCTCGGTACGGGTGATCGTGGCGACGTCACCGAGCTGCACGGAGCCCGCCTGCGTGGGGATCTCCAGCTTGTGCAGCGCCGCCGGCGAGTCGGGGGTGCTGCCTGATGCCTGGATGACGACGTCGCTCTGCTCGCCGTCGACGACCACTTGCGCGGCGGTCGTGCCCCGGAGGGCCTGGTTCACCGCGGAGGCCAGGGTGGCTCCGGTCAGACCGTACTCGGCCGCTGCCTCGCCCTTGGGGACGACGCTGATCTGCGGAGCGCTCTCGGCGAGGTCGCTGGTGACCTGGGTGACCTGGTGAACCTTGTCCAGCGCCTGCTGGATCCGGTCGGTCGCGGTGCGCAGCACGGCGGAGTCGTCGGCCTGGACCGTGACCTGGACGTCGCTGTCACCACCCACGCCGCCGCTCGCCGCGAAGGCGAAGTCCCCCGCGCCGCTCAGCTTGTCGAGCCGCTTCTCCAGGTTCGTCTGCAGACTGCCCGCGTCGACGCCGTCGTCGAGCACGATGGTGTACGTCGCGGTCGACGCCCCGGTGTCGCTGACGCTGCTGGAGCCGCTGTTGCCGAGGCTTCCGGCGGTCACCTGGTAGACGGAGACGCCGTCCGTGCCGGCGATGATCTTCTCCACCCGGCGGGAGGCCGCGTCCGTGGCGGCCAGGCTGCTGCCCGGCGACAGCGTCTGGGTCAGCCGCAGGCTGGTGGCGCCGGACCCGCCGAGGAAGCTGGTCTTCAGCGCGGTCGTCATGGCCAGGGTGAGCACCAGCAGGGCGAGCGCACCGGCCAGTACCGTCTTGCGGCGGCGCAGCGACCACGTGATCACCGGCAGGTACCAGCGCTGCAGACGGCCGTTGCGCTCCTCGGCCTCGACCCGCCTGCGGTACTCCTCGGGATCGACGGAGCCCGCGTCGGCGGGCGGTTTGAGGAACCAGTACGCCAGCACCGGCACGATGGTCAGCGACACCACCAGCGAGGCCAGCATGGCCACCGTCACGGTGACGGCGAAGGGACCGAACAGTTCGCCCACCATGCCCGAGACGAAGGTGATCGGCAGGAAGACGGCGACCGTGGTGAGGGTGGACGCGGTGACGGCGGAGGCCACCTCGCGCACAGCGCCGATGACGGCGTGGTCGCGGTCCTCGCCGTAGGCGAGGTGGCGCTTGATGTTCTCCAGTACGACGATCGAGTCGTCGACGACCCGCCCGACGGCGATGCTGAGGCCGCCGAGGGTCAGCATGTTGAGGCTGTAGTCGCGGGACCACAGCACGATCAGCGCGATGACGAGGGACAGCGGGATCGAGATCGCCGTGACGAGTGTGGAGCGGGCCGACCGCAGGAACAGGACGATCACGAGGACGGCCATGACCAGGCCCAGGAGACCCTCCTTGAGCAGTCCGTGCACGGAGCTGCTCACCTGGGGACCGGCGTCCGAGACCACCGTCAGCCGGGTGTCGTCGCCGAGCTTCTTCTCCAGGCCTGGGATGAGTCCGCGGACGTCCTCGGAGATGGATGCGGCGCTGCCGTCGTGGTCCATGGTGACGCTGATGCCCAGGCTGGGCCTGCCGTCGGTGCGGGTGAGTGAGGTGGCCGCGGCGTAGCCGAGCTTTACCGAGGCGACGTCCCGCAGCTGGACGGGGGCGGAGGCACCGCTCGCGGAGTTCGCGGGCGGAGACACCCACAGCTTCCTGATCGCGTCCAGGCTCGTCGCGTTCTCAGCCACGGAGACACTCAGTGACTGCTTGTCGCCGCTGACCGAACCCGCGGCGTGCGTCCCCAGATCGGACAGGGCCGTGGAGAGGTCCTGTGTGGTCAGGCCGGCCCCGCTCATCGCCGCGGTGTCCGGCGTCACCGTGACGACCCGGTCGCGTGCGCCGGACACGGTGACGTCGTTGACGCCGTCGACGTTCCTCAGTTCCGGGACGGCCTCGTCGTCCAGGGCGGTCGCCAGGACCTTCTGGGACGCGCCGGAGGTGGCGGCGAGGACGATGGTCGGCTGGTCGTCCGTGCTGCCGGTCATCACCTCGGGGTCCACCCCGTCGGGCAGTTGGGCCGAGATCCTCGACACCGCCTGTTGCGCCTTCTGGGCGGTGTCGTCGATGTTCGCCTCGAAGTCGAGCTGGAGGACCACCACAGCAGAGCCCCGGCGGGAGGTCGAGGAGACGCTCTCCACACCGTCCAGGGTCTTGACCGCGTCCTCGATGGGCACGGCGACCTGGTTCTCGACCACTTCGGGAGAGGCACCGGCGTACGTCGCGGCCACCGTGACCATCGGGAACGACAGGTTGGGGATCAACTGTTGCTTGATCGACGGGATGGCGTAAACGCCGAGAGCGACAACGAGAAGGGTGAACAGCGCCGCCAGTTTTCGGTTGGCGATGCTGATCCTGGTCAGCCAGGACATCGGCGTGATTCTCATTCCGTAGGGCCGGGAGGTTACGACGCCCCCCGTTGGGGCGCACCCTCACCCTGGTGGCCGTGCCCCGGCTTCGGCGTCGCTCTCACGCATGGACCCTGGCTACCGCCCGCGCGGTACCGCGGCCGGTGCCTACTGCGTGGGCGGATGGCCGCCCGGCTTCACCAGACCGCACTCGTAGGCGATGACCACGAGTTGCGCACGCTCACTGACTCCCAGTTTGGTCATGGCCCGGTTGATGTGCGTCTTCACGGTGTACCGGCTCAGCCGGAGGCTCTGGGCCATGTCCTCGTTGGACAGGCCCTTGGCCGCGAGGGCGACCATCTCCCGTTCGCGTGGCGTGAGTTCGGCGAGTCGGCCGGGGACGGCCGGAAGCGGTGTGTGCTGCTGTTCCCGGAACCGCTTCACCAGGGCGACCGACGCCGTGGCCGAGAGCACCATGTCCCCCCTGGTCACCGTCTCGATGGCGGCAAGCAGCTCGGGCGGGTCGGTGCCCTTGCCGATGAAGCCGTTGGCACCACCCAGCATCGCCTCGGCGACGTACTGCTCGGTCTCGAACGTGGTCAGCACGAGGATCTTCACGCCGGCGAGCGAGGAGTCCTCGCGAATCGAGCGCGTCGCCTGGAGTCCGTCGGTCCGAGGCATCCGGATGTCCATGAGCACCACGTCGGGTACGTGGGCGCGTACCAGCGCCAGGGCCTCGTCGCCGTCCGAGGCTTCTCCGACGACCTCGTACCCCGGGCTGTAGTCCAGCAGCAGCCGGAGGGTGCCGCGCAACAGGGTCTGGTCGTCGGCCAGGACCACCCGGATCGTCACCGCGCCACCGTCTCGGCAGCGGCCAGGGGCTGCACACGTCCGGTCTCATGGAACGGCAGGACAGCCGTCACCAGGTAGCCGCCGCCGTGGACGGGGCCGGCCTCGCACGTTCCCCGTACGGCCGCCGCGCGTTCCTTCATGGACAGCAGTCCCCGGCGTGTCCCCTCCCCCGCGACGTGGGTCGACCGCGGGGAGGGGCCGTTCCGCACGTTCAGCACCAAGGCTTCGGCCCCCCAGCACAGCTCGACCTCAGCCGTGTCGACGTGGGCATGCTT
This sequence comes from Streptomyces sp. NPDC058457, assembly GCF_042720695.1. Taxonomy (NCBI): domain Bacteria; kingdom Bacillati; phylum Actinomycetota; class Actinomycetes; order Kitasatosporales; family Streptomycetaceae; genus Streptomyces; species Streptomyces sp. NPDC058457. Next base: position 56,248 of record NZ_JBHXLU010000048.1, on the reverse strand, counting down.
CTGCACATTCGTCAGGGCCTCCTGGAGAATGCGGAAGGCCGTGACCTCCACGGTCGCGGACGGTCTGCCCGGTTCACCACGCTGCCGCACGTCCACCTGGAGCCCGGCGAGCTCGAACGACCTGGTGAGGTCGTCCAACAGGGAAAGGCCCGGCATGGGCTGGTGGGCGAGCGCCGCCTCGGTGCCCTGACCGAGCGCGCCGACCGTGGTGCGCAGTTCCTGCAGGGCGACCTTGGCACCGTCGCGGATCTGCTCCAGCAGGCCGTCCGGACGCGGCACGCCGGCGTTTTCCAGATGCACGCCGACACCCGCCTGCGCATGGATCAGCGTCAGCTGGTGGGCGACGATGTCGTGGAGGTCGCGGGAGATCCGGACCCGTTCCTCGGCGACCTGCCGCGCGGCTTCCTCGGCCCGTGTCCGCTCGGCCCGCTCCGCCCGCTCGCGCAGGGCCGCCACGACGGCACGCCTGCTGCGCACGGCGTCACCGACCGCCGCCGCGGCGACGATCCACGCGGCCGCACCGAGCCGCTGCGCGTTGACGGGCAGCTCGGACTGGAACGCGAGCAGGGTCACCGCAACCCAGGCCGCCGCCAGGGCGGCGGTCGCCCACGCACCACGCCGGCCAGTCCGCAGGGCGACCGTGTAGACGGCCACCTCGATGGCCGGGAGCATGACGTCGAGAAGGCTGCCCGCGGCCTGGTTCACGACCGACAGCACCAACACCACGGCGAGGGTCGGAACGGGAGCGCGGCGCCGCAAGAGCAGCGCGCAACTGCCGGCGACGATGAGGAGTACATGTCCGGCGTCGAGTCCGCGGAGATCGCCCCGGTCGATCACCAGAAGGGTGAGCAGTCCAAGTACGGCAGTGATCACCGCAGGCATCCACGATGTCACGGCAGGGCGCCGCATCGCGCGTACGTTCGGAATACCTGCATTCACCTTTGAAGGGTAGAGGGAGGGCGGCAGGCTCACGTCCCGCACCTGCAGCAGTCGATGTACTGCGATCGCGGTACCCGGAGCCGGTGGCGCCGCCCGCAGGGACAGCACCGGACGGGCGCCGGGCATGCCACAGCCTGTAACCGAGCACGCGGACGGGGTGGCGCGGTCGCGGCGCGCCGGCCGACGCGGTGACAGGATGCGATGGGCGAACACGGTCGGCCGCCCGGTCATGGGTTCGGCTCCGGGGCCGGCTTGGCACGGCCCCATTTTTCGCGGTGCGCTCCTGACGTCCGTAGCACCTGGGCGACCGTGGTGTTCCCAAGTTCACGTTCCACTGAGCGGGCATCTCTCGGCTCAGGCCTGTCGTCGCCGATCACACTGCTGGCACGAGCGGGGGTCCGGTCGACGCCTGTCCCACCATTTCGATACCCGCGGAAACGCGGACAGCTGGACCGGAGCGCACCCGCCGTCCAAGCAGAAGGCAGGGCATGGCGGGAAAGCCACGCCGCCGGACAGCGAGATCGCCCAGATGCCCGAGACGTCGGCCGATCGTTGGAAGGAGAAGCGATGCCCGAGAGCCTGGCAGGAAAGGTCGCCTTCATCACCGGAATCGCCCGGGGACAGGGGCGGGCCCACGCTGTGCGGCTGGCTCAGGAAGGGTGCGACATCATCGGCGTGGACATCTGCGCGGACATCCCGACGATGACGTACCCGAACGCCACACCGGGCGATCTCACCGAGACGGTCCGGCTGGTCCAGAAGGAGAAACGACACATCGTCGCGCGGACCTGCGACGTACGCGACTTCCCCGCCCTGCAGACAGCGTTTGAAGAAGGGTTCGCCGAGTTCGGGCGCGTGGACATCATCATCGCCAACGCCGGCATCATCAGACTGGGTGACGAATCCGACGACTTCCTCGCGGACTGGAACGACGTGATCGACGTCAACCTCACCGGCGTCTTCCACACTGTCCGGGCCGCCCTTCCGGCGATGCGCGCCGGCGGGCGCGGTGGCTCGATCGTGATCACGAGCTCGTCGGCCGGACTCAAGGGCACACCCTCGCTCAACACCAGCGGGATGGCCTACACCGCCGCCAAGCGCGGCCTCGTCGGACTGATGCAGAACCTGGCGGGCGCTCTCGCCCCCGAGTGGATCCGCGTCAACACCATCCATCCGACGGGAGTGTTGAGCGGCATGAGCCAGAACCCGGCGATGGACGCCCTCATGGCCCAGGCCGCCGCCGGCGAGAACAATCTCGTCTCCGGCATGCAGAACGCCCTGCCCATCGACATCCTGCAACCCGAGGACGTGGCGAACGCCGTGGCCTACCTCGTCTCAGAACAGGCGCGATTCATCACGGGCGTCCAGTGGCCCCTCGACGCCGGCTTCGCCATCCGCTGAGGCCACCGGCCCGCTCTGTCCATCACGCCTTCGGCAGAACCGCACACCACCCACTGGCCCGCGCCACGCGCTCTGGCAGCCCGGCGGGCCCCTAGCCTCCCCAAGGAATTCTCGGCATGGAGACCCCTCAATACTTCGAAGCCTTCCCCGACTTCGCCTTCGAGCGCACGCGGAGCGGAGTCCTCACCCTACGGCTGCACAGCGCCGGCGGACCGGCACTGCTCAGCTCCCGCCTGCATCGCGATTTCCCCCGTGTCCTCAGGCAGATCGCCGACGATCGAGCAAACAAGGTCCTCGTCCTGACCGGCACCGGCGATCACTTCATGACCGAGATGGACCTGACCGAAGATCGTCAGGCGTTCAAACCCCTCAACTGGGACGAGATCTTCTGGGAGGGACGCCAGGTACTACGGGCCTTGGTCGACCTTCCCATGCCCATCGTCGCAGCCATCAACGGTCCTGCCACCATCCACTCGGAGTGGGTCCTGCTGGGCGACATCACCATCGCCGCGCAGACCACGCACTTCCAGGATCTTCCGCACCTGAGTGGCGAGGTCGTGCCGGGTGACGGGATCCATGTCGTGTGGGAAGAGATCCTGGGCATGAACCGGGCCCGCTACGCGGCCTTGACCCAGCAGGTGATCCAGGCCGATGAGGCGCTGCGGCTCGGTATGGTCAACGAGGTGGTTCCATCGTCCAAAGTGCTCCCCCGAGCCGTCGAGCTCGCCGAGGCACTCGCTGCCAGGCCATCGCTGCTGCTACGGCTGACACCGCTGGCCTTGCGGCAGCGGTTGGCGAAGCGGCTGGAAGAGGGCACGACCCTGGGCCTGGCATTGGAGGGCCTGTCCATGGCCGACAAGCCTTACCAGAACTGACGATCAGCTGGGCAGCCGCAGGCAAGAGCCCGGCCTACCAGCGGACATCGAGGAAGAGCCCGCACCCGAGGTCGTTGTCGGACACAACACGGCGGCGTTCGCCGTCGGGACCGGGCGGGTCGGCGTCCGAGTCCGTCCCGCCGCGCCGGAGACGCCGCTCCAGGCGCTCAACGACAGGGTGACGGTTCTTGCCCGGCTACCCCTGCCCGAACCACACGCCCGCTGCCCGACGCCCCGCTACGGCTTCGCGCCGGACGGCCTCACCGACGCCCCGTCCGTGATCGCGCGGATCGGTGAGGTCGTCCGCACCTGCATGGCGGACATGAGCGGCTACGACCGGATCACCTGCGCGGCGCCGAAGACCCTGCGCCCGCTCCTGTGACCAGGTCCGACTCCTGCGCCATTGCGGCTGTCAGGGACCGGCCGTTCGCGCCGGGGTACGGAAGCCGATCGAGTCGGGATACGGCACAGCCACGGCCGTGCCGGTGTCCGTCAGCTGCCCGGATCCCCGGTCCACCAGGAACAGGTCGACCGTGCCGCTCGCCTCGTTCGCGACGAACAGCCACCTTCCGCCGGGGTGGAGAGCGAGGCTCCAGGGGGTGACACCGGCGCAGGAGATGCGCTGGACCTCGGCGAGCAGGCCCGTCCCGCGGTCCGCGGCGAAGACGACCAGGGTGTTCTCGCCCCGGTTGGAGGTGTAGAGGAACCGACCGTCACGGCTGATGACCAGTTCGGCGGCGCTGGTCGTGCCCGTGTGGCCGGGCGCGTTGGTTGTCAGGCTCTGGAGCTGGGCCAGCGTGCCATGTCGGGCGTCCCAGCGCAGGGCCTGGAGGTCGGCGGTCAGTTCGTTGAGCACATAGACGGTACGGCCATCGGGGTGGAAGGCGAGGCGGCGGGGTCCCGATCCCGGCGCCGTCGCATAGGTGCCGGGGCCGTCAGGCGTGGCGTCGGACAGGGCGCGGGTGGCCTGGTCGTAGCGGTAGACGAAAACGCGGTCGGCGCCGAAGTCGGCGACCAGGGCGAACCGTCGGCTCGGGTCGATGACCATGTGGTGCGGATGCGGGCCCAACTGCCGTGGGCTGGGTCCGGAGCCTGTGTCCTGCACCCGGGACGCGACCGTGCCGAGCCCGCCGTCCGCGCCGATCGGCACGGTGGCCGCCGTACCCGCCGCGAAGTCAGCGACCAGCAGGGTCCGCGAGCGGCGGTCCACGCCGATGTACGACAGCCCGCCGCTGCCGGTCGGCACGCTCTCCGTCTCGACCTCGCCGATCTGGCGCAGGCCACCCGAGGCGTCGTCGATCTCGAAGACCCGGATGAATCCGCCCTGTTCGCTGCCGGCCACGTACAGGACCGGGCGGGTCGGGTGCACGGTCACCCAGTTCGAGCTGACCTGCGCGACGGACCCGATGGGTGTCATGGTCCCGTGGACGGGGTCGAAGCGCACCGCGTACACCTGGCGCTGTCCCCAGGTGCCGATGTAGACGAGGTCCGTGGTCCCGGTCGGCGCCGCCTCGGTCGGGGCGGCGGCGAGCAGCGGGACGGCCGCCGTGGTCGCCGAGACCGCCAGGACGCCGAGCACGGTTCTGCGGGACGGCGCGTACGGCGCGTACGGCCGGAGCCGGTGAGATAAGCGCGGGGAGTCGTTCATCGAGAAGGTGGTCCTTTCCTCGCTTGTCGGAGAGACCGTGGCTCTGGGCCGGCCGGGTGTGCGACGGCGGGCGGCCAGGCCGAGTCGTTCGAGCGCTCAAGTGTCGAGAGCGGTCAGCCCGCCGTTGACGGCGAGTGCCGTCACGACCGGGGCTGATCAGTCTGGCGAACTCGCTCACCACGTCAAGGTTCTGGCCCGCCTGGGCCTGTTTCGGAAGTACCGGCGGGCGGGTCCGGCAGTGCGGGCTGCGAGGATGCGGCCATGGAGCAGATACTGAGTCGGCAGGAAGCATCGGAGGCGGTCCAGAACTACGGGTGGCGCCTCTTGCTGGGCACTTTACGAACGTCGGTCCGGGTCAGGTCGTTGGCTCAGGCGATGGGCTTGGCGGCGGACGCTGTCGTGGTGTGCGGCAACGACGCCGACCGGCACCTTCGGGTCGATGTCCGCCCCGATCGGGTCGTCTTCACTCTGCAGTCGTCGGACCGCGCAGCGGTTACCACCCGGGACGTCGAACTCGCGCGTCGGATCTCCGCCACCGCTGACAGGTCCGGGCTTCTGGCAGAGCCAGAAATCGGAACGGGGGCGCCGCGGTCCGTCCAGCTTGTGGAGATCGCGATTGATGCACTGAATATCGCGGGGATTCGGCCGTTCTGGAAGGCAGTGCTGGGCTATACGGATGAGGTGGGTGCCGAGGGACCGGAGGATCCGCTCATCGACCCGGTCGGGCAGGGCCCGGCCGTCTGGTTCCAGCAGATGGACCGGGCGCGGCCACAGCGCAATCGCATCCACTTCGACATCTGCGTTCCGCATGACGAGGCATCCCGGCGGATCGAGACCGCGCTGGCGGCTGGGGGCCGACTTGTGTCCGCGACCCGCGCCCCCGCTTTCTGGGTACTTGCCGACCTGGAGGGGAACGAAGCCTGCGTGACCACATGGCAGGGCCGGGACGGCTGAGACTTCCTTCGAACGCGCCCTGGACGAGCCTCACTCGGGTCAAGACCGTCTCTGCCCGCCATGACATGGGGCAGCACGGTGGTGTGGGTCCATGCGTGGGACGGCATCGGTGCCGGTGTCGTCCTCAACGGCGAGTTGTTCACCGGCGCGTCCGCTACTGCCGGCGAACTCGCTCATGTCCAGGTCATGGACGACGGCCCCTGCTGCCCGTGCGGCAATCGGGGATGCCTCGCCGCACAGGCGCCCGACCGGACCTGCACGCAGCACTGGGGCAGCTCTACGGGAGACGGCTGACCCCCGCCGAGGTGGACGTACTCGTCACCCACGGGGCCCACTCGCCATACGCTTCTTCCGCGACTTCGGCCGCTTGGCGGCCCGTCCCCTCTCAGGCACCGTCACCCTCCTCAACCCGGACACGTCGTGATCGAGGCCGAACTCCGGGCCGCTGCCCGACACGGTTCGTCGGCGTTCCTGGTGCGCGGAGAACCGGTCCTCGGCGCGCCGGGCGGCCAGGCCTATCTGACGTCGGACGGGTGCCGGGCCAGCGCTGTGACCGTGATGTCCAGGTAGGGAAAGAGCGGCAGTCCCCACAGGACCTCGTTGAGGCGGTCGTTGTCCGTGACGTCGAAGACGCTGAGGTTCGCGTACTGACCAGCGCAGCGCCACAGGTGCAGCCATTCGCCGGAGCGCTGGAGCTTCTGCGCGTACTCCCGCTCGGCAGCGAGGGTCGCCGCCCGGACTTCGGTGTCCATGTCGGGTGGCAGGTTCACGGTCATCCGGACGGCGAAAAGCATGGTGACTCCCGGTGGTCAGAGGACGGCGAGGGTGAAGTCGTAGGTGACCTCGTTGCCGCCGGTGCCGTCAGGTCGCGGGGCGAGGACGAGTTCGGGCTTCACCGCGGCGGCCACGTCGGCGTCGATGTACGCGCCGTCCTTGAAGTAGAGCTGTGTGGTGAGCGTCTGGTGGCCGGGCGCCGACACCTTCAGGTGCAGATGAGCCGGGCGCCAGGCGTGCCAGCCGGCCGCGGCGATGAGGCGGCCGCAGGATCCGTCGGTGGGGATCTGGTAGGGGGCGGGCTGGATCGTGGTCACCGCGAACCGGCCGTCGTCGTCGGTGACGATGCGGCCACGGAGGTTCCACTCCGGGATGCCGGGAGCGAACTGTGCGTACAGCCCGGCGTCGTCGGCCTGCCACATCTCCAGTACGGCACCGGGGAGCGCCTCGCCCGTTGCGCCGGTGACCTGCCCCTGGAAGAGGAGCGGGGTACCGGCCTCGCCGTCGCGCATCGGCAGGGTGGCAGCGCTGGGCAGAGCGGGGGCGCTGGGCACGTAGTACGGCCCCTCGATGGTGCCCTTGCTGCCCTCGCGGGACGCGGTGGCGACCTCCTCGACGACGTGCTCGATCCACACGTCGAGGAAGAGCGGCCACTCGCCGTCCTGTCCGACGGAGATCAGCCACGACTTGAGGGCGTTGTACTCGTCGTACGTCACCTGGTGGCGGCGGATGACGTCGTGCACGGCGGTGATGACCGCGGTGGACAGGGTGTCGACGCGCGCGGTGTCGACGTCCTTGGCGGGTGCGCCGGTCTTGTCGGTCAGGAAGCGTTCGGTGGCCGTGGCTCCGGACGCGGCGGCGGTGGCTTTGAGAGTGGTTTCGGACATGGTGGGGCGGCTCCATTGCCTGGTGGTGGGTTGTTTCAGCGGTCCTGGCGGTAGCGGTCGAGCTTCTCCGGGTCGATCGCCACGCCCAGGCCGGGGCCGTCGGGCACGGCGAGCGTGCCGTCGGTGATGGCGATCGGTTCGGTGAGCAGGTCGTCGCTCATGTCCAGGAAGTTGGAGAGTTCGCCGGCACGGCGGGACGAGGAGGCGTGGGCGGCGCCGAAGGCGACCGTGCACACCGTGCCGAGCTGGCCGTCGATCTGGTTGCCCATCACCACCTCGGCGCCCATGCCCTCGCACTGGAAGAGGACCCGCTGCGAGTCGGTGAATCCGGTGCGGGCGGTCTTGATGCTGATCGCGGTGGCGGCGCCGTCGAGCAGCGAGCGGGTCACCTCGGCCGGTGTGGTGGCGGACTCGTCGGCGACGAACGGTACGGGGCTCTGTCGGACCAGCCACCGGCGGCCGAGCACGTCGTCGGCGGGGCACAGCTCCTCGGCGAGGGTGATGCCGAGTCCGTCGAGTTCGCGCAGTGCGGCGGCCGACTCGGAGGCGGTCCAGCCACGGTTGCCGTCCACGTACAACTCGGCCTCGAGGCCGAGTACTTCGCGCAGGGCCCGGCACACGTCGAGGTCCAGCCGGGCGGGGCGGCGGCCGACCTTCACCTTGAAGACGGTGATGCCGTACGTGTCCCGCATCCGCTCGGCCTCGGCCGCCATCCGCTCGGGGGCGTCGAAGCCGAGCATGTGCGCCACCCGCATCCGGTCGCTCCAGCCGCCGAGCAGGGTCGAGACGCTCAGGCGCAGGACCTGGCCCGCGAGGTCCCAGAGCGCCATGTCGATCGCGGACTTGGCCGCCGGGTTGCCGACCGTGCGGTGCAGCAGGGCGTGGATCTGTTCGCGGGCGAGGGCGTCCAGGCCGGTGAGCTGCGGGGCGAAGATCTTCTCGATCACGCCGGTCACGGACGCCTGTGTCTCGCCGTAGGTGAAGGGCCGGGGCGGGGCGTCGGCCACGCCGGTCAGGCCCTCGTCGGTGTGCACCCGGACGAGGACGTGTTCGGCGGTGTGCACCTCGCCGCTCGCGAAGCGCAGTGGCTTGGTGTACGGGATCGCGTACGGGACGGTCTCGATCGCGGTGATCTTCACCGTACGGCCTCCTCGACGGCGCGGGCCACGCCCAGCAGGCGCCCCACCCGGTCGGGGTGGCCGACCAGTTGGAGGCCGAGGGGAAGGCCCTGCGGGTCGCGGTGGCCGGGGACGGTGACCACGGGCAGGCCGAGCAGCTGCCAGGGGCGGCTGAGGACGGGGTTGCCGGTGGCTGTCAGGCCCCTCGGGGCGGGGCCGGGGGCGGCAGGGCCGAGGATCGCGTCGACGTGGGCGAGGAGGTCCAGGGCGGCGGTGCGTGCGGCGTGCGCCGTGGCGAGCGCGGCGCGGTACTCGTCGTCGGTGGTCCTGCGCCCGCGTTCGAGGAGTTCGTTCAGGTGCCGGCTCAGCGACTCCGGATGCCTGGCCTCGGCGGCGAGGCTGCGGGCAGCCTCGTAGGCCATCACGACGGCATGCGCGTCGGTCAGTTCCACGGCGCTGAAGGGCAGTTCCGTGCCGTCGGCGCGCAGCGCGTGCCCGGTGTGGCGCACGGCGTCGAGCATCGCCGGTTCGACGTCGGTGAGTTCGACGCCCTGCCATACCAACAGCCTTACGGAATCGACGTCTTCGGCCGTGGTGCCGTCGATGGCCGCGATCACCTTGGCGAGTTCGGAGACGCCGGGCGTGAGCAGCCCCGGCGCGTCCAGGCTCGGGCTGAGCCCGGTGAGGCCGCGCGTGGACCAGGCGCCCACGGGGGCGACGTAGCCGGTGACCCCGCAGAAGGAGGCGGGCCTGGTCAGCGACCCGGCGGTCTGTGAGCCCAGGGCGAGGGGGACCACGCCGGCGGCGACAGCGGCGGCCGAGCCGCTGGAGGAACCGCCGGGTGTGTGGGCGAGGTTGTGCGGGTTGCGGGTCGGACCGGGATGGAAGTAGGCGAACTCGGTGGTGACCGTCTTGCCCAGCGGTACCGCGCCCGCCCGGCGCAGCCGGTCCACCAGCCAGGCGTCGGCAGCGGCGATCCGGCCCCGGCGCAGCGGCGAGCCGCACTCGGTGGGCAGCCCGGCGACGTCGATGATGTCCTTCACCCCGAACGGCATGCCGTGCAGTGGCCCGTCGGGTGCGCTCGGCGCCGCCGCGCGGGCGCCCTCGGCGTCCACCCGCACCCAGGCGCGGATCTCCGGTTCGGTCTGCTCCAGACGCCGTAGCGCATCTTCCACGGCGGCGGTCACGACCGGGCTCCTTCCGTTACGAAGGGGGCGGCGTCGAGGCGGTGGAAGGCGCGGTTGAAGTAGACGAGGCTCTGGCCGCCGGAGCGGGTGCGGATCTGCCCGATCTCGACGAAGAGCACGCTGTGGGAGCCCGTGGGGACCGTGTGCTTGATCGTGCCGACCGCCGTGACCAGGGCGTCCTTGAGGACAGGTACGTCCTGGGTGTGGTCCCAGATGTCCCAGGTGAAGCGCTCGGCCATGGGCACCTTGGTGGCGCCGGCGAAGTGCAGGGCGAGTTCCTGCTGCTCCCCGCCGAGGACGTTGAGGCCCACGCGTCCGTTCGCCTTGAAGACGTCGTGCATGGCGCTGGAGCGGTTGACGCAGACCAGGACGGTGGGCGGGGCGTCGGTGACCGAGCAGACGGCGCTGAGCGTGATGCCGCAGCGGCCGTTCGGGCCGTCGGTGGTCAGGATGTTCACGGCGGCCGGGAGGTGCGCCATCGCCTCGCGGAACTCGCTCTGGTCGGTGGTCACGGCGGTGCCGCTCCTCTCGTGATTGGGTTCGGACTGGCTCACCACAGCTCCACCACCAGCCGCGACGACTTCGCCCGTGAGACGCAGGCGGCGATCTGGTCGCCTGCCGCCTTCTCCTTGGCGGACAGGCAGTGGTCGCGATGGTCGGGTTCGCCCTCGATCACCCTGAGGACGCAGGTCCCGCAGATGCCCTCGCGGCAGGACGTGTCCAGCGGGACGCCGTTCTCCTCCAGTACCTCGGCGATGCTCCTGCCGGGCGGCACCGCGTAGACCTCGCCGGTGTCGAGCTCGACCTCGAAGGCGGTGTCGCCGGCCGTGTCCTGCCGGGAGCCCGCCTGGAACAGCTCCGAGTGGATCCGCTCCTCCGGCAGGTCACGGGCGGCGAGTTCGCGGACGTACGCCATGAAGTCGTGCGGTCCGCAGGTGTAGACGTGGCTGTCCTCCCCCAGCCCCGTGAGCGCGGCGGCCAGGGCGTCGCCGGAGGCCTGCCGGCCGAGCCCGAAGTGCCGGACCACCCGGTTCGCGAAGGTCGACTCCTCCAGCAGCCCGGCGAAGGCCGCCTCCGCACGGCTCCGCGCCACGTAGTGCAGCGTGAACTCGGCTCCCCTGTCGTGCAGTTCGTACGCCATCGCCAGCAGCGGTGTGATCCCGATGCCCGCCGCCAGCAAGTGGTGCCTGGCCCCGTCGGTCGCGAGGCCGAACAGCTGCCTGGGTGCGCCCACGGTCAGCTCCGTGCCCGGTTCGGCCTTGTCGTGCAGGGCCTGGGAGCCGCCGCGGGAGTCCGCCTCCCGCTTGACGGCGATGGTGTAGGCACCGGAGTCGTCAGGCGGGCCGCACAGGGAGTACGGGCGGGTGATCCCGGTGGGTCCGGTCACGTCGATGTGCGCGCCGGCCGGATAGGGGGCTAGGGCGACGCCGTCGGTGCGGACGAGCCGGAGGACCTTGATGGTGTCGGTTTCGTCGTGGGTGTCGGTGACGGTGACTGTGAACATCCGTCTGCCTTCGGGTGGTTCGGGTGGGGAGCTGACGGCGTTGTCAGCGCATGTACAGGCCGCCGTTGGCGTCCCAGCAGGCGCCGGTGACCGCGTCCGCGTGCTCGGAGGCGAGCAGGACGGCCATGTCGGCGATGAACCGAGGACGGCCCAACCGCCGTACCGGAATGGACTCTTCGATGGCCGCGAGTTGCTCGGGCGGGACCATTTCGCGGACGACCGGCAGGTCCTGCGGGCCCGGCGAGATGGCGTTGACCGTCACTCCGGCCGGGCCGAGTTCACGGGCGAACACCTTGGTGAGGGTGGTCACTCCGCCCTTGGCCGCCGCGTAGTGCGCGCCGGTCGCCGTGCCGCCGTTCTGGCCGGCGAGCGAGGCGATGTTGACGATGCGCCCGTAGCCGCGTTCGGCGAAGTAGGTGCCGAAGACCTGGCAGCCGAGGAAGGTGCCGTTGAGGTTGGTGGACACGATCTCGTCGAAGCTCTCCGGGCTGATCTCCATCAGCGCCTCGGCCTTGGCACGTCCGGCGTTGTTGACCAGGACGTGCACGGCGCCCCAGCGTTCGACGAGCTGGTCGCGGGCCCCGGCGAAGGCGTCCTTGTCGCGGACGTCGAGCGCGAGTCCGACGGCGTAACGGCCCTCCGGGTCGAGTTCGGCCGCCGCCTTCACGGCGGCCTCCTCGTCCAGGTCGGTCAGGGCGACGCAGTAGCCGCGGTCGTAGAGGCGTGCGGCGATGCAGGCGCCGAGGCCGCGGGCCGCGCCGGTCACCAGGGCGACGTGCCTCGCGTCCTCCTCGTGCGGGCTCACAGCAGGAACCCCGATGCCGTGACCGCGTCCTCGGAGTTGACCAGCCGGACGATCTTGCGGGCGATGCGCGGACCGTCCCCGGGGAACACGATCCGGTGGGTGACGTCGGCGGCGAGGACGAAGGTCTCCTCACGCTTGTAGCCGACCAGAATCTGCGCAGCGGACACCTCGATCGCGTCCTCCTCACGGCCGGTCACGACGAACCTGGACACCGTGCGGACCGTGCGGGCGGCCGCCGCTGCGGAGATGGAGAAGCCTCCGGTGAGGCGCTCGACGCGCATCCGGCGCATCCGGTCGTCGTCGTAGACGAGGTTGAGGCGGTCGGCGAAGTCGGTCGCCTCGCGGTCGATGGGGACGACGTACTCGCCGCCCTCGGCCCACAGTCCGTCCCACTCCTCGTAGCGGCGGCTGTCGAGGAGATGGGCCTCGCGCCAGATCAGGGAGACGGCGGCGAGGGCGGCAGGGTCGTCCAGCGGGATTCCGACTGCCGTGCTGACGGCTTCAGTCGCCATCGGTCATCATCCTGTTCCACATGTCGTACGCCTCGCGCATCCCGGTCTCGTCGGTCGCGTGGGAGGTGGGCTGGCCGAGGTCGTCGGGCTTCTCACGGCCCAGGCCGCGGTTGACCAGGATCGGCATGTCGACCCCGCCGGCCACGCCGCGCTGGACGCGGTTCCAGGCCTCGGCGTCGTCGGGGCTGCCGAAGCCGAACGGGCCCTGGAAGTGTTCGTGGATGCGCAGCCGTTCGCGGTTGACGATCTCGGGGCCGCCGTCCAGGCCGAGCGCCACATGCCGGATCTCCGTCTCCGCGACCGAGATCGGGCGCAGGACCCGGAAGAAGGACATCGACATCGCCACGTTCGGGAACAGGTTGAGGTTGAACCCGGCGCCGTGCAGGGAGCGGACGATGCGGCGCACCTTCTCCGGGGGCAGGTCCTTGGAGAGTTCCTCGACGATGTGGCTGAAGCGGTCCTGGAGCTTCTCGGTGCCGTCGTCGACGTCCAGGTCGGCGTGTTCGGCGACGGAGACGGAGACGCTGTGGCCGTTGCCGATGGCGTGGGTGACCGCGGTCTCGTCGGTCATGATCGACAGCATGCTCGCGGTCTCCGCGTCGACGGAGGCCATCCAGGAGCGGTGCACGATCGGGAAGTGGTACCAGTCGGTGGTGTTCTCCAGCTGGATCTTCCAGTTCCCGTTGAACCGGAACCGGTGCTCGCCCTGCACCTTGATCGGGTAGCCCGCGCCCTGCTTCATGAAGCGGTCGATCCACAGCCGGGCCCCGCCGAGGAACTCCTCCAGCGGCTCGATGTCCTCGTTGAAACTGGCGAAGACCATGCCCCCGTACGAACCGACCTTCAGGCGCTGCAGCGGCAGGTCCTTCTTCTCCACGACGTCCTCGTAGCCCTCGGGGTACGGGATGCCGCGCAGGCTGCCGTCCAGGCTGTACGACCAGGCGTGGTAGGGGCAGGTGAAGCCGTTGCCGTTGCCCTTCGGGGTCTCGCAGACGCTGGCGCCGCGGTGCCGGCAGCGGTTGAGCAGGACGTTGACGCCACCCCGGCGGTCCCGGGTGACGATGACGGGACGGCGGCCGACCCAGGCCATCTTGAAGTCGCCGGCCTTGGCGATCTCGCTCTCGTGGGCGACCCACACCCAGGTGCGGTGGAAGATGCGGTCCATCTCCCGTTCGAAGAGGGCCGGGTCGGTGTAGAGGCTGCCGGCGACGCGGTCGGACTCGACGAGCGGTGAGTTCGTCATCGGGTCACCTCCGGCTGGGGCAGCGGACGGCCGAGGCGGGCCTCGATCTTCATGTACCGCCACAGGCCGTGCTCGCCGACCTGGACGGTGCGGAAGAGGTTGCAGGCCGCGGCGACGGCCGGCTGGTCGACGACGTCGGCGAGGACGTAACAGGTCCACGGCCAGGAGTCGGACGGGCCGACCATGTGCTGGTCGTCGTCCATGGTGCCGAGGACGGTCACGCCCGGCAGTTCGTGCAGCTGGGTGAGCATGCTCATGAAGCCGTCCCAGACCGACTTGCCCTGACCGGTGGGCAGGTCGAAGAAGTTCTGGTTGACGCCGATGCAGAACAGCACCCGCAGTGGCGCGTCGGACATGGGTTTCCTGCCTTTCAGAGGCCCTGCAGAGGTCTGTCGGAGGCCTGTCAGAGATAACCGGGGAAGGGCTGGACGCCCATGAGGACCGCGCCGGCGCCGTCGTACATGCCCTCCTGAAGGAAGGCGTGCTGCGGTACGACCGATGCGTCGCGCAGGTAGCGCTGGAGGGGGCTGCCGTCGGTGACGGCGCCGATGCCGCCGAGCTGGTAGGCGGCCCGGACGACCTCGAAGGAGGTCTTGGCGAGGTGCGCGGAGGCCAGGCGCAGCGCGCTCGCCTGGACGTCCGTCGCCGGGTCGCCCGTCACGGCGGTGGCCCAGGCCTCCTCGGTTGCCTCGTAGAAGAAGGCGCGAGCGGACCGGAGTTGGGCCTCAGCCTGCCCCACCGCGATGCGGTAGGTGGCGCGTTCGGCCGGCTTGGGGGCACCGGTGTAGCCGGAGCGGGCGCCCTGGGCGATGACGAGGTCGAGGGCGGCGCGGGCCACGCCGAGACCGACGACGGCCAGGACCTGGGCGGCGTAGGGGACGGTCGGGTAGCGGTAGAGGGGTTCGTCGACGGTCGGTTCGCCGCCGCGCACGAACGTCCACTCCTCGGCTACGACGGCCCCGTCGACCACCAGGTCGTGGCTGCCGGTGCCGCGCAGGCCGATGACGTCCCAGTTCTCGGCGATCTCCACCTGCTCGGGCCGCAGTACGGCGGTGAGCGGCCGGCCGGCCCGGTCCTCGCCCGCCTTGATGCCGACACCGAGGACATCCGCGCCCTTGCAGCCGCTCGCGAACTTCCAGCGGCCCGAGACCCGGTAGCCGCCCTCGACGCGCTCGGCGGGCTGGACCGGGAACAGGCCGCCCGCGAAGGCGATGTCGGGTCCGTCCGCATACAGCTCGGCCTGCGTGTCGAGCGGCAGGGCGGCCAGGTAGATCGCCGAGGATCCGAAGCTCGCGACCCAGCCGGCCGAGGCGTCGACCACCGATATCCGCTCGATCAGGCGGAGGAATTCGGCGGGCGGAAGCGCGTCGCCGCCGAAACGCTTCGGAACGCCCGCCCGATAGATTCCCGCACGCTTGAATTCAGCGATCGCATCCGGCGGGACGTGCCGCTTCTCCTCGAACTCGGCCCGCCGTTCGGCCACCAGAGCCAATAGCTGATCGAAATGCGTCATGAGGGATTCTCCTCGCATTGCCGGGCGGTTCTCTCGCCCGCCACACCATCACGCTATGCCTGGCAACCTGCCGTCCACCATTGGGAATTGACCGTGGCCGGTAGGGGAAATCCCCTATTCGTCAGCGTCCAGGAGGTTCTTCCGCACCGTTCCCGACCTCGCGACCAGCGCCACGTTCTCCGGCCGCCCGAGGACGGCGATGTCCTGCACCGGATCACCGTCGACGACCACGAAGTCGGCCGTCTTCCCCGCCTCCAGGGACCCCAGTTGCTCGTCGAGACCGAGGAGCCGGGCCGCGTTCAGCGTGCCCGCCGTGATCGCGTCGAGCGGATCCATCCCCAGTTCCACGAGGTACGACAGCTCCAGCAGGTTGCGGGCGTGCGGAACGACCCCGGCGTCCGTGCCCAGAGCGATCGGGACACCTCGGGCGATCGCGTGCGCGATGTTCTCCTTGCTGATCCCGGACCAGCGGCTCTTCTTGCGGAAGTGGTGCTCGGCCATGGCGGCCCGGTCGAGCGGGGCGAAGACGGTGGACAGGGTCGGGACGAGGAACGCGCCCTGTTCCAGGGCCAGGTCGCACAGCTCGTCGGTGATTCCGTAGCCGTGCTCGATGCTGGTGACCCCGGCCTGGAGGGCGTTGCGGATGCCGGCGGTGCCCTGGGCGTGCGCGGCGACCGGTTTCCCACGGTGCCGTTTCGCCTCCTCGACGACGGCGCTCAGCTCGTCCCGGGTCAGTCCCTCGTCGTCGGGGTCGTCGTGCGGGCTGCCCATCCCGCCGGTGGCGCAGACCTTGACGAGGTCCGCGCCCGCGCGCAGCATTCGCCTGGCCGCGATCCGGACCTCGTCCGGGGTGTCGGCGATCTCGCCCAGGTATGGGGCGGCGTCGATCCCGCCGGGCAGCGTGCAGTCGGCGTGCCCGCCGGTGTGACCGATCACCTTCACAGCGACCTGGAGCCGGGGGCCCTCGATCAGGCCCCGCTCCACGGCGGTGCGGTATCCGGCGGGCACACCCCCGAGGTCCCGGACGGTCGTCACGCCCGCGTGCAGGGTGGCGCGCATCCGCTCGGCGATCTCGAACGTCTCCACGGTCGGGTCGGCGGCCAGTCCGGCGAGCAGGCCGCGCCCCGGGGTCATGCACAGGTGCACGTGGCAGTCGAAGAAGCCGGGCAGCAGGGTCCGGCCGCCCAGGTCGGTCTCCGTCGCCGCCGGGGCGGGCGGTGCGTGCGAGGCCGGGCCCGCGTAGGCGATGATCCCGTCGTCGTCCACGACGAGGACGGCGTCGGGGACGGGGGCGGCTCCGGTTCCGTCGAAGAGCGTGGCGTTGTGGTAGCGGACGGGCATCACGGCTCCGTGGGTGGCTGGTGGGTGGGGACGGCCGGCAGCGTGAACCGGAAGACCGAGCCGCGCGGTTCGTTCGCGTGGACGTCGATGGCGCCGCCGTGGCGGGTGATGATGCGGTGGCTGAGGGCGAGGCCGATGCCACTGCCGTTCTCCTTGGCGGTGAAGACGCCTTCGAAGATCCGCTCGTCGGGCGGCGGCCCGTGGCCCCGGTCGCGGACCGCTAGTTCGGCCCGGCCGTCCTCGGCGCGCCGGGTGGTGACCGTCACCGTGCGTTCGGTCTCCGGCAGGCCGGCCGTCTCGTCCACCGCGTTGAAGGCGAGGTTCATCACGACCTGCCCGATGAGCACGTTCTCGCAGCGCACCGGCAGCGGCTCGGCGGTGAGGTCGAACTCGACGGTCACCGCGTGCTCCCGGGCCCGCAGTTCGACGAAGTAGGCGCAGTCGCGCACGATCGCGTTGAGGTCGGTCAGCTGTTCCGACTGTTCCAGGCGGCCGACGTACTGGCGCAGGCTGGCCAGGATCCGCCGGGCCCGGTCGATCTGCCGGACGGCGTTGTCCAGCCCCCAGAGCACGGACTCCTGGTCGGTACCGAGCCGGCCGCGCGTTCCCTCGACGAAGTTGTAGGCGGCCGCCAGCGGCTGGCTGACCTCGTGGGCGATCGCCATCGCCATGTCGCCCATGGCGTTGTAGCGGGCCAGGTGGTCCAGGTGCTGGGTGTCGCGTCGGTGCTGCTCCTCCGCGCGGACCCGGTCGGTGATGTCGTAGAAGAGCAGCATCCGGCCGCGCAGGTCGCTCTCGATCTCGATGTGCTGGCAGGTCGCGGCATACCAGCGGGGCGTCGCGCCGGGTGCGGCGAACCGGTAGCGGCCCTCGCGCTCGGGGACGCGTTCGTCGCGGCAGTAGGTGCTGAAGTCCGCCCCGTCGAGACCGCCGCCGAGCAGTCTGGTCGCGGACTCGCTGGCGAAGAGCACGCGGTCCGTGTCGTCGAGGACGACGATCCCTTCGGCCAGGCCGCCGAGGAAGGCGCGCAGCCGGTGCTCGGTGCGGAACAGGTCGCGCTGGACCGCCTTCTCCTCGGCGATGTCCCGGAACTGGACCATCACCGCCGTCCGCGCCGTCAGTTCGACCCGGATCGCGATCGCCTCGGTGAGGATCTCCTCGCCGCTCTTGGCGCGGTAGCACCACTCGGTGGTGCTGACGCCGTGCTCGACCGCGCGGCCCAGCCAGCGGTGGCCGAGTTCGCGGCTGTACTGACGGGCGTTCTTGCTCATGTCCGGCGCCTTGAGGGGCTTCAGCTCGTCGACGGTCCAGCCGAGCAGGTCGCAGGCGGCCCGGTTGGCCCAGAGGATGTCGAAGGTGCGGGCGTCGTGCAGCAGGACACAGTACTTGAGTGCTTCGGTCAGTTCACGGAAGTCGGCCGCCGCGAGCCCCTCCTCCGGGATCACCGGGCGTCCAGCCGGAGCACGTCCCGGACCAGGGCGGCGATGCTCTCCGCGCCGGTCTTCTCCCGGATGCGGGCCCGGTGTACGTCGACGGTCTTGGCGCTGATGCCGAGCCGGCCCGCGATCTGCTTGTTCGGCGCGCCCTCGACCGACAGGGCGAGCACGTCCCGCTCCCGTGCGGTCAGGGTGTCCAGTCTGGCGCGCAGCTCGCTGCGTCGGGCCTCGCGGGTGAAGCGTTCGCGGGCGGTGCGCCGCGCCGCCTGGACCACGTCGAGGAGGTGCTGGGGGTCGTACGGCTTTTCCAGGAAGTCGACGGCTCCGTGCTGCATGGCACGGACGGACATCCGGATGTCGCCGTGCGCGGAGACGAAGACGACCGGCAGGGGCGAGCCCGTCTCGTTGAGGAGCTGCTGGACGTCGAAGCCGCTGAGTTCGGGCATGCGGACGTCCACGACCAGGCAGGCCGGCCGGGTGCGGTCGTAGGACCTCAGAAAGGTCCGGGCGTCGTGGAAACGCTCCGAGTGGATACCGACCGACTCGAGGAGCCAGGCGAGCGACGCGCTCAGCTCCTCGTCGTCGTCGACGACGTACACGAGGCACATCTCAGCCGTCCCAGGCCGCCTGGGCGGTCCAGTACTCGCTGCCGTCGGCGCTGACGCCGTGCCGCCACTCGGTGGTGCGGCGCAGCGTCGGCTCGACGCGGGCGGTCGCCGCGTCGGCGCCGTGCGGGCCGACCTCGTCGACCGTCCAGTGGACCCAGTTGACCTCCCGGCCGGTGCGGTCGTGCGTGAACAGGTCGACGTGGTGCCAGCCGTAGCCGTGAGTGTCGGCGTAGCAGGTCAGGAACATGGTGCGGTCGGTGGTCGTGGTGGTCATCGCTCCTCCGGCAGCGGTGTGGTGAAGAGTCGCTCGGTACGGAAGACGGAGATGCGGGGGCGGTCCCCGGCGAGCCGGAAGGTCACGTCGAGACGTGCCACCGTCATTTCGGCGTCGCCGGACTCGTACCGCGACAGCTGCTGCATGAGCCAGCTGCCGTGCGCGGTATCGCCGTCGTCGTCCACCGTGCCGGGGAACAGCAGGTGGACGTTGGTGCGAAAGTGCGGTCTTGGCGGCAGATAGCCCGACAGCATCGAGACGATCGCCGCGCGGCCCTCGGTGCGGCCGAACTTCTCGGCGTAGGCACCGCCACCGCCCTCCCACACCGCGTCCTCGGTGAACAGGTCGCCCAGATCACCCTGCTCCCGCGCGGGCACGTCGCACAGGGCGAGGTAGCGGGTCAGGGTGTGCACCACGGTGGTACTCATCACGAAGCGGCCAACTTGAGGCGTTCCGCCCTGCGTTGCGCCTGCCGCTCGGGGTCCGGCACCGGAGCGGCGAGCAGCAGCCGCTTGGTGTAGGGGTGTTCCGGGCGCTCGGTGACCTGGGCCGCGTCGCCGGTCTCCACGATCTCGCCGCGGTAGAGCACGGCCACCCGGTGGCTGATGTGCCGTACGACGGACAGGTCGTGGGTGACGAAGAGGTACGCCACGCCCGTCGTCTCCTGGATCTCGATGAACAGGTCGAGAACCCGGGCCTGGGTGGTCAGGTCGAGGGCGCTGACCGGTTCGTCGCAGACGATCAGCTTGGGGTCGCGGCACAGGGCGCGGGCGATGGCGATGCGCTGCCGTTGGCCGCCGGAGAACTCGCGGGGCAGCCGGCGGGCCGCGTCCTGCGGGAGGTACACGTGGTCGAGCAGCTTCTGCACCCGGTGCTCCGCATCGGCGCGGGCCACTCCGGTCACCTGCAGCGGTTCGGTGAGGATGTCCATGACCGTCATGGCCGGGTTCAGCGAGGTGTAGGGGTCCTGGAAGACGACCTGGATGTCCTTGCTGACTTCCCGCCTCTCCCGCTTGCCGAGCCGGGAGATCGGCCGGCCCTGGTAGCGGATCTCGCCGCCGGTGACGGGGGCGAGGCCGAGGACCGCGCGGCCCAGGGTGGTCTTGCCGGAGCCCGACTCGCCGACCAGGCCGAGCGTCTCGCCGGGCGCGATGGACAGGGAAACGCCGTGCAGGACGGGGAACGGCCTTCTGCCACGGCCCTTGCCCGGGTACTCGACGACGACGTCGTCGACTTCGAGCAGCGGAGCGGTCATGACGTCATCTCCTTGAGGGACTTGGAGGACTTGAGGGGCTTGGCGGGCGTGCCCAGGGCACCGCGGGCGGGGCCGCCTTCGAGCGTCGAGTCGAGGAGCATCCGCGTGTAGGCATGCTCGGGCGACGCGAAGATCTGCCCTGCCGGGGCGGTCTCGACGATGCGTCCCTGCTGCATGACGGTGACCCGGTCGCAGATGTCGGCGACGACGCCGAAGTCGTGGGTGACCAGGATCATCCCCATCTCCCGCTCCTGCTGGAGCGAGCGCATCAGGTCGAGCACCTCGGCCTGGACGGTGACGTCGAGCGCGGTGGTCGGTTCGTCGGCGATCAGCAGCTGTGGGTCGCAGGAGACGGCGCCGGCGATGAGGACGCGCTGGGCCATGCCGCCGGATATCTGGTGCGGGTAGGACCTGAACACCCGCTCCGGGTCCGGGATGCCGACCCGGGCGAGGAGTTCGAGCGCCTTGGTGCGGGCTTCGGCCCGGGACAGCCCGAGGTGCTTGCGCATGGGCTCCACGAGCTGGAAGCCGATGCGGAAGCAGGGGTCCAGGTTGGACATGGGCTCCTGCGGGATGTAGCCGATGCCGCGCCCGCGCAGGCCGTTGATCGCGGCGAGGTCCAGGCTCTGCAGTTCCTTTCCGTCGAAGACGAGCTGGTCGGCCGTCACGTCCGCCTCGTAAGGGAGCAGTCCGAGGACGGAGAACGCGGTCTGGCTCTTGCCGGAGCCCGACTCTCCCACCAGGCCGAGGACCTCGCCGCGGGAGACGGTGAGATTCACCCCGTCGACGACGGTCTTCTCGCCGTAGCCGACCCGCAGGTTCTCCACGGTGAGCAGCCGGTCGGGCGAGGGCGCGGCGGCAGGAGCGGCCTTGCTGCCTGCGGTCTTGGGAGGCGCGGTCTTGCGGCGTACCACCGCTCCCCGGGGCTGGGAGGTGCCGAGCGCGTCCCGCACCGCGTTGCCGAGCAGGCTGGACGACAGGATCGTCAGGCCCATGGCGAGGCCCGGCCACACCAGCAGCATGGGCTCGTTGTAGACGTTGGTGAAAGCGTCGTTGAGCATCGCGCCCCAGCTGGCCTGGGACGCCTTGCCCAGGCCGAGGAAGGCGAGGCCGGCCTGGATGCCGATGGCCAGGGCGAACACCTGCGTGGCCTGGATGACGGACGGCGCGACGACCACCGGCAGGATGTGCCGGCGCATGATGCGCGCGTCACCGAGTCCGGAGACGCGGGCGGCGTCGACGTACAGCTCCTCGCGGACCGCGAGCACGGAGGCGCGGATGAGGCGGAAGACCATCGGCGCCATGATCACCCCGAGCACGGCCATGGCGACGTCGAGGTCCTGGGAGACGGCCGCCATGACCACGAGCATCACGATGATCGCGGGTACGGCCATGATGACGTTGACGATCCAGCCGGCCACGGCGTCGAACCAGCCCCGGTAGAAGCCGCTGACCAGGCCGAGCGGCGCACCGACCGCGAAGGCGACCAGGACGGCGATGGTGCCGCCGACGAGGCTGGTGCGGCCGCCGTACAGCAGGCGGGCCAGGACGTCGCGGCCGACGCCGTCGCCGCCGAGCGGATGGGCGCCCGACATGGGGGCCAGAGTGTCGGCGAGGACGCTGCGGGCGGGGTCGTGGCCGGTGAGCAGCGGCGCGGCGATGCTCGCCGCGATCACCAGGCCCAGGATGACCAGACAGGCCACGGCGACCGGGTCACGCAGCGCGCGGCGCAGCAGACCGTCCCGCTGCGGGAGGGCGGCCGGGGTGTCCACGGCGGTCATGAGACACGTACCTTCGGGTTGAGCCAGCCGTACGCGATGTCCAGCAGCAGGTTGACGGCGACGACGATCATGACGGTGACCACGACCGTGCCGAGCAGCACGGGGGCGTCGCCGCGGACGGCGGCCGAGTTGGCGAGGGTGCCGATGCCCGGCAGGCCGAACACCTTCTCCACCACGACGGCGCCGCCGATCAGGCCGATGAACTGCAGGGCGAGCACGGTCAGGGCGGGCGGGGCCGCGTTGCGCAGGGCGTGCCGGAACACGACGCTGCGGGTGGTCAGGCCCCGGGCTCGCAGGGTGCGCACGAAGTCGGCCCGCAGGACGTCGATCAGGGCGCCGCGTACCTGCATGGCGGTGGCCGCGGTGGCGGCGACGGCCAGGGACAGGGCGGGCAGGGTGATGGAGCGCAGCCAGTCGCCGGGCGAGTCGCCGAGGGCGACGTAGCCGGTGGCCGGCA
Source organism: Streptomyces sp. NPDC058457 (assembly GCF_042720695.1). Lineage (NCBI taxonomy): Bacteria > Bacillati > Actinomycetota > Actinomycetes > Kitasatosporales > Streptomycetaceae > Streptomyces > Streptomyces sp. NPDC058457. The sequence continues at coordinate 33,736 of NZ_JBHXLU010000048.1, read as the reverse complement.
GCCACCCGAGCTGCACGGCCAGGGTGACCGCGAGGACCAGGGCGATCAGGAAGCTGGGTACCGCGGTGCCGAGCACCGCGGCGAACTGCACCACGCGGTCGATCCAGCCGCCGCGCAGGGCCGCCGCGGTGCCCAGCGCCACGCTGAGCACCGCCGCGACGAGCATTCCGGCGAGCACGATGGAGAGAGTCACCGGCAGGGTGTCCGTCAGGGACTGGTTCACCGAGTCACCGCTGAACCACGAGGTGCCCAGATTCCCCTGCGCCGCCTGTTCGATCCAGTGCCAGTAGCGCTCCACCAGGGGCTGGTCGAGGCCGAGTTCATGGCTCTTGGCGGCCACCGCCGACTGCGTCGCGGTCTCCCCAAGGATGTTACGGGCGACGTCGGTGCCCGTGAGGCTGAGCAGCAGGAACGTCACGGTGGCCACGACGACCACCAGGACGGCGCCGGCGGCGATGCGCCTCAGCAAGAAGACGAGCACGGTAGGTTCCTCCTTCCGTGTGCCGGAACGGACCGGTGGCTACTGCTTGGCCGCCGGGGAGTAGTTGTAGACGGGCGGGTACTGGGAGCCGGGCTGCGGTGTCACCTTGACGTCCTTGGCGGTGGCGTACGCGTAGGTGATCACGTTCCAGGGGGCGTCCCAGGCCTGGTCGACGACGTAGGTGTTGAGCTCGCCGAAGAGCTTCTCCCGCTCCGCTCCGGTCGACTGACCGATGCGCGAGATGAGGTCGTCGGACTTCGCGTCCCCGTACTTGAAGGGGTTCCAGGTCGACGTCTTGGTCAGCTGCAGCTGGACCTTGTCCCAGGCGTTGGCCGCGCCGAGCTTGAAGTACGACATCGCGTACTTGCCGGAGAGGATGGAGCTGAAGACCTGGTCGCCGGGCACGTTGTCCAGCTTGACCTTGATGCCGATGTCCTCCAGCGCCTGGTCGAGGGCGGCCTGCTCCTGCGGGAAGAACGAGGACAGGTCCGGCATGGTGACCGTGAAGCCGTGCGGGTAGCCGGCCTCCGCCAGCAGCTTCTTCGCCTTCGCGGGATCGTACGAGTACGTGGTGTCCAGGCCGGCCTGGTAGCCGTCCTCGCCCTTGGCGAACAACTGCGTGGTGGCCGTGCCGAGCCCGGTCTTGGCGGACTTGATGATGGCCTGCTTGTCGAAGGCGTGGTTGAGCGCCTGCCGGACCTTCACCTTGCCCAGGGCGGGCACCTTCTTGCCGGCCCGGTCCCAGATGAACAGGCCCTCGACGTCACCGGACTGGTACGTGGCCACGTTGAGACCCTTGCCCTTGACGGTCTTGACCCGGTTGAGGTTGAGGGTGCCGCCGTTGACCTGCCCGGACAGCAGAGCGTTGGTGCGCGCGGTCGGGTCCGACATGTACTTGATGACGATCTTGTCGTAGGGGAACGCCTTCGCGTTCCAGTAGTCCGCGTTGCGCGTGTAGGTGTACGTCTGGCCGGCCGTGGTCGCCGAGGTGTCCAGCTTGTACGGGCCAGAGCCGACCGGGGTCTTCGGGTCGGTGAGCGCCTTGGGACTGACGATCATGCCGGAGACCTGGCCCAGGGCGGGCAGCAGCGAGGCGCTGGGGTGACTCAGCTTGATCGCCACGGTGTGGGAGTCGACGACGTCGACACCGGTGATGTCCTTGATCTCACCGGCGGCCGAGGCGGTGCCGCTCTTGGTATGCAGCAGGTTCTCCTTGACGGCCTGTGCGTCCAGCGCGGTGCCGTCGGTGAATTTCACGCCGCTGCGCAGCTTCAGCGTCAGGGTCGTCTGAGGCTTGTCGTAGGACCAGGACGTGGCCAGGTTGGGGGTGGCGTCCCCCTTGCTGTCCAGCCGGACCAGGGTGTCGTAGACGGGCTGGTAGTACTGGGCTTCGGGGCCCATGCTGGCCTTGGCCAGGTCCCACGGCGTGGCCGTGACGGACTCGGCGAGGGTCAGCGTCTTGCTGCCGCCGGAGGCCTGGGTGCCGCCGCCGCAGGCGGTCACCGACGCCGTCAGAAGTCCGGCCCCGACCAACACCAATGTCTTGCGCATGATCTCTCCACTTGTCTCATCCCTCAGATTCTGCTGTGTCTGCCGGGGTCACCGCGTTGCCGGACCTCCCCGGGCTGCACCACATGCGCGCCGCGTAACCAGGTCATGGCTACGCGTGCTGCTTCACGGCCCACTCTCCGCAGAGCCGTACGCTTTCCTCCGGCGTCGGCCGGGCTCCCCGGTCGACCTCGATGATCAGCCAGCCGTCGAAGTCCTCGGGCAGCGCGTCGACGAAGCCCTCGATGTCGGCGTTGCCGTGGCCCGGCTCCGACCAGAGCCCGGCCAGTACCGTCTTGCGGTAGTCCCAGCCGGCCTCCCTGGCCCGGGCGGCGAGGCCGAGGTCGAGGTCCTTGATGTGCACGCTCGCGACCCGGTCCGCGTAGTCGCGCACCAGCTGGGCGGGGTCCGCGCCCGCCCAGGCCAGGTGACCCATGTCCGGTCCGAATCCGAGGACCGAGGCGTCGACCGTGTCGAGGATGAAACGGGTCTCCAGTTCGGTCTCGGCCCAGGTGCCCACGTGCGGGTGGAAGGCCGGGGTGATCCCTTCCGCCCGGACGATGCCGGCGATCTCGGCGAGCAGGTCCCGCACCCGCTCCAGCCGGCCCTGCTCGGCCAGGTGCCCGACGGCGGGCCGGGCCACGCGCTCGGCGTCCTTGGCCATCCCCATGGCGAGGAAGACGGTGGGCACGCCGAGTTCCGCGTGCTGTGCGGCGACCCGCGCCGCCGAGTCCCGGAAGCCCTGCCGCTCGCCCTCGTCGTCCGTGAGGCGCACCGGTATGTAGCCGGGCGCGGCGCTGATGCCGTGGTCGGCGAGCTTCGCAGCGTACGCCTTGGGGGTCAGGTCACCGGGAACGGCGCTGTGCAGGGCGGTGATGCCCGCATCGCGGATGGCCGTCAGCTGCTCGTCCAGCGACGGGGCCAGGGACGGGTCGATCCAGCCGTCGGCGCTCGCGACCCACTGGAGGGGGTTGATGGCGAGGCGGTCCTGCCTGATCTTCATGGTCTGCGGTCCTCTCGGAGGGTGGGGCGGGGCGCCGGTCAGAAGGTGGGGCGGGGCGCCGGACGGTCGCAGCTGCTCTGCAGGGCGACGAAACGGTTCTCTCGCTGGGAGGTCTCGAAGCTCTCCAGCACCTCCAGGGTGTGGAAGGCGAACTGCGCGTCGGCGCGGTGCGGTCCGCCGTCGACGGCACCGGCGAGATCGGCGACGCCGAGTCCCCGGCGGTGCTGTTCGGGGGTGTCGACGGCGCCGAAGAGTGCGGTGACCGGGGTGAGGACCTGCCAGTCCTGGTCCCCGTGCCGCTTCAGGCGTACGTCGCCGTCGAAGAAGTTGGGGTTGGGCAGCGCGAGGGTGCCCTCGGTGCCGTAGATCTCGATGCGCGGGAGTTCGGTGTCCCAGACGTCGAAGCTCATCAGGGTGGTGCCGATGGCGCCGGAGGCGAAGGTGAGAGTGGCCGAGGCGTGGGTGGGGACCTCGACGGTGACCTCGTCCACCACCCGCCCGGGGCTGGTGACCTTGCGGACCGGCGCGCCGATGCGGGTGGCGGCCGAGACCTGGGCGACCGGGCCGAGGCAGTTGATGAGCGCGGCCAGGTAGTACGGACCCATGTCGAGCACCGGGCCGCCGCCCGGACTGTAGAAGGCGCGCGGGTCCGGGTGCCAGGTCTCGGAGCGGCTGGAGCGGACGAAGGCGGTGGCGCCCACGGGCTCGCCGATCCGGCCGGTGTCGATCGCGTGCCGGGCCGTCTGCACGGCGCTGCCGAGGAAGGTGTCAGGGGCCGACCCCAGCAGCGCCGTGCCGCGCGAGGCGGCGTCGAGGACCTCGCGGGCCTCGGCGACCGTGGCCGCGAGCGGCTTCTCGACGTAGACGTGCTTGCCGGCCTCCAGCGCGGCGATGACGGTCTTGGCGTGGAACTGCGGCGGGGTGATGTTGACGACGATCTCGACGGAGTCGTCGGCCAGCAGTTCCTCGCCGTCACCCCAGGCCGGGACGGCGTACTCGGCCGCGGCCGCCCGGGCGCGGGCCGTGTCGACGTCGGCCACCCGGACCACCTCGAGCTCCGGGATGGTGCACAGTCCCTCGACGTAGCGGCCGAAGATGTTGCCGGCACCGAGGATCCCGATGCGGTGCCGTGCCTGCTGCTGAGCCATGGGACTCCTGTGGTCCGTGAGGGATTGACGATGTGCCGTGTGGATGGGCCCACTCGGGCGACGACCGATCGGACCGGGGCACTCGTCGGCGCTCCGCCCGAAGGCGACCGCGGGCTGAACGCCGCGTTGCGGATCACCATCGTTTAGTTCGCAAGCAAGGCACAAGAGGAGTCATTTAATTTTTTTCAAGGCCTAAATACGATCGAATTCCGGGAGCATGTCCGCTTAGATCCTTAATCGTCGCCAGGCAGGCCATGACTCTTGACGGGCCTAAAGCAACCGCATTACGTTCACGTGAATGCATAAAGATGAGAGTCGTCCTGATGACGCGGTGGGCAGCATGGCGGTGCCTCTCGCGCTGCGGCGGGTGCTGGGGCTGGTGGTGTCCGGCGCCGCGACCAACCGGGCCGAGATCGCCCGGCGCAGCGGTCTGGCCCGGTCGACCGTGGGACAGCAGGTGGACCATCTGGTCGGCACCGGGATCCTGGAGGAGGTCGAGTCCAGACGGTCCGTGCGCGGTCGGCCCCCTCGGGTGCTGGAGATCAGTTCGCAGGCCGGAACCGTCGCCGTCGTCGACGTCGACAGCGCGGAGTCGCAGGTTGCGATCGCCGATCTCAGCCGCCGAGTGATCGCGCGGGACACCGTGGCCGTCCCGATCGGCTCAGGACCCCGGCCGGTGCTGGACGCGGTGACCGGCAAGCTGCAGGAACTCCTGGAGAAGCACCGTCGCGATCCCGCGCGGGTGCGTGAGGTGGTCGTCGGCCTGCCCGGCCCGGTCGACTTCGAGCAGGGGTGCTCGGTGCAGCCGACGGGCATGCCCGGATGGGACGGTTACCCGGTCGCCGAGCACCTCCGGGGGCGCTTCGGCGCCCCGGTCGTCGTCGACAACGACGTCAACATGATGGCGCTCGGCGAGGTCACCCAGGCGGGCATGGAGACACCGCTGCTGTGCATCAAGATCGCCGGCGGGATCGGGTCGGGCCTCATCACGGCGAGCGGTGCCGTCTACCGCGGCGCCGACGGGGCCGCCGGCGACATCGGCCACATCCGGGCCCCCGGCGGCGGCAACGTCCTGTGCGGGTGCGGGAACGTCGGCTGCGTCGGCGCGATCGCCTCCCACCGGGCCGTGCTGCGCGGCCTGGGCATCCCCGAGTCGACCGACGAGGACCCGCTGTACGGGACCCGTGAACTCGCCCGGCGCATCGCCGACAGCGACCCGACCGCGCTGCACGCCGTGCGTCAGGCCGCCACCGAGATCGGCGAGGTGGTGGCGATGCTCGTCCACATGTTCAATCCGCGCACCCTGGTCCTGTCCGGCCCGCTCAGCGAACTCCGCGACGACCTGGTCTCCGCCGTACGAGCCGCGGTGTACCAGCGCGCCCTCCCGCTGGCCACCCGCAAACTGACCATCACCGCGACCCAGCTCAAGGGCGCCTCCGGCCTCCACGGCGGCATCGCACTCGCCACCCAGGACGTGTTCAGCCCCGCCGGAATCGCCAGACTCCTGGGCGACGAGCCACGACTCGAAGGTTCGCCGGGTTGATGGTGACTTCTTGCTTCCCTCCAGTGCTTGTGGTGGACGGCGAGCTGTCGCCGGTCGCGATCCGGCCACTCGGAACGCTCGGCCACCTGCGCGGCCTTGGTACCGGCGTCTCGGCCTGGACCTGGTTCGCGGCACCAGGCACCGGACCGCCGACAGCATGGTCCTCACCTTTGCGAAGCGGGAATCCTGGCGCACTCCGCTCTTTGCCGCGCTGCCGACACCGCCCGCGTCGACGGCATCAGCCAACCCGGCCTGACCACGGAACAGCAACGGCCCAAGACTCCCGCAGCAGCCACGACGTCACACCTGACCAGCACAGACCCGCACAAGAGGTTCGGACGGAGAACAGCGCTTGAAGACTGATGGCGAGGTGGGAGGCGTGCATGGGCCGCTCCCACCTCTGCGGTTGATCAGGGCTGGACAGGCATGCTGGAGCAGTTGGAGGTGGTCGTCTTGCCGGCGAGCCGGTCGGTCAGCCAGTCGATCGCGTCGCTCTGGTCGGTGAGGAGCGGGGCGAAGTGGTTGAGGAGCGCGCTGAAGAGATTCGGCAGTGTGACGGCCTTGTAGGTGACATCGCCTCCCTTGTGGCACCAGTCGACGGCGAGTTGCCGCGCCTGGGCGTGCGGAACGAGGTTGTCGCTGACGCCGGTTGCGATACGGACGGGCCCGGACGGTTCGAGGGTGCCGATGCGCTGGCTGTCCAGGAACGACTGGAGCGCGGGCGTACCGGCGATGATGTCGCTGATGGACCGCCCGTCGGTCGTCCACTTGGTGCTCTTCGAGTAGGCGTAGCCGAAGATCGCGTCTCCGACGCACATGGTCGACAGATCGGCGAGGGCGGCCTTGCCGGCGGCGTTGAGATGCGCCTCGGCGATCGGCTTCAGCGCGGGGTCGGACTGGAGGAAGCCGTTGAGTGACCAGCCCAGCGCGCCGGCCAGTTCGCTTCCGTCGATGGCCTTGGTGACCGAGGTCAGATCAGCGGGAGGAGCGCCTGCGTAGGTGCCGGCGAGCGTGACGTCGGGGGCGTACGACGCCTGGAGTTCGGCTGCGGCGGCGGTCGCCCCGCCGCCCTGGCTGTAGCCGAACAGCCCCACCCGGGACGCCTTGGTGACGGAGGCTCCGGCGACCGAGCGGGCGGCGCGGACGGCGTCCAGCACCGCGTGCCCCTCGTCGACGCGGTTGACGTAGGTGTGCAGCCGGTCGGTCACGCCGAGGCCGACATAGTCGGTGACGACCACGGCGATGCCCTTCGCGAGCAGACGGTAGATCGCGAGGTCCTCGTAACCGACGGAAACCGTCTGGCCGTTGACCGTCAGGGGATGTTCGAGCCCCAGAGAAGCGGCGCACTGGTCGCCCTGCCCCATGGTGCCGGGCGCCACCACGACCAGGGGGCGTGCCCCGCCGCCCCGCCATGCGGCGGCCGGTTCGATATAGGCGCCGGTCACGGCCACCGGCTGACCGGCCGAGTCCGTGGACTTGTACATCAGACGGGTCGCGCTGCCGGGGAGCGACCCTTCGAGGCCGGGCAGGCTGAGGGCGAGTGTGAGCGGCTCGCTGCGGATCAGGGTGCCGTCGGCGCTGGGCAGGTCGGTGGGCGGGTTGTAGAACGCGGGGATGGTGACTCCCCTGGAGACCACCTCGTCCGCCGCCGATGCGGGGAAGGACGACAGGGCCTGGACGCCCAGGCAGGCGGCAGCGGTGACTGCTGCGGCCAGAAGTCGTCTGCGTGCGGGCATGGCAAACCTCCTGTGAAGCGGCTGGCAGTGAGGTGCACAGGGAAGCGGCAATGAAACGCGGCCGTCCCATGGCGCGTTCATGCCGCTCGGTGGCGGTTCGCCAGAACCTTACGCGCGAGTAAGTTACTCGTGATAGCAGCCGCTGGGTTACGGTTCAGTAATTTGACGGCATGTCTAACTCCACCTGCACAGCCTCGCCGCTCAGGAGCACCATCGCGTCATGGCCCGGCGTGCCCGGTTCGGCGTAGAACGCCACCAGAAACCGGCCGTTGGTGCCGTTCAGCGTCATTCCCTGGAATCCGAGGGTGAGGTCGGGTCCGTCCGGATCGGTGGTCTCCGCCCCCCGCTCCAGCCGTGCGCGGACGGCTTCGTCGGTGGGTCACGGACGGAAGGCAGCGGGCCCCCGAGCCGACTCTCCACCCGCCGTCCTGCGTCCCCGGCAGGCTGCCCTCGGACAGCAGCCGGGCACCGGGCCAGATTGTGTCAGCGTCGGCGCTGGTCGGCTCGCAGGTCGAAGTCGCCGTAGCTGTTGTCGGCGGGGTTGACGGTCACCCCGGGTGCCACGATCTCGTCGATGCCGTCAAGGACGTCGGACGAGAGGGTGACGTCGGCGGCGGGCAGGAACGCCTCCAACTGCTCCATGGTGCGCGGTCCGATGATCGCCGAGGTGACACCCGGGTGATTGATGACGAAGGCGACGGCCAGCTCGATCAGGGTGAGGCCGGCCTTCTCCGCCAAGAGCGCCAGCTGTTCGACGGCGTCCAGCTTGCGCTGGTTGGCCGGGCTGGTCATGTCGAAGCGGGCGGCGGGGCGCGCCGCGGAGGCCGGACCGGAGGTGTTGTCCTTGCGGTAGCGGCCCGAGAGCCACCCCCCGGCCAGGGGGCTGTAGGTCAGGGTGCCCATGCCGTGGCGCCGCACGGTGGGCAGGACGTCCTCCTCGATGCCACGGACCAGGATCGAGTACGGCGGCTGCTCGGTCACGAACCGCTCCAGACGCCGCTCCCGGGAGACCCACTGGGCCTCGACGATCTGGGAGCCGGCGTAGGACGAGGAGCCGATGTAGCGGACCTTGCCCTGGTGCACGAGGTCGGAGAGGGCACCGAGGGTCTCGTCGACGTCGGTGTCCGGGCTGGGGCGGTGAACCTGGTAGAGGTCGATGTGATCGGTGCCCAGACGCCGCAGGGAGTTCTCGACCGCGCGCATGATCCAGCGCCGCGAGCCCCCGCGCTGGTTGGGGTCGTCCTGGCCCATCGGCATGAAGAACTTGGTCGCGAGGAACACGTCCTCGCGACGGTCCTTGAGTGCCTTGCCGACGATCTCCTCCGAGACACCGCCGGAGTAGACGTCGGCGGTGTCGACGAAGTTGATGCCCGCGTCGAGGGCGCGGTGGATGATCCGTACGGAGTCGGCCTCGTCCTCGTTGCCCCAGGGGCCGAACATCATCGCACCCAGGCAGAGCGGGCTGACCTGGACGCCGGTGCGGCCGAGCGGTCGGTACTGCATGAAGCTGTTCTCCTCGTTCGGGTGGTCAGTCGTTCCCCGGTCAGTCGTTCCCCGGTCAGTCGTTCCCCGGTCGGTCGTTCCCCGAGGGGACGACCGTGCCGGTGCTCGCCCAGCTGGCGAGGAGGCCGAGTGCCTCCCGCTCTCGCGAGTCCGGCTCGGGGGTGTAGAAGTTGAGTCGCAGGCCGGGGTCGGACGGCAGGTCCATCGCCTCGTAGGGCAGCGCGAGATCACCGACCAGCGGATGGTGCAGGTTCTTCACGCCGGAGCGGTGGAACTTTACGTCGTGGCGTGCCCACCGGCGGGCGAAGTCGTCGCTCCTGGTCGTCAGCTCTCCGACCAGATCGGTCAGCGCCTTGTCGTGGGGCGCCCGGCCCGTCTCGGTGCGCAGGAAGGCCACCGCGTCGTCGGCGCCCTTGTCCCAGTCGACCCAGAAATCCCTGCTCGCGGGGTCCAGGAACATGAAACGAGCGGTGTTGACCGGCCCGCGCTGGGCGAAGAGCGGGGAGTCGAAGACCGGTGCGTACAGCGCCCGGCCCAGCGCATTGGCGGCCAGGACGTCGAACCGGGCGTTGCGTACGTACGCCGGCACGTCGGCCATGGAGTCGAGCAGCCGCAGGATCGTGGGCCGCACGCGAGACGCGGTCACCATCGGCCGCCTGCCCGACGGGGTCGCCGCGCGGGCCAGGTCGTAGAGGTGGGTGCGTTCGGCCTCGTCGAGTTGCAGTGCGTGCGCGAGGGCTTCGAGCACCGAGTCGGAGGCGCCGCTGAGATTCCCGCGCTCCAGCCGGACGTAGTAGTCCACGCTCATGCCCGCCAGCAGAGCGACCTCTTCGCGGCGCAGACCCGCGACCCGGCGGTTCCCGCCGTAGACCGGCAGCCCGGCCCGCTCCGGGGTGACGCGCGCCCGTCGGGTGCTCAGGAACTCCCGCACCTCGGCGGCCAGGTTCTTCTTGTCGCTGTCGGCCATGGTCAGACCCCGGGAGCTTGTTCCGCGACGCCGTCGGCGGGCATGACCCTGGCCCAGCCGGCGTCGGGCGCGGAGTGGGTGAGGGCTTCGGTGGCGGCCAGGGGCACGGGGACCTCCTCTTGATCGGGCGGCGTGGATCTGCGCCGGCCACTTCACCGTAGGTCCGTCGCCGAGCGCGTGCGAGGTACTGCCATTACCTGGAACAGCAGTGACTCCCACCTGTGCGGCTGCGCGCGGTTCTCTGAGGAAGGCCGAGGACCGCGAGTCCGAAATGGGCCCGAACCCGAAACCGACCTGAAGGAACACCGTGCGCGCAGCACTCATGTACAAAGCCGGCGACGTCCGCGTCGGGCATGTCGCCGACCCGTCCCTCAAGGAAGCCACCGACGCGCTGGTCCGCATCACCACGGCCTGCGTGTGCGGCAGCGACCTGCACCCCTACCGCTCCATGTCCGGCTCCGACGGCCCCGTCCGCATGGGCCACGAGTTCATCGGCGTGGTCGAGGACACCGGCAGCCAAGTCAGGACGGTGCAGAAGGGGGACCTCGTCGTCGCTCCGTTCGCCTACTCGGACGGCACCTGCGCCTACTGCCGGGCCGGGCTGCAGACCTCCTGCGAGCACGGCGGCTTCTGGGCCAGGAACGGCATCGACGGCGGTCAGGGCGAAGCGGCCCGCGTGCCGCTGGCCGACGGCACCCTCGTGAAGCTGCCGGTCGGCGCCGACGACGCGCTCGTCCCGTCCCTGCTCACCCTGTCCGACGTGCTCGGCACCGGCCATCACGCCGCCGTCCGCGGCGGCGTGCGGCGCGGCAGCACGGTCACGGTGATCGGGGACGGCGCCGTCGGTCTGCTCGCCGTGCTCGCCGCCAAACGGCTCGGCGCCGAGCAGATCGTCCTCATGGGCCGACACCGGGCCCGTACCGACCTCGGCCGGGCGTTCGGCGCGACCGACGTCGTCGCCGAGCGCGGCGGCGAAGGCATCGAGAAGGTACGCGAGCTCACCCGCGGCGGCAGCCCGATCGTCCTCGAAGCCGTCGGGCACCGTCCCGCCTACGAGCAGGCGTACGGCGTGGTCAGCCCCGGCGGCACCATCAGCCGCGTGGGCGTGCCCCAGTACGAAGAGGCCCCGGTCGGCTTCGGCAGCCTCTTCGGCCCCAACATCACCCTGACCGGAGGCCCCGCCCCGGCCCGCGCCTACATCGACGAGCTTCTCCCCGACGTCCTGGAAGGCCGTATCGAACCGGGCCGGGTCTTCGACCGCACCGTCGGTCTCGACGAGGTCGCCGAGGGCTACCGGGCCATGGACGCACGCCAGGCCCTCAAGGTGCTGGTACGGCCGTGAACAGGCACCCTTTGATCAGCACGGTGGACGCTTCCGCGCGCCTCGGCTGCACCCCGTCCGCCGTCCGGGCGATCACCGGAACCGACGCCGGGAAGCCGACGATGAGGCCGGTGACGCGATGACCACCACCGCGCAGGGCGCGCCGGTACCCGCGACGGAGCGATCGAGCGGAGCTCCGGTCCACGCGACGCTGATCCTCGCGATCATCTGCGTCAGCTACTTCATGGTCGTCCTCGACAACTCGATCGTCTTCACCGGGCTGCCGCAGATCCGCTCCGACATGGGGTTCTCCGAGACCGGCCTGTCCTGGATCACCAACGCCTACGTCCTGGTGTTCGGCGGACTGCTGCTGTTGGGAGCCCGGGCCGGTGACCTGTTCGGTCATCGCAGGGTGTTCCTGTTCTCCCTGGTCGTCTTCTCGCTGACCTCGCTGCTGGTGGGCGCGGCGCAGACCCAGTGGTGGCTGATCGGCGCCCGGGCGCTCCAGGGCATCGGCGCCGCGGTCCTGGCCCCCTCCGCCTTGTCCCTGCTCACGCGCAGCTTCGCAGAGGGCCGGGCCCGCAACCGGGCGATGGCCGCCTACAGTGCTGTCGCCGGTCTCGGCGCCGCCGTCGGCCTGGTCGTCGGAGGGCTGGTCGCCGACCTGGTCTCGTGGCGCGCCGGGTTCTTCCTCAACGTCCCGATCGGCATCGTGATGACGGTGCCGGCGGCACGGTTCCTGCACGAGACCGAGCGCCGTCAGGGCCGCTTCGACGTGGCCGGGGCACTGCTGGCGACGCTGGGCTCCACCGCACTGGTTCTCGGCATCGTGGACGCCGCCGACTTCGGCTGGACCGCTCCCGCCACCCTGATACCGCTCGTGGCCGGCGTGGTGATGCTCGGGCTGTTCGTCCGGGTGGAGCGGCGGGCCGCACAGCCGATCGTGCCGCTGCGGCTTTTCGCCAGCCGGGCACGAAGCGGTGCCTACCTCACCCGAATGCTCTACATGGGCGCGATGATGGGCTTTTTCTTCTTCACCGCGCAGTTCGTGCAGAGCGTCTACCACTGGACACCTCTGCAGGCCGGCCTCTCCTTCCTGCCGATGACGCTGGTCAACTTCGTGCTCGCCGTCCAGGTGCCCCGGCTGCTGGAACGGGTCGGCAGGCCGCTGGTGCTCCTGACCGGGGTTGCCCTGACCACGGTGGGCATGGCCTGGCTCAGCCGCCTCGGCCTGCACACCTCCTACCCGACGGGCGTGGCGCTGCCGATGGTGCTCATCGGCGCGGGCCAGGGCCTGGCGCTGGCCCCGCTGACCTCCAGCGGCGTCGACGGCGTCACCCCCGCCGACGCGGGAGCCGGCGCGGGCCTGGTCAACACCGTGCACCAGATCGGCAGCGCGCTGAGCCTGAGCATCCTGACCGCCATCGCCGCCGCTGTCTCCACCGGCCACACGGCCGCCGACACAGCGGCCCGCTCGGGCACCGCCCTGACCGGCTCCACCGTCCTGCTCGCGCTGGCGGTCGTGACCGTCCTCACCCTCATCGTGCCCGCACGGGCCACCCGCGACGAAAGGTCCCTGTGATGCAGACCCTCACCCTCAACAACGGCGTCGAGATGCCCGCCCTCGGACTCGGTGTCTTCCAGACCCCGCCCGCCGAGACCACGGCAGCCGTCAGGTCCGCGCTCGACCTCGGCTACCGGCACCTCGACACCGCCGCCGCCTACGGCAACGAGCGCGAGGTGGGCCAGGCCGTCCGCGACTCCGGGGTACCTCGCGAGGACGTCTTCATCGAGACCAAGATCTGGATCAGCGACTACGGGTACGACGAGACCCTGCACGCCTTCGACAAGAGCGCCGCCAAGCTCGGCGTCGACCGGATCGACCTGCTGATCCTGCACCAGGCGCTGCCCTCCGGCTTCGACCGGACCCTCGCCGCCTACCGCGCCCTGGAGAAGCTCCTGGCCGACGGCAAGGTCCGCGCCATCGGCGTCAGCAACTTCATGGCCGGCCACCTGACCACACTGCTCGACGTCACCTCCGTCGTCCCCGCGGTCAACCAGCTGGAGATCCACCCCTACTTCCAGCAGCGCGCCGTACTCGACTTCGACGACCGGCACGGCATCGTCAACCAGGCGTGGTCCCCCATCGGCGGGATCACCTTCTACCCGGGCTACGGCGAGGACCGCAAGAGCGTCCTCCAGGATCCCGCCGTCACCCGCATCGCCGAGGCGCACGGCAAGAGCCCCGCCCAGGTGCTGCTGCGCTGGGGTATCCAGCAGGGCCGCTCGGTCATCCCCAAGTCCACCAGGCGCGCACGCATCGCCGAGAACATCGACGTCTTCGACTTCGAGCTCACCGCCGAGGAGCTCACCGCCCTCGACGCGCTGGAGACCGGCCGCCGCGGCGGCCCCGAGCCCGAGAACGTCACCCTCGCCGCCTACGGCCGCGCCATCCCCGAAGCCTGACCCGACCGTCCAGAACCACCGTTCCCTCAGAAGGACTCACCGTGTCCACCACCGTCAAGGCGTTCGGCGCCCATGACATACGTCAGCCGCTCGTCCCCCTCACCATCGAGCGCCGCGACGTCGGCCCGCACGACGTCAGGCTCGACATCCTGTACTGCGGCGTCTGCCACTCCGACATCAACTTCGTCGGCGGCGAGTTCGGCCCGCTGCCGACCAGCCCGCTCGTCCCCGGCCACGAGGTCGTCGGCCGGGTCTCCGAAACCGGTTCCGAGGTCACCCGCCACCAGGTCGGCGACCTGGTCGGCATCGGCTGCATGGTCAACTCCTGCCGCGAGTGCGAGAACTGCCGGGCCGGACAGGAGCAGTACTGCCTGAACGGGCACACCCTGGTCTTCGGCAGCCCCGACCCGGCCGAGCCCGGCGCCCACACCCAGGGCGGCTACTCGGAGGCGATCGTCGCGCCCGAGGACTTCGTCGTCCGCGTTCCCGACGGCCTCGACCCGGCCGCCGCGGCCCCGCTGCTGTGCGCCGGCATCACCGTCTATGCGCCGCTCAAACGGTACGGTGCCGGCCCGGGCGCCAAGGTCGCGGTCGTCGGCCTCGGCGGCCTGGGCCACCTCGGCGTCAGGATGGCGAAGGCCATGGGCGCCGACGTCACCGTTCTCTCGCAGTCCGACCGCAAGCGCGACGCCGCCACGGCCCTCGGCGCCGACCACTACGCCGTCACCGGCGACGGGTCCGCCTTCACCGACCTGGCCAACACCTTCGACGTCATCCTCAACACCGTCAGCGCACCGGTATCGCTCAAGGACTACTTCGGGATGCTGCGGCTGCACGGCACCATGGTGAGCGTCGGCGTGACTACAGAGCCCATGCCACTGGAAGTCTTCCCGCTCCTCCAGAACGGCCGCGCCTACGCGGGCTCGCTGTTCGGCGGCATCGCCGAGACGCAGGAGATGCTCGACTTCGCCGCCGAGCACGGCGTGACCGCCGAGATCGAGCTGATCGGCGCCCAGGACATCAACACCGCCTACGAGCGGATCCTCGCATCCGACGTCCGCTACCGGTTCGTGGTCGACGGCGCGACCTTCGCCGAGCTGAAGGCTTGAGGCACCGCCCTCGGTCCCGTCCCCTGACGGTGTGCCCCAGAGCAGACCGTCAGGAGAACGCCCGGCAGATGCTCGAACGCACCCCCCGCCCCCTTCCCCCGGCACCGTGCGCAGAGAGCGCCCCCTGACACCCGTGACCAGCCTGGAGGAAAGACCATGACGCACTGGAACGACGCCGACCTGGCGAGGGTCGGCGCGGCGGAAGAGCTGGACCTGGAGTCCGAGCGCGCCGACGGCACCCTGCGCACCCCCGTGACCATGTGGGTCGTCCGCGCCGGCGACCATGTCTACGTCCGCTCGGTCAAGGGCACCGTCGGCCCCTGGTACCGGGGCACCCGGTCTCGCCGCCAGGGCCGTATCAACGCCGGCGGTGTGCGGCAGGACGTCACCTTCCGTCCTGCCGATCACGACGAGTACGCGGCGGTGGACGCCGCCTACCGGGAGAAGTACGGCCGGTACACGAGCATCGTCGAGCACGTCCTGACCGACCGCGCCCGTGAGTCCACCCTCCGCCTCGAACCGCGCTGACTCACTCCTCCCTCTGCTGATGCCGGACAGAAAGCCGAGGAGTGTGCTGGTCGCGTGATGTCGTGGCAAGGAGGCGGCCCGGTCGGTCCGGGGCCGCCTCCTTGCGTGTTGCGCCACGGCCGGTCGCTGCCGGCTCGGCCTAGGCGTCGAGGGACTCCGCGGCCTCACGGATCACACCGAGGACGAAGTCAGGATGCGAGAGCATGGGAACGTGACTGCTGTCCACGGGGCGGATATGGGCGCCCATGCGCTCGGCGGCGGACCGCTCCAGGTCGGGGGGCACGGTACGGTCGTCGTTGGCGACGATGAACCAACTGGGCTTCGTCCGCCAGGCGGTGCCGGGAACCTGCTGGTTGAACAGGTCCGCCACTGGCACAGCGCCCGTCGCCAGAACGAGCTTCTGCTCCGCCTCCGGGAGGTCGCCGCAGAAGTGCGGGGCGCCCGAAGACTTGAGCCACACGCGGCCGTCAGCGACGTCCACGTGCTCGAAGATGGGCGTGCGGGGGAATTTGTCCAGCTGTTCCTGCGACGTCTCGTCCTCGTCCGGGGCGAGCGCGGCGATGTACACCAGAGCGCCGACGCGGTCGTGGGTGCCGGCTTTGGTGATCAGGGTCCCACCGTAGGAGTGACCGACCAGCACGATCGGGCCGGGGACGTGGTTGAGCGTGAAGTTGACGCACGCGACATCACTTTCGAGCGAGTCGAGGCCGTGCTGTGAGGCGAACACCTCGTGCCCTTCAGCCTGGAGCGTGGGGATGAGCTTGTTGAAGCACGACCCATCCGCCCAGAGTCCGTGGGCAAAGACAATGCTGGGCTTACCCGCCATGGCATTTCCTCCTACGGAGACATCAAATATGAAACATTGCACCACAATGCGCATTCAGTGCCCATTTTTACGTGATGGCCAGGCGTGTCACCCCGTCCCAATCGCTGGGCCCGGAGGTTGAACGTGTTGTCGTGGTGGTCATGTGTTGATACTCAGGCCCGTTACGACGAGGCAGCCGTCCGTGAGGTCGCCGCGGTACCGGTTGCGGCGCAGGCCGCGTCGGATGCGCTGGATGAGGTGTTCTGGCGTACTGAAAGGGCACGCCGGTCCCCACGAGAACGGCCTTGTCCAGGCCGGGGAGCCGTCCACCTGTATGCAAAGCCTCCGCCGCCAACCGGGTTCGGGGCAGCCGGGCGCTCTCCCGCCGTCTCGGATTCGTCTTCAGCTCGTACAGAAATACGCACCCTGAAGACCCGCCACACCAAGGCGTCACCGATGGAGCGCAGTTGGCGTGCAGCGCGCCCGAAATGCCGAACAGGGGGAAATTTGGCGCATGGTCAAGTTCGTCCGCCAGTAGGCCGAGACCAACAACGTCCGATCCTCCGGCGGAAGGCCCCACGGCCGGCCCTTGCAGACCGCGTCGGCGCCCCCACGGCGCAGCACGGTCACCAGCTTGCCGAACTGGCGCGGGTACAGCCCGGTGAACGGGGCCGTCCAGGAACGCTCCGCCGCCGTAGCCACACCAGCCACACCAGCCACACCAAGATCGTTCCATGGAGCGGTCGGGTGCTTGACCTGCGTTTCAGCTGCCGCTCAAAGGAGACTCCCACGTGGGATCGTGCCAGGATCTTCGCATGAGGTGGTCAAGCAGGTGCTCCGCCGTGGTGGAGGCGGTCTGCTGCGGCGCGCCGACCGCGGTCAGGGCGGCGGCGAGCCTTGCCGGGGCCGCCTCGGCCAGGTCCAGGTCGGCAAGAAGGGGAAGAACCAGCAGGAGGCGGGCGGCTGTGTCCTGGACACCTTCGGCCATGGGGGACGGACAGTCGGCGATGCGGACCAGTTCGTGCCACGTCAGCCCGATCCCCGAGAAATCTCCTTCCCAGCTGGCGATCTGCCGGGCGTAAACCCTGTCTGGACCGGTGAGGAGGTAGTCGGTGCCGTAGTCGCCGACCATGTTGCGGTAGATCACCACAGCTCCGGGACCCTCTTCGGCCGGCACCCGGAAGACCGGCCAGTGTTCGGGATCGAAGAGGACCTCGGACAAGGCATCGGCATCGGCGCCGTCATCGCCGAACCAATCCGGAACCGGACGCTCGGCACACGCCCCGTCACCGCACATCGCCAGCAGGTAGTTCGACCAGAAGCCCGGACGGGCCAGCAGCGATTCGCCCGGTACCAGCGGGCTGTCGTCGTATCCCTTGATCAGCACCCTTGGATCCTGTCACCAGCCACTGACATGGCCCGATCCGGGAGTGGTACGAGCGCCGCCCGGTTACAGGACCGGTCTCAGGCGACCATGCCGATTCTTCCAATGGGCGACCACCAGCCCGCAGCAAGGTTCAACTCGGATGTCGGCGATCCCACCCCTCTCGTCACGAGCCCCTATAGGACGAAGAAGAAGATCATCCGCTGCCTCAAGCGGTACCTCGCTCGCGAGATCTACCAGATGGTCAAGAGCAACCCAGAGCGCGTCCAAGCCGCAGAACGTCCGCCTGACGCACAGCCCCAGTACAAAGCCCGGCCGGGATGCTCGGGAGGCTCCCGGCCGGAAGGGCGCCCCCTGATGCTTAGATCGGCAGGGGGTGTCTCCGCACAGTAAACAGCCCGAGCCCTCGCATACGAAGAGCGTGGCGGCCGCGCTCAGCCAGATCAGCCAGCGTTAGCGGGACTGCCGGCCGGGAGGGGGATCACTTGTGTGGGCGTTCGGGAGTTGCGCAGAGGGCAAAAGCGGTGAGCCTCTGGCTTGTCTGGCCTGTGTTGACGGCCACTGCCCTCCACGTGTTCGGCCCACCCTGTCCATCCGGCCCCGCAGCATAGGACCCGGTCACTTTCAGATCTGGGCTGATCGTTCCGAAGCCGCCGCCGGTAAGGGTGGTTCCTTTCGGGCACGTGGCGTCAGCGGCACCGAACGAATTGGGCGCCACCAGGACGGCGGGCCCTTCGACTTGCTGCGTGGTGAAGCCGCCCCCGTCTTCTCCGGCGGCTGCGACTCCAGCACTCGCGGCGAGTACGACGCCGACAGCGGCGCCGAGAGCGGCGATCTTGGGCATGCGGGACATGGTGACTCCCTCACAGTGGGTCGGATTGTGCTTCGTGGCTGCAAGAGAATCGTGTGCGACCTGGCGACCAGCCGCTTGCTGGAAGATCTGTCCGGGTGACGGCCCTGTTCTCGTATAGCCGCGGCCAAGTGGCATCTCTGGTCATCTGCCTTTGCCAGTCGGCCAGTTCACCGTCGCGGCAAACCGCGCATGTACCGCGACGGGCCCGACGGCCGTCACTCGCCGCTAGATGTCCGCCTGCCTTGCGCGAATCCCTACCGTCGCATCTGGCCGACGCGCGACACCATGAGGCGCTACATGGAACAGCGCGGCCTGGATCAGCTGATCCGGCTCATGGACGCTCACGGCTTCTCGGCTTGTTGATTTCGGTGTCTCGGGGTCTGGATTTGCGTTGGGACTGGTGACGCGGTCCGTCCGAGTTGGTACGCCGGAGGCATGCGGTAGTCGGACGGGGGCGGGCTGAGAGCCGAGCAACGCAGGCGCCAGGGAGAGGTACGGCTGCGGGCCGTGGACCTCTTCGAGGAGGGGCCCTCCACCTTGATCGTGGACACCTCGACACTGGATCCTGAGTCCAGGAGAGGAGCCCCAGGTGCTGAACCTCTCTCGCTCGGGGTTCCACCGCTGGTTGAAGACCGCGCCGGCCAGGGCTGCGAGGAAGGCCGCCGACGCGGGTGTCGCCAAGCCGCTCTGATAGGCGACGCCGAGTTGAGCGCGCTGAGTCTGGTCATCGCGCGTTGGATGTGGCTGCGCACGGTCAGCGGGCTGAGGACCAACTGGTCGACGACCTCGGCGTTGGACTTGCGTACGCCGCCAAGGCAGTGACCTCACGTTTCGCGGTGGTCAGCGCTTTGACGGCTTCGGGAAGCGCGAGGAAGTCGTCGGTGTCCGGGGTGGCCAGGAAATCGGAAATGAGAGACCGGGTGGCAGCGGGCGACAGGAGTGAGTCGCCAGCCGCCACGGTGCGGATGCCCGCCGGCAATTCGCCAGCATCCACCTCGCAACCGTAACCCTAGGACGAGGTGATGCCGAGCCGGTCCGCGAGCCCGTGGGGGCTGACGCCGTACGTCTCCCGGATCCGTACGCCGTCGGGGCCGACGTCGAAGACGCCGTGGTCCGTGTAGACGCGGCTGACGCAGCCGAGGCCGGTGAGCGGGTAGGTGCATCGCGGCACGAGCTTCGGTTCGCCGGAGCGAGTGAAGAGCGTCATCATCACGTAGACGTCCTTGGCGCCGATGGCGAGGTCCATTGCACCGCCGACGGCGGGGATGTCGTCGGGCTTGCCGGTGTGCCAGTTGGCGAGGTCGCCGTTGAAGGCGACCTGGTAGGCACCGAGGACGCAGACGTCGAGGTGTCCGCCGCGCATCATGGCGAAGGAGTCGGCGTGGTGGAAGTAAGCGGCTCCGGGCAGCTCGGTCACCGGGACCTTGCCGGCGTTGGTCAGGTCGGGGTCGACCGCGTCGCCCTCGGCCTTCGGGCCCATGTTGAGCATGCCGTTCTCGGTGTGCAGCACCACCCCGGAGCCGGCCGGCAGATGGTCGGCGATCTTGGTGGGCTGCCCGATGCCGAGGTTGACGAAGGCGCCGGAGGGGATGTCGCGTGCGAGGACGGCGGCAAGCTCGTCCATCGAGAGCCGGTGGTCGGCGTACGCCTGAGCCTGAGCGCTTGGCGTCGTGGTCATCGTGCCCCCTGCACGGTGTAGTGACGGGCTTGCACCTGCACGACTCGGTCGACATAGATGGATGGGGTGACGACGGCTTCGGGGTCGAGCTTTCCCGGCTCGACGACCTGGTCGACCTGGACGATGGTCGTCGTCGCCGCGGTGGCCATGACCGGACCGAAGTTGCGGGCCGTCCTGCGGTAGACGAGGTTGCCCAGCGTGTCCGCGACGTGCGCGCCGATCAACGCGTAATCGCCCTTGATCGGGTACTCCAGCAGGTACCTGCGGCCGTCGATCTCGCGCTCCTCCTTGCCCTCGGCCAGCGGTGTGCCGACCGCGGTCGGGCAGTAGAACGCCCCGATGCCGGCACCAGCCGCGCGCATCCGCTCGGCGAGATTTCCCTGCGGGACCACTTCGAGCTCGATCTTCCCCGCGCGGTAGAGGCCGTCGAAGACCCAGGAATCGGCCTGTCGCGGAAAGGAGCAGAGCACCTTGCGCACCCGGCCCGCGGCCAGCAGCGCGGCCAGCCCGACGTCGCCGTTGCCCGCGTTGTTGGACACGATCGTGAGCTCCTTCGCGCCCTGCCGGATGAGCGCTTCGATGAGATCGAACGGCATCCCGGCCAGGCCGAAGCCGCCGACGAGGACGGTGGACTCGTCCTCGATCCCGGCGACCGCAGCTTCGGCGCTCTCCACTATCTCCGCCCGGCTCACTGGGCCGCGCCCGTCACGTCGCAGTTTTCGAGTACGACGGCCAGCCCCTGGCCGACCCCGATGCAGATCGCGGCGACGCCGTAGCGCTGCTTCGTCTCCCGCAGCACCTTGGCCAGCGTGGCGAGGACGCGACCGCCCGAGGCGCCCAGCGGGTGCCCGATCGCGATGGCGCCACCCTTCTGGTTGACAATACCGGGGTCGATCTTCCATGCGTCGAGGCAGGCGAGCGACTGCACGGCGAAGGCCTCGTTGAGCTCGACCGCGCCCACCTGGTCCCAGCCGATCCCGGCCCGGGCCAGCGCACGGTTCGCGGCCTCGACCGGGGCGTAGCCGAAGGCCTGCGGCTCCAGCGCCATCACACCGCGACCGGCGATACGGGCGATCGGGGCGGTCCCGATCGTGGCCGCGGCCTTCTCGCTGCCCAGCAGCACCGCGGCCGCACCGTCGTTGAGCGGGCTGGCGTTGCCCGCGGTGATGGTGCCGCCCTGCTCCGGTGTGCGGAAGACCGGCTTGAGCCCTGCCAGCACCTGCGGTGTGGATCCGGCCCGGATGCCCTCGTCGCGGGTCAGGTCGACGCCGTCGATTGGCACCACCAGGTCGTCGTAGAAGCCCGACTCCCAGGCAGCATGAGCGAGTTGGTGGGATCGGGCCGCGAACTCGTCCTGCCGCTCGCGGGAGATCCCGAAGCGTTCCCGGAGCAGCTCGTTGGCCTCGCCGAGGCTGACCGTCCACTCCTTCGGCATCCGCGGGTTGACCAACCGCCAGCCGAGCGTGGTCGAGACGGCGGTGACATCGCCGGCCGGGAATGGCTTCGCCGACTTGGGCAGCACCCAGGGCGCGCGCGTCATCGACTCCACACCCCCGGTCAGCACCACGTCGGCGTCGCCGGACTCGATGGTCCGGCTGGCCGTCATCGCCGCGTCGAGGCTGGAGCCGCACAGCCGGTTGACCGTGGTGCCGGGCACGCTCACCGGAAGCCCGGCGAGCAGCGCCGCCATACGGCCGACGTTGCGGTTCTCCTCGCCGGCGCCGTTGGCGTTGCCCCACACCACGTCGTCGATCTCGGTGGGGTCGAGGCCCGGCACCCTGGCGAGCGTGGAGGTGATCGCGGCGGCGGCGAGGTCGTCGGGGCGGACGCCGGCCAGCGCTCCGTTGAAGCGGCCGAACGGAGTCCGCGTCGCCGCGTACATGAAAGCAGTCATGGCAACGACGCTAATCAGGGAGCACGATATTCTGAAGTACGCATATCCGAGCCGATTGATATGGGTGACATATGGATCTGCGGCACCTGCGATACTTCGTAGCGGTGGCCGAGGAGCGCCACTTCGGTCGCGCCGCCGAGCGGCTCCACATGGCCCAGCCGCCTCTCTCCCAGCAGATCCGCCAGCTCGAGAACGAGCTCGGCGTCGAGCTGCTCCACCGCACGACACGCCGCGTCGACCTCACGGAGGCCGGCCGGGCCTACCTGGAGCGGGCGCGCGGGATCCTCGCCGACGTCGAAGAGGCGGCCCACCAGGCACGGCTCGTCGCGGCCGGCTCGGTGGGCCACCTCGCTATCGGGTGCGTGGGCTCGGCGACGTACAGCCTGCTGCCCGCGCTCTCGCGGCGGCTCTCGGAGGAACTGCCAGGAGTCGACTTCTCCTTCCGTGGCGAGATGCTCGCGCCCGACCAGGCCGAGGCGCTGCGCACCGGCGCGATCGACATCGCCCTGCTGCGCCCTCCGGTGGCGGACCTCTCCCTCACCGTGCACACCCTGCGCCGGGACCGGCTGGTCGTCGCCGTACCGGTCGCCCACCCCCTCGCCCGCCGGAAACGAATGCGCGCCGCAGACCTTGCAGGTGCCGACCTGATCGTGCACTCCGCCGACCGCCGGTCGGTGATGTACGACGTCGTCCTCGGCCTTCTGCGCGATGCCGGAGTCGAGCCGCACATTCGCCATGAGGTCGGCGAGACCTCGACGCTGATCACGCTCGTGGCCGGCGGTCTCGGCGTAGCGGTCGTACCAGAGCCCGTGACCGCGCTGGCGCTCGACGGCGTCACCTATCTGCCCCTGACCGGAGCCGACGCACACGTGGAACTCGCCGTCGCCCACCGCGCCGACCGCTCCGAACCGCACCTGGCACGCACCGTGGGGATCATCCGGTCAACGTTCCGACATACGTCCAGTCACCTCCGACGCACTCGGTAGCCTGCCGCCGACGCGCCCTCGGGAAGTCGACCGCAATGGCCTGACGCCGCTGTTCGACGAACGAACAAAGGGGTTCAGGGAGCGACGCCGGCCACGGAGAGTTCGACATGCTCGGTACGTGCGGCGATCGCCGCTGCCGTGAAGGATGAGGCATCACAGGTCAGCCAGTCAGGTCAAGGCACCCACGTCCGGTCCGGACCAGCGGCCTCCTCATCGCCAGCGAGTACGTTCGCTGGCAGGAACGGCCGGTACCACGAAACGACGGAGGCCCCGACCGGTGAACCGATGGCCCGGTCGCCCCAGCTTCGCCGAGGAGGTCAATCTCGCGGTGGACGCGGCGGCGTCCACCCTCCCGGCGGGGGCGAACCTTCCGCCGGCCGCACGGCGGTCGGTTCCGGAGCGTGCCACCGTTCTGCTCGGCGAGCGCACCATATTCGCCACGATGAGCCGCGAGATGGACGCGGCTCTCCCCATGCGGCTTCAATGGCGCACATCGCGAACGGGACGCTCGTCGAGGCGTCGGCCAGGCCCAGGACCAAGCCGCCACGGTCCGGTCGCTGCACGATGCGGGCGCGCCAGTCGGAGCGGTCAACCTGATCAGCAACGCGCCCGAGGACGGTCCGGGCGTCGTCGAGGCTCCGATCGCGCATCCCGCCCTGACCCGTGTGTGGTTCACGGGATCGAGCCGGCCGGCCGGATCATCGACGGTCGCCACCTGACCTGGCTACGGCGAGGCGATTTGAGGTCTGGCACGAATTCCGTGTGACGGTTGCCGACCGTGATGTCAGAGGCATGCAGTGGGATGGCAGAACTTGGTTCTCATCGTGCTGGAGATCGTCTCAATGCCTGCTGCGTACCTGTCCCCGACGCGAGCCTTGGCCGAGGCTGGTCAATGTCCTCCGGCTCATCGAGGGTTCTGAGGACGAGCCAATGGATCCGGCGACGCCAGGCTTCGGACTCCTGGAGGACAAGGGCTGATGCGGATCCGCAGGCGGGCGGGACCCGTTGACGGAGAAGGCCGAAGCCGGCGCACCCGAACATCTGCCGTCTGAGCATCTTGATCCGATCGGCTGCTCCCTCGACCGGGCCGGAGTTCCAGCCGGTCATCAGGCCGGCGGTCATCACGTCGCAGCCGCTGTTCAGGCCCACGGCGAAGCTGCTGATGCCCGGCAGGTCGGCGTCCGTGGCCTCGGTGATCCAGTTGGGCAGGCGAGTGCGGTGTCTCCTCGTCAACCACCTGCCGTGTCATCCGACGGCCGGGCGCTGCTCGCACTCGAAGTCGTCTCCCGCCCGGCCGATGCCGCGGAACGGACGTGGATCGTGGACGCGGACAGCAGGCTGGTGAGCGCCGCCACGCGTCCGCTGCCGGGTGCCACCGCGGACGCCCACGCCTGGCGTGATCCGGGCTCAGCCGACACTGCCAGGGCGTGAGCGTGCGCGGAGACGGTGCGTACCTCAACTACGGGACGGCGGTGCCGCACCGCAAACACCCGGGACGCGCTCTGCGGAAGGGCCAGCAGGCGACATCGCCGAGCACCGCGGGGTTCGTGCCCGTGTGGGACGTGCCATCGGCCGGATGAAAATGCTCCGCGACCGCCGACAGCGCGGCGAGGGTCTCCATCGCACGGTCGGGGCCTTCGCCCACATGCACGGCCTCCTGCCCGCCGCATGAGCGGACAACTCCGTTCGCCAGCTCTGACCTGCCCGGACGCGGCCTTCTGCAACACCCCTGGCGGGACGGGCATCACGTCATGGCGTCGCGGACGAGCGCAGTGTCGACGAACTGTTCAAAGCGTACGATGACTCCTCCGCGTACGACGAAGTGGTGGGCGACGCGGACGTCGATCGGCTTCCCGGTGGTCTTGTTGACGGCGCTGTAGCGGGCGAGGACGACGACGTTCTCGCCGTCGACGACGTAGGTGTCGTCGTGGGCGGTCCAGTCGTCCCAGTCCTGGCCGAGCTTCTCCATGACGTTGGAAGTGACGCCGTCAGGGGTGCGGTAGGTGCCGGCGAGCGGGAAGCCGGCCATCTCCTTCCACTCCACGTCGGGGGCGAGGGTGGCTCGCAGTGCTTCCAGGTCGCCGTCCGCGGAGGCGAGGTACTGGCGTCGTACGACGTCCGCGGGAGCGGTGGAAGTGGCGAAGTCGCTCATGTTCAGCCCCACTTCATCTCGCCCTTGGCGACCTTCGCGCCGATCTGGGCGGCGATCAGCATGCCATTGTCCGGGTAGCGCGCCACGAGCGCCTCGGTGAGCGCGGCGCCGTCGGCGGCCTTGCCGAGTTCCTCTTCGAAGGCGAGGAGGTAGTCGCGGGTGGCGGTGATGGCGGAGGGGTCCGCCGCCGTACCGGGCAGACGGTGGCCGGGGACGACCAGCTCCGGGTCGAGAGCGGCCATCTCGTCCAGCACCGTGATCCACGCGGCACGGTCGTCGGGGGTGGGGGTGTCGGCGACCCAGACGTGCTCCTGCTGGAAGAGCAGGACGCCGCCGAGGAGAGCGCGGTGCTCGGCCTGCCACAGGTAGTGGCGGTCGGGCAGGCCGGCCGGGCCGCCCTTGAGCTCGAAACGGTGGCCCTCCAGGGTGAGGTCGCCGGTCAGCGGGGCGAGGTCGACCAGCCGGGTGGGCAGGTTCGGGCCGAGGACCGCCCAGGCCTTGAGCTTGCCCTCATAGGAATGGGCGATGTGCTCGATGACGATCGGGGTGGCGACGAAGACGGCGTCGGGGAAGGCGTCGGCGAGGACCTCGGCGCCGAAGTAGAAGTCGGGGTCGCCGTGGCTGACGAAGACGGTGGTCAGCTTCTTACCCGAGTCGAGGATCGCGGCGGCCAGGCGATGGCCGTCGGCGCGGGTGAACGCGGCGTCCACCAGCAGCGCCTCGTTCTCGCCGGTGACGAGGGTGGCGGTCTTGTTCTTGCTGCCTGCGGGGAAGTCGAGGTCGAGGACCTTGAAGGTCAGGGTGCTCATGGATGACTCCTTGCGAGGAGAAGGGTGGGTGGGGACGGAAGGCTCAGGGGGTACGAAGGGCCGCCAGCCGTCGGTCGACCTCGTCAGCGGTGGCATGGCCACGGGCCACGGGAGTGACGGAGTCGCCGTCGACGGCCAGCAGCGTGGGGAAGCCGGTGACTCCCAGCGAGGCGCTGAGATGGAAGTCGGCGGTCGCTGCCACCCTCGCCTCGGCCCCTTCGAAGGCGGTGACCACGGCGTCGGCGTCGAGCCCGGCCTCCTCGGCGACCTTCCGGTAGGTCGCGGGGTCGGAGAGGCTGAGGCCGTCGACGTAGAAGGCCCGTTGCAGGGCGGCTGCCAGCTTGGCCGCGTGGGCCGGGGCGGCCTGGCGCAGGGCGGCGACACCGCGCGCGGCGGCCTCCGAGTCCATCACGAACGAGCCGTCGGCGATCAGCCGCTCGTAGCCCTCGCCGAACTCGGCACCGGTCAGCTCGGCGATCTGGGCGTTCGAGCCCTGGACATAGCCGAACTCGCGGATCGGTACCCGGCGTGATCCCGTGAACAGGCCACCGGACACGACCTGGACGGGCAGTGCGGGATGGCGGGAGGCGACCTCGTTCAGCGTTCCGGAGAACCCGTGAGACCAGCCGCAGTAGGCGTCGAAGACGTAGACGAGCTGCATCGATAACCTCGGCAGACGAGTGGCGCCCGCCGGGCGCGAGCGATTTACCTGAGAACACAGTAACTGACGCGTCAGGTATTTATCCACTCGCGTGACGCCTGCCACGCTCGACCTCGGCCATGTCGGTACATCGGCGAAACTGTCCAGCCGTACCTTCGGCGGGACCGCCGGATTCCGTCAGGGCAGGCGGGGAAGCTCGTCCCGCGCGGAGTGGCTGAGGATCCGAATGTCCTCGGCGAACCGATCGCGGTCCTCGGGAGGCAAGGGGGTCACGAAGTAACGCCGGATGTTGTCCCTGTGCAGCCGGGCCGCCGTTACGGTGCTCTCCTCGCCGACCGGCGTCAGTCGCACCAGGCGACCGCGTCTGTCGCCGGGATCCTCGGCCCGCTCGACCAGCCCGGCCGCCTCCATCCGGTCGACCAGACGCGTCACCCCGCCCGTGGTCAGCACCTGCTCCTGGGCGATGGCCCGCATCGACAGCCCGGGGTCGCCCGCGCGCCCGAGGATGAGCAGCACCTCGAACATCAGATGGCTGATCCCGCACTCCCGCTCCAGCGAACGCCCCAGGATGTACTCCAGCCGATTCGCGGCGCCCTGCAACCGTCCGAACGCCAGCACCAGCGCGTCGTTCGCGGCGTCCTCGGGAGTCGAGATCTCCGCTCCTTCACCGCCGCTGTGTTCCTCCATGCCATGCATCCATTGATCATGCCTTGGCGGGGACGCTACAAGCCAACGCACCGTAGAGGTCTGTGTTGCCGACGCGAGATCAGGCACGACGAAAATGTGGCGCGCCTTGGGATGAAAAAAGGGGTGCCCGCAGCACCCTTCCGCGCCGCCACAACGAGGGCGCGAAGCACATCGGGTCGGTTCACGCGGATTCGGGACGCCCGCTTCGTCAGTCCGGCTTGGCAGCCCACGCCGCCTCGACCGCGTCGGCGAGAGCCTCACCCTTGGCGAAGCCGTAGTAGGCGGCGAACTGCAGCACGATCTCGTCCATCTCCTCCTTGGTGATGTCGCCGGAGTGGAGCGCGGCGGTGACATGCGACCGCAGCGGGACGGGCGAGTCGTCGAGGGCTACGCAGGCGACGGTGATGATCCGGCGCTCGCGACGGGTCAGTCCGGGGCGCTGCCAGACGTGGCCGAAGACGAAGTTCAGGATGCCGGCCTGCCGGTAGGGCGAGTTGGCGGGCGGGGCGGGCACGAGGTTGACGTCGATGAACTCCTCGACGCCACGCTTGAGTCGTTCCTCCCAAGCGCCGGAACCGAGCGTGTCGTTGCCCAACTGCGGCCAGGATGGTGTCTGTTCGCCGCGTTCGCGGTGGACGCGGTCCCACTGCCGGGCGATGGCACCCTCCAGGTGGGACGCTTTGGGCCAGCCGCAGTACACCGCGAAGTGCAGGACGAACTCCAGCATGGCCTCCAGGCCGATGTCGCCGGACACGAGCGCCGCGTGGACGTGGTCCTCGATGGGCTGGGGCGCGTCGGCCGCGGCCACGCAGGTCAGGGTCACCCAGCGGCGGTCGCGGCGGCTCAGGCCAGCGCGTGACCAGACCTCGGTGTAGAGGAAGTCGCGTGTGGCGCGACCGAACGGGGTGCTCGCCGTGGGGGGTTCGTGGTCGGGCAGCACCTCGGTCAGGGTGCGTACCACGGGGGTGTCGTCCATCTCGGCCTCCTGGGAGGGGGGTTCTGGTGCGTCGTCACGCACGGATGAAGACGTTCTTGGTCTGGAGGAACTCGTAAAGGCCCTCCTTGCCGCCTTCACGGCCGTAACCGCTCTGCTTGTAGCCTCCGAAGGGGGCGCCCGGCGGCTGGCCCGAGGCACCGTTGACCAGCACGGTGCCCGACTGGAGCTGCGGGACGACACGCTGGACGCGCGAGACGTCGTGGGTGTACAGGGTGGTGCCGAGGCCGTAGGGGGTGGAGTTGGCCAGCTCGACCGCTGCGTCCTCGCTCTCGAAGGGGATCATCAGGGAGAGCACGGGGCCGAAGACCTCGTGCTGGCCGACCTCGCTGAACGGGTCGACGTCGGCGAGGACGGTCGGGTCGATGAAGTAGCCGTCGCGGTTGTCCGATGGCAGAGTCGAGCGATCGGTGGCGTGGCCGCCGACGATGACGCGGCTGTCCTGGGCGGCGCGTTCGATCATCCCGAGGATGCGCTCGTGTGCCGCCTTGCCGACCACCGGTCCGAGGGCGGTCGTCTGGTCGAAGGGGTCTCCGACACGCAGGGCGGTGGCCGCCTCGCCTGTGGCGGCGACCACCCGGTCGTACACGTCGCGGTGCACCAGCATGCGGGTACTGAGGTTGCAGCCCTGGCCGGAGAGCTGGAAGCAGGAGCGGACGGTCTCGGCGACCGCCTCGTCGAGATCGGCGTCGGCGAAGACGATGCTCGCCGTCTTGCCACCGAGTTCGAGCAGGACGGGCTTGAGGGTGTGGCGGGCCGCGTCGAGAATCTTCCTTGCGGTCGGGATGCCCCCGGTGAAGGAGATCTTCGCGACGTCGGGGTGCCGGACGAGCCGGTCGCCGGCTTCCGGGCCGCCGGGCAGGATGTGCAGCACGCCCGGGGGCAGCCCGGCCTCCAGGGCGATCTCCGCGAACCGGGCCACGGTGAAGGGGGCCAGGTCGGGAGCCTTGACCACCACGCAGTTGCCCGCCGCGAGAGCGGGGGCGATCTTCATGCCGACCGACACGATCGGCCCGTTCCAGGTCAGGATGACACCGATGACGCCGTAGGGCTCGGGGACGGTGTAGTCGAGGCCTTCCGTCACGCGCGGGCTCGGTGGGATCGTCGCGCCCTCCAGTTTGTCGGCCCAGCCCGCGTAGTAGCCGAACCACCCCGCGGACAGGTAGGCCAGTGCGGCCGATGTCCGGATGGGGACGCCCAGTTCGAGGGTGTTGAGGCGAGCCAGCTCGGGCACGCGCTCCAGCATCAGCTCCTCCACCCGTTGGAGGATGCGGCGGCGACGGTCGGGGGACATCGCCCGCCATTCGGGGAATGCCTGCCTCGCCGCCGCGACGGCCGTGTCGATCTCCGGTGGCCCGGCCAGCAGGACCGCTCCGTTCGGCCGGGCGGTCGCGGGGTTGATGTGGTCCTGCTGGCCGACGGAGGTGCTGTCGAGCCAGGTGCCGTCGACGAGGGGGCTGGCGGTGCCGAGGTCGTGGGACAGGGATGTGGTCATGTCGTGCCGCCTTGGGTCGTCCGGGTGGGCGGTGATCAGGGCGCCGGGAACTCGCCCAGCTTCGACAGGGTGTGGGCGGTGAGGTCCGTCAGCGCCGGGGGGCGGGGGGCCCGGGCCGTGTCGGCGACGTCGAGCAGTAGGTTGACGTCCTTGCGCAGCAGCGGCAGGGCCCGGCGCAGCCCGGCGGTGTTGAACCCGGACGCCGCGAGGATGGCGGCCGCGCGGCTGCCTCCCGTACCGTGGGCCAGAACCTGAGCGACGGCGCCGCGGTCCATGCCCAGGCCGTCGGCCAGGGCGAAGGTGTCCAGCGCCAGGCCGGCCTGGGCGGTGAACACGAAGTTGTTGAGCAGCTTGGCGAGTTGGCCGCTGCCCAGCGGGCCGAGATGGATCACCGGGTCGGCGAAGGTGTCGAACACCGGCCGGCAGCGGGCGACGTCTGCCTCCTGTCCCCCGGCCATGACCAGCAGCCGGCGCTGGGCGGCGGCCCCGCCTCCCCCGCTCACCGGCGCGTCCACCACGGCGATCTCCCGCTTGGCGGCCTCGTCGGCGACGCGCCGGCAGGTGTCGGGGTGGACGGTGGAGTGGATGACGACGACGCCGCCGGGGGCCATGCCGGTCAGTACTCCGTCGGGTCGCAGCAGTACGTCCTCGACGTCCGTGTCCGCCACGACGCACAGGCACACGATGTCGCTGGCACCGCCCAGGGCGGCCGGTGTCGTGGCCACGGTGGCGGCGGTGTCGGTGAACGCGTCGGCTGCTGTGCGGCGGCGCGCCCACAGCGTCAGAGGGAAGGCCTCCTCGGCGATCCGGCGGGCCATCGGGGCGCCCTGGCTGCCCAGTCCGATGAAACCGACCCGTGTCGCGGGTGTCCTCGCGCCTGTCACAGCCGGGTGACCCAGCCGCCGTCGACGCTGATCGTCTGCCCGTTGATCCATTCACCCGCCGGGGAGGCGAGCAGAAGCAGAGTGCCGAGGAGGTCTTCGGCGGGCGCGGACTTCTTCCCCGGGATGGCGGCCGTGAGGGCGGCGCGTGCGGGGTGGTCGGCGGGCAGACTGCGGAGACCGGGCTCGTTCTCGACCAGGCCGGGGGCGATGGCGTTGACGTTGATGCCGTGCGGGCCGAGGGAGCGGGCGAGGCCTGCGGTGACGTTGACAAGGGCGAGTTTGCTGACGCCGTAGATGCCGCCGCCCATGAAGGCGCCGGCGGAGACCTGGTTGATGATGCGTCCGCCGCCGCGCTCGACCATCGACGCCTTGACGGCGCCCGCGCAGACCACGGCGCCGAACACGTTGACGCGCATGACGCGGTCGAACCAGTCGCCGGGCAGGTCCAGGATGTCGACCTGGGGGATCTCGGCCATGAGGGCGGCGTTGTTGACCAGGATGTCGATGCCGCCGAACGCGGCGGTGGCCTTCGCTGCCATGTCGGCGGCGGAGGCGCGGTCGGTGATGTCGACGCGCACACCGAGCGCGTGCAGTCCGTCGGCGGCCAGGGCCTTGGCGGCCTGTTCGGCGCCGTCGCCGTTGAGGTCCGCGAGGACGACACGGGCACCGGCCTCCGCCAGTGCCCGGCCGTAGACCTGGCCGATGGCGCCCGCGCCACCGGTGACGAGGGCGACCTTGCCGTCCAGGCGAAGCCGGTCGAATGTGCTGCTGCTCATGGGGTGTCCTTCGTCAGGCGGGACAGGTAGGCGTCGACATCGGCACCGCGCTCGCGCAGTTCGTCGGCGGCTTTCGGCGCGGTGAGGATGAGGAAGCGGTCGTGGCTGACGCCTTCGACGACAAGTTCGCCGACCGCGTCGGCGTCCAGAACGGGGAAGTCGGGTCCGCGGGGCGGTGCCGGTTTCCCGTAGAAGGTGATCTGCTCGACGATGTTGGTGGCCACGCCGGCCGGGCACAGGCAGGAGACGCCGATACCGCGTGGGCGCAGGTACAGCGCGAGTGCTTCGGACAGGCCGACGATCGCGTGCTTGGTCGAGGTGTAGGGAAGCCGGTCGTATCCGTAGGGCAACAGCCCTGCGGTGGAAGCGGTGTTGACGATGTGCCCAACCCCCTGTTCCAACAGGCCCGGCAGGAATACGAGGTTGCTGCGGACGACGCCCAGCAGATTGACGTCGACGACGCGTTGCCACGCTGCCAGGGGGATGTCCTCGACGGGTCCGACGGCGAGGATGCCGACGTTGTTCATCACCAGGTCGATACGGCCGAAGCGGTCGAGGGCCAACTCGCGGACCGCTGCCAGGTCGTCGAGGCTGGTCACGTCGCAGACGGCGGCGACGGCCCGGGCCCCGAGTTCGCCGGCGACCGCGTGCGCCCGCTCGCGGACGAGGTCGGTGACGACCACTCTCGCGCCGCGCCGGGCGAAGGCGTGGGCGGCGGCGCGGCCGATCCCGCTTCCCGCGCCGGTGACGACCGCCACGGAGTTGTGCAGATCGATGCTCATCGGACTTTCGTCTCCCCGCTCGCGGGTGGGAACGCGGACGATCAGGGGTACAGCGGCAGAACCGGCTCGCTCGGGTCGTTCTCGCTCAGCACGGACGAGGTCGTGGCGGAGACCGGAGCCTGAAGGAAACCGATCAGGCCGTCCAGAAGGTCGCCGACGTGCACGGCGAAGGGCAGCACACTCCCGCCACGGGAGCGGGTGCGCTCGCGGTTGGCAGCGGCGTGCACGCCGAAGGCCAGGGCCTGCGAGATGCGATGGCCTCGGAACGGCTCGGGAAGGTGTGGCAGCAGCGCGCCGACCCGATCGACGAAGTCGACGGTCGGCCCGCTCAGTTCGGCCGAAAGGCGTTCGAAGACGTCTCGGCGACCGTACTGCTGGAGCATCGCCACAAAGCTGAGGTAGTGGCTGCCCTCCTGCTCGCCCTGTTCCAGAACGGGCAGGATGTGGCACTCCACCCACGACCTGAGACCCTCCGGGCGCCGACGCGCGACCAGCAGCCCGCGCCGCTCGTTCAGATACGGCAGGCGGTACTCGAAGATCTCCTGGACCAATCGCTCCTTGGTTCCGAAGTGGTACTGCACCGCCGTGTTGTTGCCGTTCCCGGCCGCCGCGCTGATCTGACGCAGAGACACCCCGTCGAGGCCGTGCTCGGCGAAGAGCCGCTCGGCGGCCAGGACGATCTGTTGCTTCACGGGCGGTTGAACCACGACACCAGACCCCCTGGAGAGCAATGCTTCCAAAAATGGAGAATCTCATTTCCGCACAGCAGGAATCTAGTTACGCCATGGTGTGAAGTCAACTGCCTTAGCAATAAATCGGATGGAGACAGGTTCAGACGACGGGCGGCGGGAAGACCCGCTCGCCGGTGTCCGCGTTCGTGATGCCGATGGCCTCGATCGGGCACGACTCAGCCACCTCCAGCACCTCCTCGGATGCCGGCAGGATGGCGGACCTCGCGTGCCCCTGACCGTCCTCGTCGAGTTCGAACTCCTCGGGCGCGGAGGCGGCGCACAGGCCGGTGCGGACGCACATCCTCTTGTCGATCCCGACGGTCCACCGTTCCGCCATCACCGGCCTCCTTCGATGACGAGCGGCAGGGTCTTCCAGCCGCGGACGGTCGAGGTCTGCGCCAGCTCCGCGTGATCCCAGTCGACGTCCCAGCCGGGGAACCGTTTGAGGATCTCCTCCGCCGCGATGCGGCCCTCCAGCCTGGCCAGTGCCGCACCCAGGCAGTAGTGGGCGCCGACGCCGAAGCTCATGTGCTGGGTGACCCGGTGGATGTCGAAGCGGTCCGGGTCGTCGAAGCGGCGGGGGTCGCGGTTGGCGGCGGCCTGGATGAACAGGATGGCACTGCCGGCCGGGACCGTGCGGTCGTACAACTGCACGTCCTTGGTGACGTAGCGCGCGGTGAACGGACCGGTCGGCTCGAAGCGCAGGATCTCCTCGATGGCGTTGGGGACGAGCGAGGGGTCGGCCGCCAGCTCCCTGCGTGCCTCCGGGTAGCGGGCCATCAGGGCGCCGAACCAGCCGATGAGGCGGCCCG
>NZ_JBHXLU010000047.1:79361-87992 GCF_042720695.1 Streptomyces sp. NPDC058457 | reverse complement strand
TCTCGCCGACCCACTCACCCATCGCCACCTGACGAGTCTGGCCCTGCCGCTGACGCGGCAGGGCCAGAACCCAAGATCTTCATGAGCCTTCTAGGGCCTGTCCGGGCCCCCGCCGCCGGGCCCGTTACCGGTCCGAGACCCGCCCCGGGCGACTTGGTGCGGCCGTAACCGCAAAAAGGATCGAGCCATCACCGGCGAGAGCGAATCGCTCACCAGGGCACTTCCCGACAGTTGAGGGTCGAAAAAGCGTCAGACCCCCTTCATCCAGGGCGGATTCACGCCCCTCATGTCGACATGTCACTACAGCGTGTTGCCGACATGTGACATTCTGCCGGAAGCGCGTTTGCCGAGGCTCCGGCTCCGGTATTCAGGTGAAGGCATCGTTCCTAGCAGGGAACGCCGCCGCGACCGTCCCGCGACCCAAAGGGGGTGGCATGTCCGCAGACCAGGGCAGCTCGAAGGTGCTCATGCCCACGAAAAGCGAGGCAGCGCCCAAGGAGCTCGACGCCATCGACGTGCTCGACAGCATCGAAGGCGCGATCCAAGGCGCCCCGGCGCTGGAGGCTCCTCCGACCCCGGAAGTCCCGGTGGTCTCGGAGAACCTCGACACCCGCACCCTGTCCCGCTCCCTGTTCCTGCGCCTTGCCGCACTCGACGAGGACAGCCCCGAGCGTGCCTACGTCCGGGACACCCTGATCGAACTCAACCTCCCCCTCGTGCGCTACGCGGCGGCCCGCTTCCGCAGCCGCAACGAGCCGATGGAGGACATCGTCCAGGTCGGCACCATCGGCCTGATCAAGGCGATCGACCGCTTCGACTGCGAACGGGGCGTGGAGTTCCCGACGTTCGCGATGCCGACGGTCGTGGGCGAGATCAAGCGCTTCTTCCGTGACACCTCCTGGTCGGTGCGCGTCCCGCGCCGCCTGCAGGAGCTGCGCCTGGCCCTCACCAAGGCCAGCGACGAGCTCTCCCAGAAGCTGGACCGCTCCCCGACGGTGACGGAGCTGGCGGCCGTCCTGGGCGTCTCCGAGGAGGACGTGGTCGACGGCCTCGCCGTGGGCAACGCGTACACCGCCTCCTCCCTCGACTCCCCGGCCCCCGAGGACGACGGCGGCGAGGGCTCACTGGCCGACCGCCTCGGCTACGAGGACACGGCCCTGGAGGGCGTCGAGTACCGCGAGTCGCTCAAGCCGCTGCTCGCCAAGCTCCCGCCGCGCGAGCGCCGGATCATCATGCTCCGCTTCTTCGCGAACATGACCCAGTCCCAGATCGGCGAGGAGGTCGGCATCTCGCAGATGCACGTCTCCCGCCTGCTGACCCGCACCCTGGCCCAGCTCCGCGAAGGCCTGATCTCGGACTGAAGTCGCGCCTGCGGGTTCCTTACTGACGGAGTGTCAGCCACACTGGCGCGATGCTTCTCCGTAGGACACCGAGGGCACCGAGGACTCCGCAGGCACCGATCACATCAGGTGGCCGCCGAGGCGCCGTAACGGCGGCATCGGCGGCCGCCGTCTGCCTGGCCTCGGCACTCACGGCGTGCGCAGGCGGCACAGGCGGCGGCTATACGGCCGTAGGAGCGGCGGGCGGCACGGCAGCGACGCCGGCGGCGCGACCGACGGGGTCGGTGACGCTGGTCCCGCTGGACGGGGCGAAGGGCACGGGCGGCGGTACGGCGACCGGGCCGGGTACGGCGACCGGCGAGTCGGCGGGCGCGGCCTCCGGGTCCGACGGACCGAGCGGCACGGCCGACCCCGCTCCCGGCTCGGCGACTTCGTCTCCCCGCCGCAACGGCACCCGGCCACCGGCCTCCGCCCCGGCGTCGCCCGACTCACCGCGGCCCGGCAGCTCTTCGGCCTCCCCCGCACCCGCCGCCCTCTCCTGGAGCACCCCCACCCGCGAGGCCACGGACAAGCGGTGGTGCGAGAAGGTGACCGTCGCCTTCGCCAACTCCGGCGGTACGGCGGTCCGTTCCGGCACGGTCACCCTCGGCACGCACATCATCGACCTGCTCGGCATCGACTGGTCGACGATCAGGTCGACGGAGCCCCTGCCGGCCCCGATCGCCCCCGGCTCCCGTACAGCCAGGACCTGGACGGTCTGTGTGGACGACTGGCGGGTGCCCCTGGGCATGCACATCGAGACCCGGGTCGTGACGGTCGACTGGAGCTGAGCATGACGAAAGCCCGGGGCACGCGACCCCGGGTTCCTCGTCGTACCGCTGCCACGACCGCCGGATCGGCCGCCGGGCAGCCGTACTACATGAGCGCGAGCCAGGCCACCGCCGCCACCACGACCACCACGGCGACGACGCCGAGGATCAGGCCGAGGCGGGGGCCGGAGGAGGCGGCGTAGGTGGACGTCGTCTGCTGGGAGGTCTGCGGGGCCTCGTCGACGAACGCGCGGAACATCTGGGTGCTGCCGGCGGGGTCGTAGTTGCCCTGGGGGCCCTCGGTGTTAGCCATGGCCCGAGACACTAGCGAATCCGGGGATGTCGCCCAAGTGGGGGGCCTCCCGTGGACACAAGCGACCCCACCTGCGTGTTTACGTCCGCAATACTTGCCTTTGCCAAGTTTTTATGCCCGACCTCGCCGATTTATTTGCCTGCGGCAACCAAGCAGTTCTATGGTTGCCCCAAGCAACGAATACGGTCGTGAGGAGGTGTTTGATGGCGAGGCAGGTGCAGTTCGAGGAGCTGGCGCGTCAGCTCAGCGCCGTAGGAGCCGTGAAGCGGGACCTGGGGCGCATTCTGCCGCCCGAGTGCCCTACCGGCTCCGCGGCCGTGCTGACACTGCTCGGCCGCTACGGCTCCATGCGCATGAGCAAGCTCGCCGAGCTGCTCGCCGTGGACATGTCCGTGACCAGCCGGCACGTGGCGCACGTCGCCGAGCGCGGCTGGATCGAGCGCTCCGCCGACCCGGCGGACAAGCGCTCCCGCATCCTGCACCTCACCCCCGCGGGCGAGGCGACCCTCGTGGACCTGTCCCGGCGCAGCACCGAGTTGCTCGCCGAGCGGCTCGGCGACTGGAGCGACGAGGAGGTCGACCAGCTGATCCGGCTGATGACCCGGCTCCGGGACAGCTTCGGCGACTGCCGGGCCACGGCCCCGCACCCCCGGCCCGCCGCCGGCACGGCGCCCGCCCCGGGCACCCCGAAGGCCACGGCCGAGGCCATGGCCAAAGCCATGGACAAGGCCACGGTCGCCTCCGCCGCCCGCGCCCCCACGCCCGTACTCGAACCGACGACCACCCGTACACCCGCATAAGACGTAAGAAAAGGAAGCTCATGGCAACGACCACACCAGCCGGTGTGCGGGCTCACGCCAAGCACGGGGGAGGCGGCTCCGGCAGCTCCGTCGAGCAGGCCCCGATGTCCCACCGGCAGATCATGGAGGCCATCTCCGGCCTCCTGCTCGGCATGTTCGTGGCGATCCTGTCGTCCACGATCGTCACCAACGCCCTGCCGCACATCATCAGCGACCTCGGCGGCGGCCAGTCCGCCTACACCTGGGTCGTCACCGCCTCGCTGCTGGCCATGACCGCGACCACTCCGCTGTGGGGCAAGCTCTCCGACCTGTACAGCAAGAAGGCGCTCGTCCAGATAGCCCTGGTCATCTACGTCCTGGGGTCCGCGGCAGCCGGTCTGTCGCAGAACGCCGGCATGCTGATCGCCTGCCGTGTCGTCCAGGGCATCGGTGTCGGCGGTCTGTCCGCCCTCGCCCAGATCGTCATGGCCGCGATGATCTCGCCGCGCGAGCGCGGCCGTTACTCCGGCTACCTGGGCGCGACCTTCGCCGTCGCCACCGTCGGCGGCCCGCTGCTCGGCGGTGTCATCACCGACACCTCGTGGCTGGGCTGGCGCTGGTGCTTCTACGTCGGCGTCCCCTTCGCCGTCCTCGCGCTGATCGTGCTGCAGAAGACCCTGCACCTGCCGGTCGTGAAGCGGGACGTCAAGGTCGACTGGGCGGGCGCGTTCTTCGTCGCCGCCGCCGTCTCGCTGCTGCTGGTCTGGGTCACCTTCGCCGGTGACAAGTACGACTGGATCTCCTGGCAGACGTACGCCATGATCGGCGGTTCGATCGTCCTCGGTCTGATCTTCGTGCTCGTCGAGTCGAAGGCCAAGGAGCCGATCATCCCGCTGCGGCTGTTCCGCAACCGCACCATCACCCTGGCCTCGCTGGCGTCCCTGTTCGTCGGTGTCGCGATGTTCACCGGCACGGTCTTCTTCAGCCAGTACTTCCAGCTGGCCCGCGACAAGTCCCCGACGATGTCCGGTGTGATGACGATCCCGATGATCGGCGGTCTGTTCATCTCCTCCACCGTCTCGGGGCAGTTCATCACCCGCACCGGCCGCTGGAAGGCCTGGCTGGTCAGCGGTGGCGTGCTGGTGACGGCGGGCCTGGGCCTGCTCGGGACCATCCGCTACGACACGGCGTACTGGAAGATGTCGATCTTCATGGCGCTGCTGGGTCTCGGCATCGGCATGATGATGCAGAACCTGGTGCTCTGCACGCAGAACCAGGTCGCCCCGAGCGACCTCGGCTCGGCCAGCTCCACGGTCACCTTCTTCCGCTCCCTGGGCGGTGCGGTCGGCGTCTCGGCGCTGGGCGCGGTGATGGCCAACCGGATCACGCACTACATCACGGACGGCATCGCCTCCCTCTCCCCCAAGTACCAGGCCGCCCTGGCCGGTTCCAGCTCGTCCACCGACAGCATCCCGGACCTGAGCAAGTACCCGGCCCCGATCCGCACCCTCGTGGAGAGCGCCTACGGCCACGCCATCGCCGACGTCTTCCTGATCGCCGGCTGCCTCGCCGCCCTCGCGTTCCTGATCACCCTGTTCATCAAGGAGGTCCCGCTGAAGACCAAGGGCGGGCTCGCCCAGGCCGCCGAGTCGGAGACCACGGGCAGCCCCGAGACCGTGCCCGCCGCCGTCGCCGCCCCGGTACCGGCTCCCGCCGGGGAGCAGCAGGTCCCCAGCTGGGCCGCCCCGGTCGTGAGCAGCACCACGGAGACCGCGCCGGAAGCCACCCGGCAGTTCGCCGCCGTGGCCACCATCGCCGTCCCCGAGCAGTCGGCGGGCTCCGCCGGCACCCCGGTGCACGGTTTCGTGCGCGGTGCCGAGAGCGCCCCGGTCGCGCAGGCCGCGGTCACCCTCATCTCGCTGTCCGGCCGTCAGCTGGGCCGCTCGGTCGCGGGCTTCGACGGTTCCTACCGGCTGGACGCGCCCGGCGCGGGCTCGTACGTGCTGATCGCCTCCGCCGACGGCTACCAGCCGCAGGCCGCGACGGTCGTGGTGGGCGAGGAGCCGGTGCCATATGACATTTTGCTGAGCGGCACCAGCGGCCTGAGCGGCATCGTCCGCGGCGCCGGCAGCGCGCTCCCCGTGAAGGACGCCATGGTGATCGTCACCGACGTGCGCGGCGACCTGCTGGCCACCGCGGCCACCGGTGAGCAGGGCGACTTCCGCTTCGGCGAGCTGGTGCCGGGTGTCGTCACGGTCGCGGTGAACGCGGCCGGCTACCGGCCCCGCGCGGTCCCGGTCGAGATCGGCGGCACCGGGGTCACCCGGATCGAGGTCGACCTGGACGCCGGTGCCCAGCTCCAGGGTGTCGTACGGGCCCCGCACGGCCCGCTGGCGGACGCCCGCGTGACCCTCGTGGACGCGGCGGGCAACGTGGTCGGCACGTCCACCACCGGCGTGGACGGCGCGTACGCCTTCGCCGACCTGGGCGGCGGCGACTACACCGTGATCGCGACGGGCTACCCGCCGGTCGCAACGGCCCTGAACGTCACCGGCGCCGGTGTCGACGGCCACGACATCGAACTCTCCCACCCGGGCGAGTAGTTCGCACTCCGGCCCGTGGCGGGCGCGCCCACGAGGAGGCGCCCGCCACGGGCCGGTCCCATAAGGCCAATTTGTAATTGTTTGACCGTCGGACTGGATGAATGTCCGAGTGTCTGAGTGTTCGCAGGGAGAAACGGGATGGGACTGACCGCGAGGATCCGCACCCGGGACGGATGGGCCGTGTCGCACGCGGTCGTCACGGTGACCGACATGACCGGCACACAGGTGCTGCGCGCCGAGGCCGACCACGAGGGCACGGTACGGGACCCGAACCCGCTCGCGCCCGGGGCGTACACCGTCATCGTGACGGCCGTGGGCTACGCGCCCGCCGCCGCCAGCGCCATCGTCACCGCGAGCGGGCGCGCCGAGGTCGGCACGGTCACGCTGGCGCGGCAGGGCGGCACCGAGCTGCCCCCGCCGGGCCCGTGGACGGTGGACCCGGCGCACTCCACCGTGGGCGCGGTCGCCCAGCACCTGGGCATCTCCAGCGTCCGCGGCCGCTTCACCGACTTCTCCGCCGCCATCGAGATCGCCCCCGACGACGTCGCCAAGTCCCGGGTCCAGGCGGTCATCCGTGCCGCCTCCATCGACACCGGCAACGGCATGCGCGACACCCACCTGCGCTCCGCCGACTTCCTGGACGTCGAACGCCACCCCGAGATCACCTACTTCTCGACGGGCCTCACGGCGGCCGGCTCCGACCGCTGGACGGTCCACGGCGAGCTCTCGCTGCACGGTGTCGTACGACCCGTCGACCTCACCCTCTCCTACCTCGGCACCGGCGCCGACCCGTGGGGCGGCACGCGCGCCGCGTTCCGCGCGACGACGGAGCTGCACCGCGAGGACTTCGCCATGAACTACAACCAGGTGGTGCAGGCGGGCATCGCCGCGATCGGCACGACCCTCAAGATCGAGCTGGAGATCCAGGCGGTGCAGGGCGAGTCGCTGCCGCAGGCGTGAACATGAGCCCGGCAGGGACAGG
The DNA here is from genome assembly GCF_042720695.1 of Streptomyces sp. NPDC058457. Classification (NCBI taxonomy): domain Bacteria; kingdom Bacillati; phylum Actinomycetota; class Actinomycetes; order Kitasatosporales; family Streptomycetaceae; genus Streptomyces; species Streptomyces sp. NPDC058457. The sequence continues at coordinate 81,166 of NZ_JBHXLU010000047.1, read as the reverse complement.
CTGAGCGGGCCCCGCGGCCCTAGGCTGACGCCATGGCACCGAACATCGCGACGAACACCGCCGTCTCCCTCGACGAACTGCTGGACTTCGTACGACCCCGCCACCGCGCGATCCTGCTCACCCGGCGCGCCGACGGCAGCCCGCAGGGGTCGCCGCTGACCTGCGGGGTCGACGACTCCGGGCGCATCGTCGCCTCCACGTACCCCGAGCGGGCGAAGACGCGGAACGCGAAGCGGGACGAGCGGGTCAGCGTGATCGTCCTCAGCGACGACTGGAACGGGCCGTGGGTGCAGGTGGACGGGCGGGCCGAGGTTCTTGACGCGCCGGAGTCGGTGGAGCCGCTCGTGGAGTACTACCGGAACATCGCCGGGGAGCATCCGGACTGGGACGAGTACCGGGCGGCGATGGTGAAGCAGGGGAAGTCGATCATTCGGGTGACGCCGGAGAAGTGGGGGCCGGTGGCGACCGGGGGGTTTCCGGCGCGACTGGCTTCGCCTGACGCCTAGAGGGGTGGGCCGGTCGCCCAATGGGGTGGGGGTGCGGTGAGTGCGCGGCTGCGGGTTGTGTGTGGCTGGTCGCGCAGTTCTCCGCGCCCCTTTCAGGGGCGCTGCACCTTGGCCTCGATTCCAGCGATCAGCAGGTCCAGCGCGAACGTGAAGTCCCTGTCCAGCATCTCGGCGACCGTGTCGCCGCCCCTTGCCGCCATGAGGTCCCTGGACTCCTCGATGATCCTCGCCGTGTCCGGGACCTCCGTCACGGCGTCCATCGCGGTGTTGAAGTACTCGTCCTGGGTCATGCCGGCCGCTGCCACGCGCTCGGCGAAGTGGCCCTCGATCGTGCCGTAGCCGTAGACGAACTGGAAGACGGCCGAGATCGCGCCGGTCACGCCGTGTGCGGGCAGGCCGGCGCGGCGGACCACCTGCTGGACCACCCGGGAGAAGGCGAGCGAGTGGGGGCCGATGTTGAGGTAGCGGCCGGCCAGCGGGGAGAGCCAGGGGTGGCGGACCAGCAGGGCGCGGTACTCCGTGGCCAGCGCCCGCAGTTGCTCCCGCCAGTCGCCGGCGGCGGCATCGGGCAGGGACAGCTCGCCGAAGGCCGCGTCGAGGGCGAGTTCGAGCAGGTCGTCCTTGGTGTCGACGTACCAGTACACGGACATCGCGGTCACGTTGAGCTCGGCCGCCAGCCGCCGCATGGAGAACTTGTCGAGCCCGTCGGAGTCGAGGAGCCGGACGGTGGCGGAGGTGATGCGGGCCCGGTCGAGCCCGGACGGCTGAGCACTACGCCCGCCGCGGCGGTCTTTTGCCTCAAGCCACACACTGGCCCGCGCCATGAGCGACACCCTCCTCCACGATCACTTCTCAAGATGCTAGAACTCCAGCGCCCCTTCAGGGGCGCGGGGCTGTGCCCGATATGCGGCTCCGCCGCGTGGGCGCGACCAGCCACAACGAACCCGCACTCGCCGCTGGACATGTACCCCCTCCCCCTCAGGCGACATTCTTCTCCGCCTTCCTGAGAAGCCCCGCGGCCACGAACCCCCCGGCAACGACAGCGGCGGCCCCCACCAACTGTCCCGCCCCCAACCCGGCCGACAACGACTTCCCCGAGGCCACCGAAGAGCTCAGCACCGCGCCCAGCACGGCCACCCCCAACCCGTTCCCGAACTCCGCGAGCGTGCCGTTGATCCCGGCTCCCACCCCGGCCTTCTCCGGAGGAATCGCGCTCATGATGGCGTGGGGGCGCGGCGGGGTTGGGAGGGGGGGCCCCCCCCCCCAAAACCCCAGAACCCAGACAGGGGGCGCCCCAGC
>NZ_JBHXLU010000047.1:0-79351 GCF_042720695.1 Streptomyces sp. NPDC058457 | reverse complement strand
TCCCCCACCGCCGCGCGGGCGCCGTTCACCCCGCCCCCCCCCCCGCCCTCCTCGTGTGAAATCGCGACCTGTCGGGCGGCCCCACCGGGGGTTTGGGCGCGGCCCCACCCCGCGCCGATCAGCAGCAGACCGAGCAGCGTGCCGCCGTAACCGCTCGAGTCGAGTACGGCGACGGACACCAGGCCCAGCGACATCAGCAGCATTCCGAGGGCGATCGCCACCGGCGTGCCCAGTCGGGCCGCCCACCTGGCCGACAGGCCGCTGAAGTTGAGGGCGACGACCGTCAGCGCGAGCGGTGCCGTCCGCAGACCCGCCTCCAACGCGCCGTAGCCGAGGACGAGTTGCAGGTGCTGGGTGAGCAGGAACAGCGCTCCGCCCATGCCGAAGATGATGAGGACCGCGCCGGCGACGGCACCCGTGAAGCGGCGGTCCTTGAAGAAGTGCGGGTCGAGCATGGGGTACGGGATCCGGTTCTCCCAGTACGCGAAGAGGCCCAGCGCCAGTGCCGCCACCGCGGCCGGGCCCAGTACCCGCGCCGACGTCCAGCCGTGCTCCGGGCCGGAGATGATCGCGAAGACCAGCGCGGCCATGCCGACCGTGGAGAGCAGCGCGCCGAGCAGGTCGGGGCGGTCGCCCTGGCCCGGGGGTCCGGGGGTTGTCCCCCGGAAAGGCACAGCCTTCGACTCGGGAACGAGGGCGATGACGGCCGCCAGGGCCAGCGCCGCCACCGGGAGGTTGATCAGGAAGATCGCGCCCCACCAGAAGTGGTTGAGCATGAACCCGCCGATCAGCGGGCCGACGGCGAAGCCCAGCGCGTTGACGGCGCTCCAGATGCCGATGGCCTTGGGGTGCTCGTCGGGGGTGAAGATCTGCATCGCCACGGCCAGGGTGGTCGTCAGCAGCAGCGCGCCGCCCACGCCCATGCCGGCCCGCGCCGCCACCAACTGGCCCGTCGAATCGGCCAGGCCCGCGGCCAGCGAACCCGCGCCGAACAGGACCAGGCCCGCGATCAGCATCTTCTTGCGGCCGATGGGGGTCCCCCCACGCCTTTTGGGCAGTGGGGGAGGTCGGCCGCGCTGCCCGCCGTGAGCAGCAGGCCGGACTGGACGAGCGAGTAGGCGTTGATCATCCACTGGATGTCGGCGGTGGCCGCGTGCAGCTCCCGGGTGAGGGAGGGGATGGCCACGTTGAGGACGGTGTTGTCGAGCAGCACGGTGAGCTGCGCGAGACAGATGACACCGAGGATCAACCAGCGCTGGGGGTGGCCCTGAGAAGTCATGTTGTACACCGTAAAGCAGCTCCTATACGGCGTACAACGCAGTTTCTCCCGGCGCTCCCGGGAACGGCAAAGGGCGGTGACCGGGGAGGTCACCGCCCTTGCGCCGCTCAGGAGTCGGTCAGCTGCTGCTCGCCTTCTGTGTGAGGTCGTAGAAGGTGGACGAACCCACCGTCACCTTCTTGAAGTTCTTCTCCACCCACGAGGTGATCTGCGAGGACGTGCCGCTGCTGCTGCCGCCCATGCCGCCGCCGGTGCCGGAGGAGATGAAGTAGTGGATCTTGCCGTCCGCCACGTACTTCTCGAACTGGGCCAGCGTCGGGGACGGGTCGGTGCCGTTGAAGCCGCCGATCGCCATCACCGCGTCACCGGTGGAGAGCTGGTAGCTCGCCGCGTTCTGGGCGCCGATGGCCGCCGCGACCCAGGTGTACTGGGAGGAGTTCTTCTGCAGCAGCGCCTTCGCCTCGGAGCTGACGGTCGCGCCGTTCAGCAGACCGCCGGCGCCACCGCCCATACCGCCGCCCATGCCACCGGCCTCGCCCGTCCGGGTACCGCCCGGGAAGCCGTTGCCGTTCTGCGTGGTGCCGTTGCCGCCCTGCTGGTTCTGGCCCGGCATACCGCCCCCGAAGCCGCCGGTACCGCCGGTGCCACCGGTGCCGCCGCCCGGGAAGCCGCCCGTGCCGTTCTGGCCCTGGCCCGGTGTGGTGCCGGTGCCGCCCTGCTGGTTCTGGCCGAAGCCACCGCCCGTGCCGCCACGGCCGCCGCCGGGACCGCCACCGCCGCCGAAGCCCATCGAGCTCGCGCCGGCCGGGCCGGCCGTCGGGATGGAGCCGGTGTGCGCGGAGTTCACGGTGCTGAGGGTGTACGCCGTCGGGCCCGCCAGCGCGGCCACCAGGCCGACCGCGGCCGCACCGAGGGCGAGCTGACGCGAGATCCGGCCCGCGAAGACCAGGCCGAGCGCGGCGGCCAGACCGCCGATCAGGACCAGGTACTTCAGCCAGGGCAGGTAGGTGGAGGTGCGGTTGAGGAGGACGTAACCCCAGACCGCGGCCGAGACCACGGCGGCGGCGAGGGTGATCGACGCCCACAGCTCGGCGCGCTTCTCCCAGAGCAGACCCGCGCCCATGCCGACCACGGCGGCGATGTAGGGGGCGAGGGCGACCGTGTAGTACTGGTGGAAGATGCCCGCCATGTAGCTGAACACGATCATGGTCATCAGCAGCGAACCGCCCCAGACCAGGAACGAGGCCCGGGTAACCGAGGTCCGCTTCAGCTTGCGGGTCGCCACCAGACCGGCGACCAGGAGGATCAGCGCGGCCGGGATCAGCCAGGAGATCTGGCTGCCGATCTCGTCGTTGAACATCCGGCTCCAGCCGGTCGCACCCCACCGGCCGGAGCCGGTGCCGCCGCCACCGCCGCCGACGCTGCCGGTCTCGTCGCCGCTGATGCGGCCGAGGCCGTTGTAGCCGAAGGTCAGCGACAGGAAGCTGTTGTCCTGCGAGCCGCCGATGTAGGGGCGGGAGGAGGCCGGCCACAGCTCGACGATCGCCACCCACCAGCCGCCGGCGACGACCAGCGCGCCGGTCGCCAGGGCCAGCTGGCCGATCCGCTTCTTCCACGTGTGCGGGCCGACGGCCGCGTACACGAACGCCAGCGCCGGCAGGATCAGGAACGCCTGCAGGGTCTTGGCGAGGAAGGCGAAGCCGATCGCCACGCCCGCCCACACCAGCCACTTCGTACGCCCGTCCTCCACCGCGCGGACCACGAAGTAGCAGGCCAGCGCCATCAGCAGGGCCAGCATCGCGTCCGGGTTGTTGAACCGGAACATCAGCGCCGCGACGGGGGTGAGCGCGAGCACGGCGCCCGCGATCAGGCCGGCCGCGGGGCTGAACCGGCGGCGCACGGAGGCGTAGACGACCGCGACCGTGCCGACGCCCATGAGGACCTCGGGGCCGAGGATCGTCCAGGAGTTCAGGCCGAAGATCCGGGCCGCGATCTCCATCGGCCACATGAACGCCGAGGGCTTGTCGACGGTGATCGCGTTGCCCGCGTCCAGCGAGCCGAAGAACATCGCCTTCCAGCTCTTGGTGCCCGCCTGGACGGCCGCCGAGTAGAAGGAGTTGGAGTAGCCGTTGACGCTCAGGTTGTAGAAGTACAGCACCGCGGTGACGAGCAGCAGGCCGAGGAAGGCCGGGCGCGCCCAGCGGGGGTCCTCGGGGCGGCCGCGCCACAGTCTTTGGACGAAGGGCTGCTTCGGTTCGCCCGCGCCCGTCTGCGGCGCCGGCGCGTCCGGGGCGTCATGGCCGTCCGGCGCGTACCGCGGCTGCGGGGGAGCGGTGGGCGAAGCAGTGGGCGAGGCAGTGGGCGAGGCAGTGGGGGGCGCGGTCGGGGGCGGGCCCCACTGGGTCGTGGGGTCGGTGTTCGTACTCATCGGGGTTCCCCCGGGTCGGTGTCGTGCGGGCGCACCGGCTGCAACTGCATGGTGCTGTCCCTCCAGGTGCCGTCCGCGGCTTCACCGGCGCGGAACTGAGTGGTCGTGGTGCCGTTCTGGGCATACGGCTGGTGCGCCGGGCGCTGCGGGAGCGGGCCCTGCGGCTGGAACGGCTGGAATCCGCCGGTCGTGTACGTCGGGGACGCCGGGTTGTGCGTCGCCACCACCATCGACTCGTGCGGACCGGTACCGGCGCCCGTGCCGTCGCGGTCCGGGAAGACCCAGGCGCGGAAGAGCAGGAAGCGCAGGACGGTCGCCGCGAGGTTGGCGGCGATCAGCACCGCCAGCTCGGTGGAGTGCGCGGGGTCGCTGGTCGCCGCGTTCAGGGCGGCGAGGGAGCCGCTGGTGAGCGCGAGGCCGATGCCGAAGACGACCAGGCCCTGCGCCTGGTGCCGGACCGCCCCGCCGCGGCCGCGCACCCCGAAGGTGAGGCGCCGGTTGGCGGCCGTGTTCGCCACCGCCGACACCAGCAGCGCGAGCGCGTTGGCTGTCTGCGAACCGGAGAACTCCCGGAAGAGGCTGTAGAGGACCAGGTAGAAGAGGGTCGACAGGCCGCCGACCACGCAGAACCCGACGAGTTGGCGGGCCAGGCCCTTCGGCACGTCCTGGATGTCGCGGTCGCGCGGGTCGTCGCCGAACGGGCGGGCGACCCGGTCCAGCGGCAGCGAACCGGTGGCCAGGGCCTTGCCGACCCGCCACACGCCCTTGAGGTCCTCGGTCGCCGTCTTCACGATGTGCACGGTCGAGTTCGGGTCGTCGACCCAGTCGACCGGCACCTCGTGGATACGGAGCCCCGCGCGCTCGGCGATCACCAGCATCTCGGTGTCGAAGAACCAGCCGGTGTCCTCGACCATCGGCAGCAGCACCTGTGCGACATCGCGCCGGATCGCCTTGAAGCCGCACTGCGCGTCCGAGAAGCGGGCCTGCAGCGAGCCGCGCAGGATCAGGTTGTACGAGCGGCTGATGAACTCCCGCTTGGCGCCGCGCACCACGCGCGACGAGCGGGCCAGCCGGGAACCGATCGCCAGGTCGGAGTGGCCGGAGATGAGCGGCGCCACCAGCGGCAGCAGCGCGTTCAGGTCGGTCGACAGGTCCACGTCCATGTACGCGAGGATCGGCGCGTCCGAGGCCGACCAGACGGTCCGCAGCGCCCGGCCGCGGCCCTTCTGCTCCAGCCGGAACGACTTCACCTCGGCGATCTCCGCCTCAAGCTGCTTCGCCACCTGGGGGGTGGTGTCCGTGGACGCGTTGTCCGCGATGGTGATGCGGTACGCGTACGGGAAGGTGCGCTTGAGGTGCTCATGCAGTCTGAGGACGCATGGGCCGAGGTCCTTCTCCTCGTTGTAGACGGGGATCACTACGTCCAGGACAGGCGTACCGGCGTTACCGGCCGGGAGGTGCTCCCGCGCCGGCAGGGTGCCGGGAGAAGAGTCGGTTCGCATGGCATCGACTCTCGTCAAGCGCCCTGTTGCACCCATGTGGTGGCACTGTGCTGTGCCTGTGAGTGCGATTGCCAGTTCGTTTCGGGCGAAGGCTGGGGGGTCGCCGGGGCGAGCGCCGGCAGATACAGGGTGAACACCGTGCGGCCGGGAACGCTGTCCACGGTGACGGCACCGCCGTGCGCGGACGCGACGGCCTGCACGATGGCGAGCCCGAGACCGGTGGAACCCGTGGACCGCGAGCGCGCGGAGTCACCGCGCGCGAACCGCTCGAAGACGTGCGGCAGCAGATCCGGCGGGATGCCCTGCCCGTTGTCCTCGACGTCGACGCACATCCAGGGCCCGCGCCGCTCGATACGCGCGGTGACCGTGGTGCCCGGCGGGGTGTGCTTGCGCGCGTTGCCGAGCAGGTTGATCAGCACCTGCTGGATACGGGCCGCGTCGGCGGCGACCAGCGCCGGCTCGTCGGGCAGGTCGAGGCGCCAGTTGTGGTCCATGCCGGCGGCCCGGGTGTCGCTGATCGTGTCGACGACGAGCGGGATGAGATCGGTGTGCTCGAACTGGAGCGGACGTCCGGCGTCCAGCCGGGCGAGCAGCAGCAGGTCTTCCACGAGGAGGGTCATCCGGCCCGCCTCGGACTCGATACGGCCGAGGGCGTGCCGGGTGTCGGGCCCGACCTGCTCCCGTCCGCGCCGGGTGAGCTCGGCGTACCCGCGGATGGAGGCGAGCGGCGTCCGCAGCTCGTGACTCGCGTCGGCGACGAACTGCCGTACCCGCATCTCGCTCTGCTGGCGGGCGTGCAGGGCGCCGTGCACGTGGTTGAGCATCCGGTTGAGCGCGGCACCGACCTGGCCGACCTCGGTGTGCGGGTCGCACTCGGTGTCGGGCACCCGCTCGCTGAGGTTCACCTCGCCGGTGTGGAGGGTGAGTTCGGAAACGCGGGTGGCGGTGGTGGCGACCCGGCGGAGGGGGCGGGTGGCGACGCCGACGATGACGGTGCCGGCGAGGGTGGCGGCGATCAGGCCGGCGACGGTGACACTGATCTCGACGAGGATCAGCGTGCTGATGGTGTTGTCGACGTCCTTGGTCGGTACCCCGACGTAGTAGGCGCCCTTGTTACCGGTCATGTAGAGCACGCGGTACTCGCCGAGGCCCGGGATCTCGACGGTGTGCATCTTCTTGTCCTGCGCCACCGAGCCGAGCACCTTGAGCTGTGCGTTGCTCAGCGTCTTGGGGTTCATCTGCGGCACGTTGTAGTCGTCGTTCGACTTCTGGCCGACCCGGCCGGCGGTGATACTGCCGTTCTCGACCTGCGCCACGAGGGTGCCGCTGGGCTGCGGGCCCATGGTGACGAAGTTGTCGAGGTTCGTCGGCTCGTTGTTGTCCTTCCTACCGGACGAGTTGGTGCCCGAGGTGCCGGTGCTACCGGTACTACCGGTGGTTCCGGTGGTGCCCGTGCCCTGCTGGCCGGGCGGTGTCTGCCCGTCCTTGCCCGCGTCCGGCGGCTGGCCGAAGCCTCCGGTGGCCCGCTTGGTCACCTCGGACAGCTGGCCGTTGAGCTGGTCGTAGAGGTGGGTCCGCAGTGCCAGCGTCGTCACTGTGCCGATCACCGCGCAGACCACGGCGATCAACGTCACCGACACGACGACGAGCCGAGTCCGCAGGGTGCGCGGCTTTCCCGCTCGTCGCTTCTGCGTCCGCGGCCGTCGTCGCCCGCTCATGACGCGGCTGGCTTGATCAGGTAGCCGGCGCCGCGCCGGGTGTGGATCATCGGCTCACGGCCGGCGTCGATCTTCCGTCGCAGGTACGAGATATAGAGCTCGACCACATTGGCCTGCCCGCCGAAGTCGTACGACCACACACGGTCGAGTATCTGGGCCTTGCTGAGCACACGCCGCGGGTTGCGCATCAGGAAGCGCAGCAGCTCGAACTCGGTGGCGGTGAGGTGGATCGACTCCCCGGCCCGCGAGACCTCGTGGCTGTCCTCGTCCAGGGTGAGGTCACCGACGACCAGCACCGAGTCGGACCGCCGGTCGGCGGCACCGGAGCGGCGGATGAGCCCGCGCAGCCGGGCCACGACCTCTTCGAGGCTGAAGGGCTTGGTGACGTAGTCGTCGCCGCCCGCGGTGAGACCCGCGATCCGGTCCTCGACCGCGTCCTTCGCCGTCAGGAACAGCACCGGCACGTCCGGCAGTTCGCGCCGCAGGCGCCCCAGCACGGTGAGGCCGTCCATGTCGGGCAGCATCATGTCGAGGACGACGGCGTCGGGCCGGAACTCCCGGGCGGTCTGGATGGCACCCGTGCCGTCACCCGCACTCCGGATCTGCCAGCCCTCGTAACGGAGAGCCATGGAAAGGAGTTCGGTGATCGACAGCTCGTCGTCCACCACAAGCACTCGGACGGGGCTCCCGTCCGGCCTCAGCAGTTCGGTGCGCCCCTGGGGCGAGGTCGTGGTCATGGTGGACACCTTGTCCGGGTCCTCTGAGAACACGCTTTCACTAATCTGTGATTTCCCTAAGAAACACACAGGCGCCTCTCAGGGAACGCCTGGGAATCCCATCACATGTGCATGAACTCGTGACCACGCTCGCGCCGAGCTGTGCGGATCATGTACGTCCGGGGCGCACCCCGGACCGTTGATGAAGTGCTGATGAGCCGCCGATGAGAGCGTACCGACCCGGGGCGGGTCCCGCGCGGCGAGGGCCCCCCTCGGGCCTGCCGACGCTCAGAAGAGCCCGTCCTGGGGAGTCTCGAACTCCCGTACCGGCAGCCGCAGTTGCCCCTCACTCCCCGCCCCGGCGGGGATCAGCTCCCACCCGGGTAGCAAGCGCGTGTCAAGGACGACGACCCCGCGCCGGGTGGCGAGGTGCAGATCCGGCCCGGCCGCCGCGACCAGCTCCCCGCTCACCACGCCGCCCGGGACCAGCTCGGTCACCTCGCCGACGGCGGCGGCCACCCCGTCCAGCCCGAACACCCCTACGTGGTCGACGACTTGGCAGGGCTCCGGGACGAGCGACTCCGGCCAGCCGCCGAGCGCGACAGAAAGCGCGTGCAGTTCCTCGATCTCGGCCGCCCGCTCGGCCCGGGTCGCCGGCAGCAGGGCACGTACGACGCGCTTGTCGCCGTACGGGATACGGTCCGGCACCCGGAGCGCGGCCCGCAGCAACTCCTCGGCCCGCCGGGCGGCCATCAGCGGCCCGGCGCCCAGCCAGCTGAAGCACACGGCCCCCTGCTCCAGCAGCCGGGCCGGCCCCCGCTCGACGGCCGTGATCCCCACCTTGACCATGCCGGGCCCGAACCACGCCAGATACACGTGGTAGGGCCGGGGATCGTCGGCGAGGGTGTCGGCGGCCACGGAGTGCGCCCGGTCCAGCCGCGCGCACTCCTCGCACCGGGCGCCGGTGCTCCTGCCGGACACGGGCGTCCGGGTAGGGCAGGCATGCCCCCGCGCCCCCACGCACTCCCGCACACCCCGGTCCGCGAACCCGTCCCCACCCCCTCCCGCGACCCCTCCCGCGACCCCTCCCGCGACCCCTTCCGCGACTCCGAAGGCCACGCGCTTCCCCCGGGCGAGCGGACTGCGCCGCCCGCCGCTCCACACCAGCACGGGCCCGTCGTCCGACCACCGCAGCCCCGAGCATTTCCACACCTGTGCCATCACTCGCGAGGGTAGAGGGCGGCACTGACAACGGGCCGGGGCGAAGAGGCCGCGGCGAACGGCGCGGGGCGGACGGGGCGGACGGGGCGGACGGGGCGGACGGGGCGGACGGGGCGGACGGGGCGGGGCGAACGGGGCGGGGCGAACGGGCCGGGGCGGCGGGGCGGGGCGGGCGACGGCAGCCTGCGGCGACCGACGACACTCCGCGGGAGCCGTGGACAGTTCGGAGGGGCCGAGGACAGTCCGGGGCGACCGACGAAGCCGGCCGCAGCCCGCGGCAGCCAACGATGGTCCGGGGCAGCCGACTTGGACGGGGTCCGGGCCCGGGGCGGGATACTCAGCCTCTCCCTCTCCCCCTCCGTCTACCCTCTCCGGATCAGCCGCCGGCCTCCGCGGTCGCCGGTTCCGCCTCGCCGGCGGCGGACACCGGCCGGAGCGCCGACGCAGTACGCCGCCCTCGGCCGGCCAGCCGGCAGGAGACGCATCCGGCGTGGCCGTCGCGGGCGCCGGTGTCCCGCACCCGGAGGGGCCACTGTGCCCGGGGCCGCGGCCCCGGCGGCTTGCCCCACCCCGCCAGATGCAGATACCAGGTGACCAGAACGCTCACGGCACACACTGCGAGCCCAGCGACCAGGGCGGCGGCCGAGACCGTACACACGCCCCAACCCAGCAGACCGCTTCCGACGGTCGCGATCGCGGTACCGGTCCAACCTGCCACCGTGTGGCCTTCGTCGTGCTGACTCACGTACCCGCCTCCCCTTCATAGGCAGCGGAAACACACAGTCCGACGCGAGGGCGACTAGAATCCCTCACCAGGTAAGAAATTTACTACCCATACCTCTCACACGCTAAGAGAATCCGGGGATCCGGGGTCCTGAAGATCCGGGAATCCGGGGTCCTGAGGATCCAGGGATCCGGGAATCCAGGGATCCAGGGATCCAGGGATCCGGGAATCCGAAGGCACTCGGTCATCTCGAACGAATCGGGAACGCACATGCACGGCAAGCCGCGACCGGCCGCCGACGCGGCCCGGGCACTGTCCGCCATGGACCACCTCATCGCGGCCCATGTGATCGGCCAGCAGGAGCTGGCCCGGCGGCTCGGGGTGAACGTCACGGACCTCACCTGCTTCGCCTTCGTCCTGGAGGCGGGCGCCGACCTGCTGACGGCGGGTGACCTGGCCGCACGCGCCCATGTGACGACGGGCGCGGTGACGGGCATCCTCAACCGCCTGGAAAGCGCGGGCTACGTCACCCGCCGGCCCGACCCCGACGACCGCCGCCGGGTCCGCGTCGCCGCGGTCCCGGAAGCCGTCACCCGAGTCGAAGCGGTGTACGCCGGCCACTACGCGCGCCTGACCGAACTGTTCGCCGACTACACCCCCGACGAACTCGCCACCCTCACGGACTGGTTCACCCGGGCCACCGCCCTGGCCCACGACTACTTGGAGAAGCTGAACGGGAACGACTCGGCGGAGCCCGGCTGACTCGCGGCGCGAAGCCGTTCGCCCCCCGGCCGCCGACCGGCTGGAGCCGCTCCGCGGCCGAGCCGGGGTGTGTCACCGGGCGGAAGCCTGGCCACCGGTGATGCCACTTTCAGCGCGGTTCCTGCGGTTCCCTCTGGTTCCTGCGCTGCATGCGCCGCGTGCGCCGCATGGCCCTCACGCTGCCCATGATCGCCACGAACGCGGTCCCGGCGATCGAGATGCGGAATGTCAACGCGTCGGGGAGACGGTGCTGCGGGACCCAGTAGATTCCGTCGCCCAGGGCGAGCCCCGCCAGGCAGGCAACCCACGTCAACAGAGCTTTGGATGCGAACAGTCGGAGACTTCTGCCGGCGGCCATGGAGTCATGATGCGGCCACGCTGCAGCGCCTGGCCAGAGTCACGGAAATCGCTTCGCTCGGCCGACTCCCGGGGCTAGCCGATGAGGGTCTCCTTCGGGCGGACCACGCAGAACTCGTTCCCCTCCGGATCGGCCAGCACCGTCCACGACTCGTCACCGCTCTGTCCGACGTCCGCTCTGCGAGCGCCGAGCGCGAGGATCCGCTCGATCTCGACCTCCCGGTCCTCCGCCGCGGAGGTCAGATCGAGGTGCAGACGGTTCTTGACGACCTTGCGATCGGTCACCGGCATGAAGCAGATGCCCACCGGTGCCGTCTCGTCCGGCCCGATCACCACCTCCCGCTCCCGCTCGGAGAGAACCCGCCAGCGAAGCACCTCGGCCCAGAACCGGGCCAGGGCGGGAAGATCGTGAGCGTCGATGACGATGTGATGCAACGAGACAGGCATGTCGAACAGCGTTCCCCTTCGAGGGCACGGACAGACCGGAGACGGTTCCCGTCGGCCTTCCGATCCGTGGCTCCATGCGGATCGGCCCCCTCATCACCGGCGACAGCCAGGTGCATCACTTATCGACCCGTCGCCTCAAAGTGGGAGAAAATGGTTAAGGGGGTGTTTGGGTATACGCCAAGGAGTAACAGATGGATGCCTCGGACAAGCTCCTTCAAGGGGCTGACCCGGCGGCTCTTCTGACGCCGGACGGTGTCATCAGCGGTCTCAACGCTGCGATGGCCATAGCGCTGGGCAGGCCGGCCGCGAAGTGCCTGGGACGCGCCTTCGGTGATCTGTGGCCCCCGAGCCAGCGGATGTCGGCCCAGAGCCTCGTGGTCCAAGCCGCCAGGGCGAAGACGGTCGCGATGCGGGTGCTGGACTTCCCTGGGCAAGGCGGAGCACCTGTTGCCTGCCTGATCGAGGCGCAGCCGGTGAAGAATCCCGCCGGTGACGGGCAGTTGGTCTGGGTGCACGCACTGGATGCGCGAAACGACCTGGCCAGCCTGCTGATCCCGTTCCGGATGGCCACCACGGCCGCCCGCCTCGGTCTGTGGCTGTATTCACCCGATGGGCACAAGCTGGAGTGGCTCGGTGGCGCACCCGCCCTGGCGGCGCTCTTCCCGGATCCCACTCTGCCGCTTTCCGCAGCGATATCGGCAGTGCACCCCGACGACCGGGAGGCCCTGCGGCAGCTCCTGCGCTCGGCCTCCACCCAGCAATCCCCCTGGGTGAGGTTGCGGTACCTCCCCCAGCACGAGGGCTGGCACCAACTGGCCGCCCAGACCCGTCGGATCCAGCTGGGATACGGCGGCCCCGAGCGGATCTTCGGGGTGGTCCGCGACGACACCAGGCAGGAGAAGCGCAAGGAGAAGGCACAGGCCGAACTGACTGCCGAGCGGCAACGCGCCAAGGACATCTCCGACTTCTCCTCCGCCTTGATCACCGCAGCCACGGAGAAGGAACTGCAGCAGATCGCCCTGACCCGGCTCGCCGCGACCTTCGGCGCCACCAGCGCCCTGCTCGCACTCGTCGACGAAGGCCGCCTGTACGTCTCCACCGATGCCGGGATAGCCATGTGGGAGGTCGGCGCCCTGCACGGCATGCCGCTGGACGATCCGAGCCCGCTGCCCGAAGCGATCCGCACCGGCAGGCCTCACTTCATCCCCGACCGAAGGGACTACGTCCACCGCTGGCCACACGGGGCCGAACTCCCGTGGCTCGGCCGACTCGGCTCCGACTACGCCGTCTCCATCACCCCCCTCAGCGAGTCCGGCAATCAGCCGCTGGGGGCCTGGCTGGTGACCTACGGCAGCGGATACCGGCCGACCTTGGACGAGATGACCCTCATGGGCACTCTGGCCGACCTGGCAGGCCAGGCACTGAGGCGCATCAGGTTGCAACAGGCACAGGTCGAACTGGCCACGGCGCTGCAGAAGGCCATGCTCCCCACGGTGCCCGACCACCTCGCGGGCCTGGAGGTCGCCGCCCGCTACCGGCCGAGCCGAAACGGGCTGGACATCGGCGGAGACTGGTACGACGCCTTCGTGATGCCCGACGGCACGGTCGCCCTGGAGATCGGCGACGTCCAAGGGCATGACGTGGACGCCGCCGCCTTCATGGGACAGGTGCGCTTGTCCATGCGCGCGATCGCCGACCAGGAACGGGATCCGCGAACCGTGCTGGTACGCACCAACGAGCTGCTGACCACGATGGATCCCCCACGGTTCGCCAGCTGCACCATGCTGCACATCGACCCGCGCGACGGACAGGTCACCGGCGCCAGCGCCGGCCACGTGCCGTTGCTGTGTGCGCGCAAGGACGGCAGCCACAGTATCCGCGAGCTGGCGGGCGGGCCGGTCCTGGGAGTCGTGCCCGGCACCGAGTACCGCGAGGAGACCTTCACCCTGGACGAGGACAGCGCGCTGGTCATGGTCACCGACGGAGTGGTCGAAGGACCGAGCCTCACGTTGGAGGACGGGCTGGAGCGAGCCGGAACACTGGCCGGCGCGGCCCTCCGAGACGGACTGAACGCCGAGGAGACCGCCGACCGCATCCTCGACGCCGCGGTCGCAGTAGGCCACCTCGACGACGTGGCCGTGCTCGTCATCCGACGCGCGTGAATGCGTCAAGCCGCCGGAACACCGACAACCGGTCGATGACGACGCCCACGCCGGCACAGGCTTTGAGACCCGGACTCATCCTCACCAGGTCGATCAGGGGGAGTCTGAGACGCCGATCAACTCGCGCCGAGCCTCGACTGTTCGTCCGCTGGTGTTCGGCGCCGACGGACGGACGGGCAATGAATCCGGAGCCCGCATGCCCGCGCTCCCCCTGCCCCCCTCGCCCGGTCCCGGGCAACGCCTCGACAGCCGCGTGTGATTGAAGGCCCCCGCCAACGACAGTGGCGCGCCACGTACGCGTCCAGTGGTTCCGGCGCGCCCCACGCCTGGTCGAAGCCGTCCGCGAAGTACGCGAGGAACGCCGGCCCCTCCACGCTGAACCCCGTCAGCTGTTGGCGGCCGGCGGCGGCACGGTAGAAGGAGGTCGGGTCCGGGTGGCGCACCATCTCGACCCGCAGCGGTTCCGCCGGTGCCTCGGCCCCCTCCCGCTTGAGCGTGTCCAGTTCCGTCCTGGCCTCACGCCACAGGGCTTGCCACCGGCTCCAGTCCCCGCCCAGCACGGCGACCAGGCGGCAGGTGACCGTCTCGCCGGGCAGGCGACGTCCGTTGAGAGCCTCGGAGACCGTCGCCGGACTGCATTGCGCCCGCGCGGCGATCGTCTTCACCTGGAGGTTGCCCGCCATGATGCGCAGCCGACGCAGCTCCGATGCAAATCGCTGCACAGGCGACGGCGCGCCACTCGTGTGGGTGTCCATGGCCCCGCCCCCAAGAGCCTCGCCCGGTCCGACAACCGCGATGGTGCCACTCTCCCCGAGCGTCCGCCGAACTCCACCGAATCCCGTCGAACCGGTCCGAAATCCTCCGACGCTTCCGAGAAGACCGGACTCCGCCGGAATCCCCGGACCGCGTGGAGTGGCGCCTGGTCGGATGGCCGGTATCCCAAGCCGAGGACAGGACGAGAAGGTGAGTAAGCATGCCGATCGACCTCAGGATGTCGCTCCGCCGCCATTACGTGACTTTTCTGGCCGTACTCGTGACCGGGATCGTTCTGATCATGGCGGTCTACGGCACCACGCGGTCCACGGAGGTCTACCTGCACTGTCTGCTGGGCGTGGCGGGCCTGATCGCCGGCTACGCGCTCGCGCCGCCCGAGTCCCCTCTCCCCGGCGATCCGGATCAGCGGCCCGGCGCGGCGGAGAGGGAGGCCCGGTGAGGACCGCGTCTCCACTGCCCGGCAGCGGCGGGCGCCACTACGGCGGACCGCTTCCAGCACTCCGCCTGCAGCAGGATGGTGAGCAGCCTGCCGCTGCCCCACGAGTCGACTCAGGGGCTCGCAGTACTGCCGTGTCCACCGTGACTTCCCGTTGTTCCGATCGAGCCGGGCAGCCTCACTCCCGCTGCGGTACACCCCCGAAACGCAAAAGGCCCCGGATCTCTCCGGGGCCTTTCACCTGTGTGCACTCGGCAGGATTCGAACCTGCAACCTTCTGATCCGTAGTCAGATGCTCTATCCGTTAAGCTACGAGTGCTTGTTTTTTTGTATTTTGTCTTTGCTCTCGGCCCTTTCGACCCGCTCGCGGCGACAGGAAGAACATTACATGACTGCCGCCGCCATGTGAAATCCGTTAGGCGCACCCCTTGTGAGCTGCGGAAACGTCGTATCGGGTGGGTCCTGCGGACGGCGACGGCCGGGGGCGGGACGGTGCGTGTGGTGTGCCGCCCTCGCGTCCGTGGCGGTGCGGGGGCGTCGCGGCGGCAGGGGCGTAAACGCGAATCAGGGAGCCCAGACCGAAACGGATGGACTCCCTGATTGAGGTGCGGAGGCGGAGGGATTTGAACCCTCGATGGGCTTTAAGGCCCAAACCGCATTAGCAGTGCGGCGCCATAGACCGGACTAGGCGACGCCTCCAGCACAGCCGCCCGCGCGAGCGCGAGTGGTGCGTGCAGATGATGACACAGTCGAGCGTGCTGTCACCAATCGGCTCCCACGGTACTAGGCAGGTGGGCCGCAGGGCAAAGCCCTTCCCGCGAGGTCCGGAGGCGTCGCGCAACGTCCCGGCGGGCCGCGCGTTGGGCAGGGCATGTCTTACTTCGCCGTGCGGGGCGCCCTCGGGGCCGTCGCCGCCGTCCTGGGGTCCGTCGCCGCCCTGCCCGCCTCCGCCGCCGTGACGGCCGACCACCTCACCGTCACCGTGCGGCACGCCGGGGACGAGCGGGACGGGACGTACGAGCTGTCCTGTCACCCCGGCGCCGGCAGTCACCCGGACGTGGGCGGGGCCTGCCGGGCGCTCGACCGGAACACCCGCTGGGACCGGGACACCTTCGCCCCGGTCGCCCCGGGCACCGCCTGCACCATGCTCTACGGCGGCCCGGCCACCGCCCACGTCACCGGTACCTGGGCCGGCCGCCCGGTCGACGCCACGTACGACCGCAGCAACGGCTGCGAGATCGGACGCTGGGACCGGATGGTGCCTCTGCTGCCCGACCTCGGTTCATCGACCGGCTTCGGTTCATGAACCCGCCTCGGTGCAGCCATCGGCCTCGGTCCGTCAGGCCGCCTCGGCCCATAAGGGCGGCACAGCCGTTTCACGGCCGTGGCCCCGCTTCCGTAAATGTCCCGCGAAGGTATGGCGGAGGTGAGGCGTGTCGGTCACATGTTCGCCGTCACTTCGTCGTGCGACCTCCCTCTCATCCGGCGTCGCGAGCGCAACCGGTGCCTTTAGACTCCCTCGCGTGACACGTCGCGGGCCGGTTGGCAAGATGGCCCGAGCGGTCGGCAAGGTGCGGTAACAGGGAGGAAGCGTCTCGTGAGCAGCAGGCCATCCCGAGGCGCTGCTCGCCTCGCAGCCATACTGGACGCGCTGCCGGATGCGTTGGTGCTGGTCAACGCCAACGGAACCGTCGTCAACGCGAACACCATCGCCCTGGAGGCTTTCGAGGCGCCGGGCACCGCGCTGGTGGGACGCGGGCTGCTCGACCTGCTGCCGGAGTTCGACTCGCGGCTGATCCCGGGGTCGATGCGGCGGCCCGATCACATGGACCCCCGTGGCCGGACCAAGCCGACGCGGATGGTCGCACGGCGCACCGACGGGTCCGAGTTCCCGGTCGAGGTCACCAGCGCCAACCTGGAGAACGGGCAGCAGGCGTACGACGGTTACGGCTACAGCGGCGACGAGCTGCTGATGCTCGTCGTCCGCGACCTGACCGGCACCGTGGACACCGAGGCCGAGCTGGCCCGCTCGCAGCGGCAGACCGAGATGATCCTGCGGGCGGCGAGCGAGGGCGTCGTGGGGACGGACACCGACGGGCGGATCGTGCTCGTCAATCCGGCCGCCGCTCAGATACTGGGATACCGGGCCGGTGAGCTGGGCGGCAAGGAGCTGCACGACCTCGTGCTGCACTCGCGCGGCGACGGCTCCCCCTTCCCGTACGCCGAGTCGCCGCTCGCCGACACCCTGCGCTCCGGGCGCAAGCACCGGGTGCGCGGGCAGGTGCTGTGGGCCAAGGGCGACAAGAAGGTGCCGGTCGACCTGACGACCGCACCGGTGCGCGACGGCGACCAGCTGGTCGGCGCCGTGATGACGTTCACCGACCGGCGGCCGTACGACTCCGTCGTCGACGAGAAGACGGCCCAGGAGAAGGCGCACACCGACGAGCTGGAGCGGCTCTCCGAGGAGCACGCCTCCGACCTGACCGCGCTGCGCCAGAAGCACGTCACCGAGGTGGAGGAGCTGCTCGAACGGCACGCCGAGGAACTGGCGGCCGGCGAGGACCGGTACGCGGCCCTCGGCGAGCGCGAGAAGGACCGGTACGAGGCCCTCTCCGGGCGGCACGAGCAGCTGCTGACCCTGCTCGCGCAGTCGCTGCGCGGCCCCCTCGACGAGCTGCGCCGGGAGCTGGCCACGCTCGCCGCGGACGACGCCGGGCAGCTGTGGCCCGAGGCCAACCAGGTGCTTCATCATCTTTCGGCCGGTTATTCGCGTATCACCCAGCTCATCGACAACGTGCTCGGCTACCAGCGGCTGGACGCGGGCACCGAGGACATCACCCGTACGAAGGTGATGCTCGACGCCGTCGTCTCAGCCGGCGTGGAGGGGGCGGTGGAGCTGATCGGTCCCGGGCGGGTGCAGTTCGCCGTGCACGCGCCGCCCATCGAGGCCGAGGTGGACCCGCAGCGGCTCGCCGTCGCGCTCGCGCATCTCATCGCGGACGTGGCCGGCGTCGACGCGACCGGCAACGCGCCCGTCTCCGCGGGCGGCTACATGGACAACACGGTGGTGGTCGCGGCGGCACAGCGCGGCGAGGTGGTCCGTATCGAGGTGCGCGGGCCGTACGCCGGGGGAGACCCGGTGCACGAGCCGATCGTGCGCGGGATCGTGCGGGCCCACGGCGGGGTGCTGCAGACCCATGAGGTGCCGGGGATGAGCGGCAGCGCGTTCGTGCTTGAGGTGCCGATCGGGGGCGGTGCCGGAGCGGTGCCCATGCCCGCCGGAACCGAGGTGGCCACGATCCCGGCCGCCGCCGAATCCGTTGGCGAGGCCGGTGTCGAGACCGGTGGCCGGCGGCGGGCCCGGCGATCCTCCGTGGACGCCTTCCTGGAGAGTGACGTGCCCGGCGAGGCGGGCGGCGAGGGCGAGATCCCGGGCGTGCCGACCGGGCGGCGGCGCCGGCGCGCTGCCGAGGCGGAGGGCCCGGAGAGCGGGCCGGCCGCGATCGAGAGCGCCGAGTCGGCGTCCGGCGGTACCGGACGGCGGCGCGGACGCCCGGCCGACAGTGACCCGGGGGTCGCCGAGGGCGCCGTGGTGACGGCGGCCGAGCAGGGCGCGGGAGCGGCCGCCTCGGGTACGGGTCTGGGCGGCACCGTTCCGCCGCAGGGCGTGCCCGTGCCGGCGTCGGGGCGGCGCGCCCGGCGGGAGCCGGACGAGCGGCAGGCGCTGCCGCCCGCGCTGCCCTCGGCCCCGTCCGAGCCGGCCGCCGACGAGGGACAGCCCGGCGGACGCCGGCGTCGCGCGCTGGCCGCCGCGGCCGAGCGGGCGGAGCGGGCCGAGCAGCAGGCGGGCCCCCGCCCGGTCTTCGCGCTGCCGCCCGCCGAGGCCGACCGCGCCCCCGAGCCGATCAAGGGGGCGGGCGACGAGGGCCGTCACGACGCCGTGGCGCACGACCAGGCCGAGGACCACACCCCGCCGCAGCCGCACCCCACCAGCGCACCGACCGGCCGTCGCCGACGGGCCGTGGGCCAGCCGGGGGCGGAGAACACTCCGGACGCCCCGGCGGTACCGGCAGTCCCGGTGGTGCCTGCGGCCCCGGCGGTACCGGGAGTCCCGGCGGGGCTCGCGCAGGCGGCCGCTCCCGGACAGCCGGTGCAGCCTCAGGGCATCCCCGTCCAGGCCGGGCAGCCTCAGGGCATTCCGGTGCAGGCCGGGCAGCCTCAGGGCATTCCGGTGCAGGCCGGGCAGCCTCAGGGCATTCCGGTGCAGGCCGGGCCGGCGGCCCAGGTCGCCGCGCCGGCCGGTATCCCCGTCGCCCAGGCGACCGGCGGGCAGCAGCCCGTGCCGGCGCTGGGCCAGCCCGCCCTTCCGGCTCCGCAGGCGCTGCCGGGCGCTGCGGTACCGGCCCAGGCACCCCCGCAGCCACAAGCGCAGCCGCAGGGCGCCGCTCCGGTGGCCCCCGGGCAGCCTGCCCCGTCCGCTGCCGAAGCCGCGCCGGCCCCCGCGCAGCCGCTCCCGGCGGAGGCCGCGCCGGTGGCCCCCGTGCCGCAGCAGTGGCCGGGCGCCGACGACGCTCCTGCCGCCGTCCAACCGGCGCGTGCCGCGCAGCCGTTGCCCGCCGAGGCGACGGCGCTGCCGGCGGCGACTCCGGCACCGGCACCGGCACCGATCGACCCGGACTCCACGCAGGGCCGGGCGTTCAGCGTGCGGACGCTGGGGCAGGGGGTGCCGTTCTCACGGCAGGCCGCGCAGGTGCAGCAGCCGACGGCGACCCCGCCCCCGCACCAGCCGGGCGGCAACGGGCGGCGCCGCAAGCTGGGCACGCCCCCGGACCCGGGCACGCGTGCCGAGCAGCCGCAGCCGCAGCCCGAGCAGTCGGCCCGGCCGCATCCGCCGGCCGAGCAGCCGGTCACCGCCCAGCCGCTGCCGCAGCCGTCGCTGGCCGGGCAGTCCCGGCTGGTGGGGGCCACCGAGGGCGCCGGACGGTCGTACGCGATAGGCGCACCGGACGTGAACGCCGCCGAGGGTCCCGAACCGCTGGACGGTCCGGGCGGAGCGATCGAGGTCGCGGACCCGCCGCGCCCGCAGCCGATGGACGACGAGCTGCCCCCGGAGCCGCTGGACAACCCGCGCCGGCTGCTGGTGTGGCCCGCGCCGGACGTCACCACCCAGCAGGAGCTGAGCGACCGCGGCTACCGGCCGGTGATCGTGAACTCCCGTGAGGAGGTCGACGCGCAGATCGCCGCGTTCCCGGCGGCGCTGTTCGTGGACCCGCTGACCGGGCCGATCACCCGGACCGCGCTGCAGTCGCTGCGGCAGGCGGCGGTGGCGGCCGAGGTGCCGGTGATGGTGACGGCCGGACTGGGGCAGGCGACGCGCGAGGCGGCGTACGGCGCCGATCCCGCCGTACTGCTGAAGGCGCTCGCGCCCCGGGACAGCGAGCAGCATCCGCCGCGGGTGCTGCTGATCGAGGAGCACGCGGAGATCGCGCTCGCGCTGACCTCGACGCTGGAGCGGCGCGGGATGCAGGTGGCGCGGGCGGCGAGCGACGCGGACGCGGTGACGCTGGCCGGGCAGCTGCGGCCGAACCTGGTGGTGATGGACCTGATGCAGGTGCACCGCCGGCAGGCCGGGATCATCGACTGGCTGCGGGCGAACGGGCAGCTGAACCGGACGCCGCTGGTCGTCTACACGGCGGCCGTGGACCAGGCGGACCTGCCTCGGCTGGCGTCGGGGGAGACCGTGCTTTTCCTGGCGGAGCGGTCTACGAGTTCCGAGGTGCAGAGCCGGATCGTTGATCTGCTGGCCCGCATCGGGACGAACTGAAGCAAGAAAGCGCCGTTGGGGAACTGCCGACCTTCGGCCGCGGGTTGGTCGTGGCTGGTCGCGCCCGCGCGGCGGCAGCCGCAAATCGACTGCCGCCCCGCGCCCCTTACGGGGCGCTCCGGTACGGGGCGCCCACAGGCTGAGGGGCGCTCACAGGCTGGTGACGTCCAGTTCCCCGTCGGCGTACTGCCTCCTGAGCACCTTCTTGTCGAACTTGCCCACGCTCGTCTTCGGTACCGACTCGATGACCGTCCAGCGCTCCGGCAGCTGCCACCTGGCGATCTTGCCCTCCTCGGCGAGGAAGATGCGCAGGGTCTCGAAGGTGGCCGTGGAGCCCTCGCGCAGGACGACCGTCGCCAGCGGGCGCTCGCCCCACTTGTCGTCCGGTACGGCCACGACCGCGGCCTCCGCGACGTCCGGGTGGGACATCAGCGCGTTCTCCAGTTCGACCGAGGAGATCCACTCGCCGCCGGACTTGATGACGTCCTTCGCACGGTCCGTGAGGGTGAGGAAACCGTCGGCGGAGATGGTGCCGACGTCACCGGTCTTCAGCCAGCCGTCCTCGCTGAACTTGTCGGCGGGGCGCAGGGGTTCGGCGTCGGGGCCGTTGTAGTAGGCGCCCGCGATCCACGGGCCGCGCACCTCCAGCTCGCCCGCCGACTCTCCGTCCCAGGGGAGGCGTTCGCCGCCGGGGCCGCTCAGCCGGGCCTCGACGGACGCGGGGAAGCGGCCTTGCGTGAGGCGGTACGCGAACTCCTCGTCCGTACCCACCACATGGGCCGGCGGGCGGGCGATGGTGCCGAGCGGGGAGGTCTCGGTCATGCCCCAGGCGTGACAGACCCGCATGCCCAGCTTGTCGAAGGCCGTCATGAGGGAGGGCGGGCAGGCGGCGCCGCCGATGGTGACCTGGGTGAGGGAGGAGACGTCCCGGGGGCGGGCGGTGAGCTCGCCGAGCAGGCCCTGCCAGATGGTGGGGACCGCGGCCGCGTGCGTGGGGCGCTCGCGCTCGATCATCTCGGCGAGCGGGCCGGGCTGGAGAAAACGGTCCGGCATCAGCAGGTTGACGCCGGTCATGAAGGTGGCGTGCGGCAGGCCCCAGGCGTTGACGTGGAACTGCGGTACGACGACCAGCGAGGTGTCCTGGTCGGTCAGGCCCATCGACTGGGCCATGTTGACCTGCATGGAGTGCAGGTAGATCGAACGGTGGCTGTACACCACGCCCTTGGGGTCGCCGGTGGTGCCGGAGGTGTAGCACATGGCGGCGGCCTGGCGCTCGTCGAGCTCCGGCCAGTCGAAGGTCTTCGGCTTGTCCGCGATCAGTTCCTCGTACTCGTGCACCTGTGCGGTGGCACCGGCGAGCGGCGACCTGTCGCCCGGACCGGAGACGACGATGTGCTCGACGGTCGGCAGCTTGGACAGGAGCGGTGCGATCATCGGGATCAGCGAGCCGTTGACGATGATGACGCGGTCGGCGGCGTGGTTGACGATCCAGACCAGCTGCTCGGCGGGCAGGCGCAGGTTGAGCGTGTGCAGGACCGCGCCCATGGACGGCACGGCGAAGTAGGCCTCGACGTGTTCGGCGTTGTTCCACATCAGGGTCGCGACCCGGTCGTCGCCACGGACGCCGAGGTCGTCGCGGAGAGCGTTCGCCAGCTGTACCGCGCGGATGCCCGCCTCGGCGAAGCTGCGCCGCTGCGGCTCGCCCTCGCCGGTCCAGGTCGTGATCTGGGACCGTCCGTGCACCAGCACACCGTGCACAAGAATGCGGGTGACGGTCAGCGGTACGTCCTGCATGGTGCTCAGCACGGCGTCCTCCCAAGGCGACATTGCCTACTCGGCGGTAAAGGGGGCTGCGCTGATTCTGCGCACATACCGGGCGGTATGTCACTAGGAGAAAGCCAACAAAGCCCGACCGGCCGCTCCGGAGGCTCCGGCCGCTCCGGCCGCTATCGGGCGACGTCCAGCTCAGGGTCCTCGCGCAGCTTGCCGAGCGCACGCGACACGGCCGACTTCACCGTGCCCACCGACACCCCGAGCACCTCGGCCGTCTGCACCTCGCTCAGGTCCTCGTAGTAGCGCAGCACGACCATCGCCCGCTGCCGCGCCGGGAGTTTCATGATCGCCCGCCACATCGCGTCGTGCAGCGCCTGCCGTTCGGCCGGGTCGTCCTCGCCGGGCACCGGCTCGGGCTCGGGCATCTCGTCGCAGACGAACTCGTCGACCCGGCGCTTGCGCCACTGCGAGGTACGCGTGTTGAGCAGGGCCCGGCGTACATAGCCGTCGAGCGCCCGGTGGTCCTCGATCCGCTCCCAGGCCACGTACGTCTTTGCCAGCGCGGTCTGGAGGAGGTCTTCGGCATCGCTCGGGTTCGCGGTCAGCGACCGGGCGGTGCGCAGCAGGACCGGCTGGCGGGCCCTGACGTACGACGCGAACGACGGGTAGGGGCGGGCGTGCGGGCGGGTCTGCCTCGGCGAGACAGCGGCGTCCGAAACGCTGGTGCAGACGGGTGTGGTCATGGCTCCACGCTATGAGCGAGCGGTGTCACGGCGGATCGGCCGCAGGTCCCGAAGCAGAGTCCCCCTCAGGTTGTAGGGGTGGGGCTGCCTACACCTCCTGAAGGTGGAGTACGGGTGCGGAACTCCTGCGGGTTTACCCCTGAGGGGGAGGCCGGCGGGCGCCTCGGCCTCACCCGTCCGAGGCGTCCGGCCTGTGGTTGCGGGTCAGCCGTCCGAGGTGTCCGGCCAGTGGCAGCCGGTCAGTCGTCCGAGGTCAGGACCAGTCCGGACGTCGGTACGCCCGTGCCCGCCGTCACCAGGACCCGGTCCGTCCCAGGTATCGGGTTCACGGCCGTGCCGCGCAACTGGCGCACCCCCTCCGCCACCCCGTTCATCCCGTGCAGGTACGCCTCTCCGAGCTGGCCCCCGTGCGTGTTCAGCGGCAGCCGCTCCTCGGCCACGAAGTCCGCCGCCTCCCCCCGCCCGCAGAACCCGAACTCCTCCAGCTGCATCAGCACGAACGGGGTGAAGTGGTCGTACAGGATCCCCACGTCGATGTCGGCCGGGGCGAGTCCGCTGGTGCGCCAGAGCTGCCGGGCCACCACGCCCATCTCCGGCAGTCCGGTCAGGTCGTCCCGGTAGAAGCTGGTCATCTGCTCCTGGGCCCGGCCGGCGCCCTGCGCGGCCGCCGCGATCACGGCCGGCGGATGCGGCAGATCACGCGCCCGCTCCACCGACGTGACGACGAGGGCCTGACCGCCGTCCGTCTCCTGGCAGCAGTCCAGGAGACGGAGCGGCTCGACGATCCAGCGGGAGGCCGCGTGGTCCGCGAGGGTGATGGGGCGGCCGTGGAAGTAGGCGGCCGGGTTGGTCGCGGCGTACTTCCGGTCCACCACCGCCACGTGCCCGAACACCTCCGGGGTCAGCCCGTACGTGTGCAGGTAGCGCTGTGCCGCCATCGCCACCCAGGACGCCGGGGTGAGCAGCCCGAACGGCAGCGCCCAGCCCAGCGCCGCCCCCTCCGCCGACGGCTCCCGGTGCTGCACACCCGAGCCGAAGCGGCGGCCCGACCTCTCGTTGAAGGCGCGGTAGCAGACCACCACCTCCGCGACCCCGGCGGCCACGGCGAGGGCCGCCTGCTGGACGGTCGCGCAGGCCGCGCCGCCGCCGTAGTGGACGCGGGAGAAGAAGGACAGCTCGCCGATCCCGCAGGCCTGGGCCACGGTGATCTCCGGGCTGGTGTCCATCGTGAACGTCACCATCCCGTCCACGTCGGCCGGTGTCAGCCCCGCGTCGTCCAGCGCGGCCCGTACCGCCTCCGCCGCCAGCCGCAGCTCGCTGCGCCCCGAGTCCTTGGAGAACTCGGTCGCCCCGATGCCCACGACCGCCGCCCGCCCGCCCAGCGAGTCCCGCCCCCGCACGCTCATGCTTCCTCCTCGTCGGGAACGGTGACGGTCACCCTGTCCACGGTGCGTCCGGTGAAGGCGACGGTCACCGTGCCGGTCACGTGGTTGCCGATGCTGTTCGCGCCGACCACCCGTACCGTCGCCGTCTCCTCCTCGTCGTCCAGTTCCTCGATCCGGCCGGTCAGCACCATCGTGTCCCCCGGGTAGTTGGGCGCCCCCAGCCGGATGGCGACCTTGCGGAGCACGGCCGTCGGGCCGAAGCAGTCGGTGATGTACCGGCCGACCAGGCCGTTCGTCGTCAGGATGTTCATGAAGATGTCCGGGGAGCCTTTCTGGCGGGCCAGTTCGGCGTCGTGGTGCACGTCCTGGTAGTCCCGGGACGCGATCGCCCCGGCCACGATCAGCGTCCGCGTGATCGGGATCTCCAGCGGCGGCAGGGCCGTGCCCACCGCCGGCCGTGTCGTCTCAGTCGCCACTCGCGATCAACTCCCCCAGTTCCTGGAGCACTTCGCCCCCGCTGCCCAGATACGCGTCCAGTTGCCGTCCCCACAGGAAGTGCCGGTGCACGGGGTGGTCGACGTCGGCGCCCGCGCCGCCGTGCAGATGCTGGCCCGTGTGCACGACCCGCTGCCCGGCCTCGGACGCCCACCAGGCCGCGGTCAGCGCGTGCGTGGCGTACGGCAGCCCGGCGTCCCGCCGCCAGGCCGCCTCGTACGCCGTCACCCGTATCGCCTCGGTGTCCATGTGGGCGTCGGCGGCGCGGAGCTGGACGCCCTGCCGGGTGGCGAGGGGGCGCCCGAACTGCTCGCGGGTGTTGGTGTGGGCCACGGCCCGGGCCAGGGAGCCCGCGCAGACGCCCGCCTGGAGGCCGGCGAAGGCGGTGCGGGCGGTGGCCAGGACGTCCGCGTAGGCGCTGCCGCCGGAGGCAGGGCCGTCGCCGAGGGGCTCGGCGGGGGCCTCGGCGAGCGTGAGCCGCCCCGCCGACCAGGGCGCGGTCAGCTCGACCTCCTCGGCACCGGTACCCGCCGCGAGATCGACCAGCCACAGCCGCCGGTCCGCATCGGCGACCAGGACATGCGTGGCGTCACGCAGCCACGGGACGACGGGGACGGTGCCGCTCAGCACCGGCCGCGCGGAAGGCCGTAACCCCGGCCGAGCAGGGATCCGTACCCCCGGCTGTGCCGGAAACGCCCCGGTCACCACCGTCGAGCCGGCCTCGATGCCCGGCAGCAGGCGCTGCCGCTGCTCGTCGGTGCCGTGGGCGGTGATCGCCAGCAACCCGTAGACACAACTCGCCGCGTACGGCACCTGGGCCGTGGTGCGACCCTGCTCCTCCAGGAGGAGCACCAGCCCCAGCAGGCCCAGCTCCTCCACCGCGGCCACCAGTCCCGCCCCGCACAACGCCTTCCACAGCTCCGGGTCGCTGCCGGTGCCGGCGGCCCGCAGCCGCTCGTGGGTGGCGAGGTCGGCGAAGATCCTGGCGGCCAGGTCACGGGCCTCGGCCTGGGCCTCCGTGGGCGCGAAGTCCATGTCAGGCCTCCCCGCCGGGAGCCCCGAGCACGTCGACGGCCCGGAAGACGGGCAGGGTCAGCGCCCCCTCCGCGTCCTCGTAACGGCGGAACTCCACCCGGACCGGCAGCCCGATCCGCACCTTGTCGTACGGCACCCCCACCACGTTGCTCACCATCCGCACGCCCTCGGCTAGTTCGATCAGGCCGACGGTGTAAGGCGGGTCAAAGGCCGGGAAGGGCGGGTGGTGCATCACGACGTACGAATAGACCGTGCCCTCGCCGGAGGACTCGACCGTGTCCCAGTCGAGGGAGCCACAGGCGTTGCACCCCGGCAGCCAGGGGTGGCGCAGGGTGCCGCAGTCCGCGCACCGCTGGACGAGGAGGCGTTCCTCCGCCACGCCCTCCCAGAAGCCGGCGTTGTCCCGGTTGACCACCGGGCGGGGGCGCGGCGACGGCTTGCGTTTGCGGCCGCTCGGCGCGTACTTGAGGACGCGGAAACGGTGGGTGCCGACGAGGTCGTCGCCGACGCGGACGTCCGTGCGGGTGGTGACGAAGTAGCCCGTGCCCAGCTTGGTGGTCTTCCGGTCGGACACCGACTCGATCACCGTGTCGAAGGAGACCTCGTCGCCCGGCCGCAGGGGCCTCAGGTACTCCTGCTCGCAGTCGGTGGCGACGATCGAGGTGCAGCCCGCCTCGTCGAGGAGGGTGAGCATCTCGTCGTACGCGCCCGTGCGGGCCGTGTGGCCGGAGAGGCCGCCCATCGTCCAGGCCTGGAGCATGGTGGGCGGGGCGACGGCGTCCGGTCCCTCGTACGCCGGGGAGGTGTCGCCCATCGCCTCGCACCAGTGCCGGATCATGGGCAGGTTGACCGGGTCCTTGCCGGTGCCCGCGCGGGCCGCCGGCAGCCCCTCGTACGTCCTGAGCCGTGCTCCGAGATCGTCCGCCGGAGGCCGCGCCCCCCGCTCGTCACTCCTCCCTGCCACGGTCGCCACCCCTCCCTGTCCTCCGCATCCCGAGCCGCATCGTCGCGACGATCTCCCGCTGCACCTCGCTCACCCCGCCCCCGAACGTGTTGATCTGCGCCGCCCTGTTGAGCCGCTCCAGCTCGCCGTCCCCGAACGCCCCCGGTGAGCCGGACCGCACCAATGCCGCCTCGCCGACGATCTCCTGACACATGCGATACGTCGCGACTGCCGATTCCGTTCCCGCGAACTTCACCCCGCTGGCCTCCGCGGGAGCCACCCGGCCCGCCCCCGCATCCCCCACCAGACGCCAGCTGAGCAGGCGGTTCGCCGCCAGCCGGGCATGTGCTTCGGCCAGCCGAAAACGAATCCACGGCTCGTCAACACGGCGCCGCCCGGTCACCGGATCAGGGGTGCGGGCGGCGGTGAGCGCGGCCGCGTAGAAGTCCTCGGCCTGCATGCCGGTCGCGGCGAGGGCGACCCGCTCGTGGTTGAGCTGGTTGGTGATGAGCGACCAGCCGTCGTGCTCGGTGCCGACCAGGTTCCCGGCGGGGACGTGGACGCCGTCGTAGTACGTCGCTGTCGTGATCTGGCCGCCCACGGTCTCGATCGGGGTCCAGGAGAACCCGGGGGCGTCGGTGGGGACCAGGAGGATCGAGATGCCACGGTGCCTGGGCGCCTCGGGGTCGGTACGGCAGGCCAGCCAGATCCAGTCGGCGTGCTGGGCGCCCGAGGTGAAGATCTTCTGCCCGTCGATCCGCCAGCCGTCGCCGTCCCGTACCGCCCGGGTGCGCAGCGAGGCCAGGTCGGTGCCGGCGGAGGGTTCGCTGTAGCCGATGGCGAAGACGAGATCGCCACGGAGGATGCCCGGCAGGAAGCGCGTCTTCTGCTCCTCGCTGCCGTACTTCATCAGCGTCGGCCCGACCGTGTTCAGGGTGACCATGGAGACGGGGGCACCGGCCCGGTACGCCTCGTCGAAGAACACGAACTGCTCGTCGGCGCCCCGGCCCTGACCGCCGTACTCGACGGGCCAGCCGAGGCCGAGCAGGCCGTCCGCGCCGATGCGGCGCAGCAGGGCACGGCGTTCGGCGGGCGCCTCGGGGGCAGTGGATGGGATCAAGGCCCGGAAGTAGGCGCGGAGTTCGGCACGCAGCCGCTGCTGGCGTTCGGTGGGAGCCAGATGCATGGTTTCTGACTGTCCGTCAGATACCGCGCACTGTCAAGGTCGAACGGGCCGACGGAGGGGGCGACGACGGACAGGCCCGACGGACAGGGCCGACGGCGGGCACCGGCGGACAAGGCTGGCAGACGGGGCCGACGGGGGCACCGGCAGACAGGGCCGCCGGCGGTGTCGGCGGACCAGGCCGGAAAACGCCTGCGCGGCGGTGCCGAAGCACCGCCGCGCGGACGCACTGCCCATCCCCACAGACCACACCCCACCCGGGCTCAGCCGCGGCTCACCACAGCTGGGTGAAGTGGACGGCGACGTTGTCGTTGCCCTGCTGGACCGCGGTCCACGCGGAGCCCTTGACCTGAGCGGTGTTGCTCTGGTTCGAGGCGCCGTTGCCCACCGCGTTCTGCTGGGTGGTGGAGGAGTTGCCGTTGTTGTCGTGGCCGACCCCGCTGCCGATGATGCCCGCCACGCCAGCGTTGGCGCTCGATCCGTTGCCCGCGATCGCACCGTTGTCCGCCGTCGCGACACCGGCGAAGAGGGCGGCGGCGAGCGGGAGGGCGGAGACGGCGGCGAGAACGCGGGCGGTACGGATGCTTGCCATGTTGTTTCCTCTCAGAGCCCGGCCGTGCCGGGAGTACGTCAAGTAAGGCTTTTTCCGGGGCAGTTGGCCGACAGCCCCGGTGGTTGTCATCGACGTCGCGAGACCAGAGTTGCCCACCGAATCCCCGGCGAACCACCCCGGAAGCCGTTATTCGCCCTCAAGCGTGATGACAAGTCGATAAACCCTTTTCGCCATCTTTGGTCGACTCCAGCCCCAGCCGTGACCACTCGGGACATCCACCCCCATCAGGCACCCCAACGGAAAAACCGTTCCGTCCCCGACCCGCGACGAAGTCACCGCCCTCGGCGTGTCACACCGGCCCCCTCTTCCCTTTTTCGAACGCACGTACGAACATGGAGTCATGGCCACCACCGATCGGCAGGCCACGACGCTGGCCCTCGCACACGCCCTGTCAGCCGCCGAGCGCGGCCTGGCCGTCATCCCCCTGTCCCGCACGAAGCTCCCGGCCCTGCGCTCTCCGCACCGCCACGACCAGGACCCCGCGCTGCCGCCCTGCCACGGCGAATGCGGCCGCCCCGGCCACGGGGTGTACGACGCCACCACCGACCCGGCACGCATCCGCGAACTGTTCGCCGCGGCGCCCTGGGCGACCGGCTACGGCATCGCCTGCGGGCTGCCCCCGTACCGCCTGATCGGCATCGACCTCGACGTGAAGTCCGGTACGGACGCCACCTCCGCCCTGCGCGAACTGGCGCTGCGGCACCTGTTCACCCTCCCGCCGACGGTCGTCGTCCTCACCCCGAGCGGCGGCCGCCACCTCTGGCTGACCGGCCCGCCGGACGCCGTGATCCCCAACTCGGCCAGCCGCCTGGCCCCCGGCATCGACATCCGGGGCGCCGGCGGCTACCTGGTCGGCCCCGGCTCCCGTACCGACCACGGCGTCTACGCCACGGCCCCCGGCACCGAGCACCTGGTCCCCGCACCCTGCCCCCCGTCCCTCCTCCGCCTCCTGCTCCCGCCGCCACGCGCACCGCACCCCTCGACCCACCCCTCGGTCGGCAACCGCGGCCAGGGCCTGGTCCAGTTCGTCCTCTCCGCCCACGAGGGCCAGCGCAACACCCGTCTCTTCTGGGCGGCCTGCCGCGCCTACGAGAACGGCATCGGCCGAGCGCTGCGGGCCCCGCTGATCGACGCGGCGGTCCACACCGGTCTGACGGAACAGGAGGCCCGCGCGACGATCGCGTCGGCGGCCCGCATGACCGGCCGCCGACCCTGAAATTCGAACACGCCCAGCCGCCCGCCGGGGGGCGGCTGGATTGCTGTCCGCACCGCGCCCTCAACGACCGGCGCGTCAAGGGCCTGCTGTCCTCGGCCGCGGCCGAGGACCCCCGTACCCCGGCCCATCTGGTCCCGCCCCCGGCCCATCTGGTCCCGCCCCCGCGCGAGCACCCGGACGACGGCC
Source organism: Streptomyces sp. NPDC058457 (assembly GCF_042720695.1). Classification (NCBI taxonomy): domain Bacteria; kingdom Bacillati; phylum Actinomycetota; class Actinomycetes; order Kitasatosporales; family Streptomycetaceae; genus Streptomyces; species Streptomyces sp. NPDC058457. The sequence goes on along the minus strand of NZ_JBHXLU010000047.1, from coordinate 49,429 downwards.
GCGCCGGCCCCTTCGGCCCGGTGGAGATCCTCCCGCCGGTCGCCTGCACGGGCTTGTTCGAATCCACACCCGTCATGCCGGACAACGACCCGGTCCTGCACCGCTCGGCCCTCACGATCGTCTGGTTCCAGGCCACACCCCAGCCGCCGTCGGGCCACGACGCGAACCAGGGGCTGCGGGAGGTGGCCTGGGATGAGCCGGCGCGGGACTACGAGCTCTGAGGGCGTGCACCGCCCGCTCCCGGTGCGACTTCGGGATGCCGAGACAGCTACGAAAGATGCGCAGAGGCAGACTTTCGGGAGCTGATCCGGGCGGGGGCCGCTCGCCATGCTGGCGGTATGGATCAGGCGAAGATTTCCCGGCGAGTGTTGGTGGGCGCCGCTGCTGCCGCCGCTGCCGCCGCCGCGGTGACAGCCGGGGCGGCCCCGGCCCTGTCCGCGACTCCGGCCGCGACTCCGACCCCAACCCCGACCCCGACCCCGACTCCGACTCCGACTCCGGCGACGGGTGCACGGTCGGTGTCGGACCCACGGGCGGGCGGCGCAGCCTCCCGGCGCGTCGAAGCCCTGCTGGCCCGTATGACACTGACCGACAAGATCGCCCAGTTGAACATCCCGGTCTGTCTCCCGCAGGAGCTGCTCGGCGATTCCACGGACCCGACGGGCACGGTGGAGCACCGCGAGGCGTACGTACGCGGCCGGACCGTGGTCGGCACGGGTGCCGGGAAGTTCCGGCTGGGCCCGGGCGGCGGTTTCTTCGGCCTGGTCAACCAGACCCTGTCCGGTTCCGTCGAGGTGCCGCACACGCTCACGCCACGCGAGCAGGCCGAGCAGCACAACCGGCTGCAGCGGCTCGCCCGTGACACCCGGCTCGGCATTCCGCTGCTGGAGATCAGCGAGGGCACGCACGGTTCCGTGGGCCCCGGTTCGACGATCTTCCCGGAGGGGCTGGCGCTCGGCGCGACCTTCGACCCGGAACTGATCGGCCAGGTGTACGCGGCGGTGGCCCGGGAGGCCCGCGCGGTGGGGATCCACGCGCTGAGCACCATCACCGCGGAGCTGAACCGCGACCCGCGCTACGGCCGGGGGATCTGGGCGTTCAGCGAGGACCCGTACCTGACGGCCGCCTTCGTCGGTGCGCTGGTGCCGGCCATGCAGGGCGCCGGCGGCGGCCTCACGTCCGACGAGTCCGTGGTCACGTCCCTGGTCACCTTCCCCATGGAGTCCCCCAACGTCGGCGGCCTGGAGACCAGTTCCATCGAGATCGGTGAGCGTGCCTTCCGCCAGACCCACCTGGAGCCGTGGCGGGTGGGCTTCGCCGAGGCCGGCGCCCTGATGACCGAGGCCAGCGAGCAGACCATCGACGGACTGGTCGTCCACGGCTCCCGCAAGTACCTCACCGACCTCCTGCGGGACGAACTGTGCTTCGACGGCGTGGTCATCGGCAACGACCTGCGCAGCCTGATCCGCGAACACGTGGCGGCCACGGCACAGGAGGCGGCGGGGCTGGGAATGCGCGCCGGGGTCGACATCAGCCTGGCCTGGGACGAGATCTACCTCGACCAGCTGGCCGCGGCCGTACGGGAGGGAAGGGTCGACGAGGCCCTGCTCGACCGGGCCGTACGACGTGTCCTGACCCTGAAGGAACGCCTGGGTCTGTTCGAGAACCCGTACGTCGACGCCGCCCGGGCAAAACGGGTCGTCAACTGCGCGCCGCACCAGGCTCTGGCGCTGCGCGTGGCACGTGAGTCGATGGTGCTGCTGAAGAACGAGAACGGGCTGCTGCCGCTCGCCGCCGACCGGGTCCGTACGGTGGCGCTGATCGGCCCCAACGCCGACGACGAGCTCAATCTCCTCGGCGAGTACAACGCCTACCCCGCACTGCACGAGACCCCCTCGATCCGCGAGGCGCTGACCCGCCTGCTCGGCGACCGGGTCCGACTGCGGTACGAACGCGGCTGCACCGTCACCGGAACGGACACCTCCGGCTTCGCCGCCGCGCGTGCCGCGGCCCGGGACGCGGACGTCGCGGTGGTCGTCGTGGGCGAGCAGACCAGCGGCGGCTACTTCTCGCCGCACCGTACCGACGGCGAGCTCAAGGACACCGCGTCCCTCGCCCTGACCGGCGTACAGCAGCAGCTGCTCGAAGAGGTGCACGCCACCGGGACGCCGACCGTCGCCGTGGTGGTCACCGGTCGCGCCCTGGCCCTGCCATGGGCCACGGAGCACCTGCCGGCGCTGCTGGTCGCCTGGCTGCCCGGCGAGGCCGGCGGCCGGGCGGTGGCGGAGACGCTGTTCGGCCGTACCGAGCCGACCGGCCGCCTCCCCGTCACCTTCCCCCGCGATGTCGGCCAGCTGCCCCTGACCTACGACCAGAAGCACACCCGGGCCGACGCGGACGCCTACATCGACATGCCCGCCACGCCCCTGCACGCGTTCGGATCGGGCCGCGGCTACACGACCTTCCGGTACAGCGGCATCCGGCTGGACGACACGCACATCACGCAGGACGGCCGGACCCGCCTCCACGTCGACATCACGAACACGGGCAGGCGGGCCGGAACCGAGGTCGTGCAGCTGTACGTCACCGACGACCAGGCGAGCGTCTCCCTGCCGCGCATCAGGCTGCGGGGTGTGGCCAAGAGGCAGGTGGAGGCGGGAGAGCGGGTCACTGTGTCGTTCCCCGTGGTGGCCGCCCGGGACCTCACCCTCGTCGACGAGCGGCTGCGGACCGTCGTCGAGCCGGGAACCTTCACCCTCACCATCGGCAGCGCCTCGGACCACCTGCACCAGCGCATCTCCCTGACCGTGTCGTGATCCGGTCGTACCCGTCACCCACTCCACAACCACCGGGGAACCCATGAACACCGACAGCACCCCCCTCTGCGAAGCCGACTACATCGCGGCCACCGCCGACGAACTGAGCCGCAAGCAGGGAGCCGACAAGGCCGCGGCGCTGGTCAGCCAGAAGGCCCTCTTCCAGCGCCGCGGGCGGATCGTCCTGCACCCCGACGAGCTCGTCCTCACGGACTGGTCCGAGACCGGCGCCCTCGTCCTCACCCGTGCGGACATCACCGCCGCCGAAACCCGCTTCACCGACCTCTACGGCCGCTTCCTCGGCGGCCTCCTCAACGCAGGCAAACCCCTCATCCTCAGCACCGTCTCCCCGTCCCTGGGCGACATCTACCTGCTCATCAACCGCCGCGAGTTCATGGAGACGACGGACGACAGGCAGTGGGAGAAGCAGATCAACGACTGGCGCAACGGCTGATGCCGCAGACCCCGCAGAGTCCTCAAGCGGTTGCCGGCGCGGCTGTGGAGAAGTCGTACACGCCCCAGTCGGTGAGCCCGGTGTATCCGAGACGCTGGTAGAGGGCGTTGCTGGTGGGGTTGGACAGATCCGCGAACAGGACGACGTCCTGCGCGCCGGCGGCCAGCGCGGCCCGGCTGACCTCGGCCGTCACGGCACCCGCGTAGCCGCGGCCGCGCAGGTGGGACGGGGTGTAGACGACGTCCACCTGGATCTGGCCGCCGATCATCGGGTTCAGGCCCGCGACGGAGACGGGAGTGCCGTCCGGGGTCTCCCAGAGCGTGTAGCCCTTGTCGGCGTAGCGGGTCCCGGCCCAGGTGCCGGCGTCGATGGAGACGTCCTCCCCGACGGCCTTGGCGAACTCGGCGCACCAGAACATGGTCTGCTCCAGGTCCTGCTCGCCCAGGACACGGCCCCGGCCGGCCGGCAGCGGGTCCGGTGGGGTCAGCGTGCCGAGGCGGTAGAGGCGCAGCCGTGTGTCGCGGAGTCTCGGCGTCGCGCCGGTGCGCCGCTGCCAGGCCTCGGCGAAAGCGGTGGCCGTGCCGTGGTCCGCGCTGACGCGGGGAAGGGAGTGCCCGAGGGCGGCCAGGCGTGCGGCGAGGGAATCGGCCTGCTCGGGCGTGAGCGGGGAGAGCCCGAAACCGCGGGGCGGGAGGCGGTAGAAGGTGGCGCGGGTCTCACCCGCCTGCTCCAGCACGCCGAACACGGGGGCCTCGGTGCCGAACGCCTCCGCCCCACGCGCCCGCACTCTCTCGGCCCACGTCAACTGCATGACGTGCGGGCCGGGACGCGAGCGCAGGAAGTCCCCGGCCCGGGCGAGGAAGTCGTCGACGTCGTCGGTCAGGTGCCAGTCGGATGAACGCATGCCCGACACCTTCCCATCCCGGCCGTGCGGGCCGGCCGGAGCCGGGCATGGACCGGCCATGCACCCGCCCGCTTCGGTCGACCGAGATCGTGCGGTCCTGCTCTTGACCTGCTCGCACGTGGCGGACCGCACAGACGCGCCGGCATACCGCGTTGCCCCGACGCTCCTACGGTCAGACCAGCGCAGGCACGAAGCCGCCGCGGGCGGTGCCCGAGGACAGCAGGGCAGACCAGTCGAGTGCCTCGGGCAGGTGGTCCAACGACAGAACGACTGCTCCGCCGGCCTGCTCGGCATCCGCGCACCAGTCGCCCATGCCGCCAGATGCCGTGCCGTCGTCGGCCCCGCCGACCACCGGCGCAGCGAGAGCAGGGACGACGAGCCCGTGGTCCCCAGGTCCGTCCACCACGCACAGGGTGAGTCGGGGAACGATGCTCCAGCCCTCGCACAAAGGCACCGCCCCGTCCGGCGCGGTCAGGAACGGCAAGGCGTCGTGGACAGGCGCGTCGGCCAGCAGGAGCACGGGCGTGGCGCCACGGACGAACAGCGTGTTCTCAGGATCCAGCAGCACGGGACCACTCTCCCAGGCCGGGGCACCGGAGCGGCGGCGGGGCGCCGAGGCGGCCGACGAGCACGCGTCGGCCACGGTCACCGAACCAACGCCTGACATCCGTCGTTGACATCAACAACCTCAGACAGCGGCGTACCTCCCGGACAACCGGCATACAACACCCGGCGGAAAGGTGAGCGGCACCTGGGCAGAGGAGAACGGGCCATGAACCCAGGTGAACGCCCCCGAACACAGCCCCGCACCCCGCCACCGCAGTTGGAAAGCGTGTTGGTGTGGAGGCGCAGGGGCCGGCAGGGCCGCTGCAGCAAGACGACAGCTTTTCGATCAACGTCCAGAGAGCACGAGCTCCCAGCGCGATGGTGAGCCGACCAGCAACCTCGCGAATCTTCCCCTGGGCCTCCTGGGAAGGGCGCGACTTTTCCATCACTCCACCTCATCTCCGGGGCTGCGTCTCGTCACCGTGCGCGACGAGGCGCCCCCCGCTCAGAGATGAGGCCCGGTGAGGCTGGCCCCCGCTTGCGATTGATCACCAGTCCAGTCAACTCATCTGGCGACCGGGGCAGTTGTGGTGCGGCAACGCCAGCAACCGACTCCAGCCGGCAACGCCCCTCAGGGCTGTCAAGGCGACCGCTATGACCGTCACTGACCGATCCAGACAGAACTACGGATCAGAAGGTTGTGAGGGGGGTGGGTGCGGAGCCATTCGGCATCCCGGGACCCAGTGGTCCGGGGACCCCTGTCCGGCCACCCCCCTTGGCCGCCGTGTTCTTCAGCGAGAACATCGAACCGGCTCATCTCCGCCACGGAAGCCAACAGCCCCCACTGACAACGCCCTTGTCCCTGTGGCCGGCACCCCGGCAGACGTGCCAGAACCGTGCCAGGTCGTGCGGGAAGCCACGGGAACACCGGGGAACGCAAGCCGCGGACGTCAGCCGTCGACACCGTTGCGCCGCAGGTCAGTACAGCAACCGCCGCCAAGAAACCCATGCTTCCCAAGCTCAGAGCGCGGGTTCGATTCCCGTCACCCGCTCCAGCGGAAAGCTCCGGGCCAACAGCCCGGGGCTTCTTAGTTGTCTAGACCTCTAAGGGGTCGCCGTGCCCTCCACGTGCCCCGACTCCGGGAAAACCGCTGCCCGGTTTCGTGGCGATCAGCGAGTGGGCGGCCGAGGCCCCGCAGGATGTTCCGGCCCGGCTCGATACCCGTACCGCGACTGCCCTGGCCGTGCGCATCCCGCTCAGCGGTGCGACGATCCGCCGGGTCGTCAAGGACACCTGCCGCGGCGGCCGGGCCGACCTCCTCGGCCACGACCCGGCCGGATGTGACACCCTCGCCCTGGACGGCAAGAGCGCCCGCGGCTCGCGCCTGGGTGCGCACCCGCTGGCCGCGATGACCAGCACCGGGATGACCGTCACCCCCAGGTGGGTCGCTGGTGGCCTGTTTCTCACTGCCCTTCGTGTTGATGCCCAGCCTTCGCAGCCGCGCGACAGCGCGAGAGCGAACGCAGCCGCCGACCACACGGAGTTCGCGAGTAGCTGTGTTCACGGCTATGGAGGAGACCGGAAAACGTGGCCACCATCAGGGGATGACGGTGTTTGCTATGCCGCCGTCGACGCGCAGCGCGGCGCCCGTGGTGGCGGAAGCCGCGTCGGAGCCGACGTAGTGGACGAGGCTGGCGACCTCTTCAGGGCGGATGAATCGTCGCAGGAGCGAGGTGGGGCGTTCCTGGGTGATGAAGCGGCGTTCGGCTTCGGCCAAGGGGATGTCGTTGCCGAAGCGGTCGGTGAGGAACTCTTCGACACCAGGGGTGAGGGTGGGGCCGGGCAGGATGGTGTTGACGGTGACGCCGGTGCCGGCGACCTCCTGCGCGAAGCCACGAGCGGCGGCCAGCTGGGCGGTCTTGGTGGCGCCGTAGTGGATCATTTCCGTCGGGATGCTGATGGCCGACTCGCTGCTGATGAAGACGACGCGGCCCCACCCGCGCTGCACCATGCGGGGAGCGTAATGGCGAGTAAGTCGAATGCCGCCGAGAACATTGGTCTCGAAGGAGCGGCGCCATTCCTCGTCCGTGATGTCGAAGGCGGGCGTTGCACTGAAGATCGCGGCGTTGTTGACGAGGACGTCCACATCCGGCACCGCGTCGGTCAGGGTGCGGGCGCCTTGTGCGGTGCTGATGTCGGCGGCAACAGCGAGGAATTCACCGTCTTTGTCGGCCTCACGGAGGCGTTCGGCAGCGGCGTCGGTGCGCTGGGGGTCGCGGCCGTTGACAATGACGGTGGCGCCGTCGCGGGCGAAGGCGGCGGCGATGGCTTCACCTATGCCGGAGGTGGAGCCGGTGACAAGTACGGTGCGGCGGGAGGTCGTGGTCATCCGGGAGTTCTCCTGGGCTAGTTGATAAGTAAGGCTCCTGCGGCAGCGCGAGGCCGCTGGTCCGGGCGGTCCAGAGGAGTCCGTCGCAGCCGCGCGACCGCAGTCGGCTCGCTCAGAGCGTGGCGATGTCGATCACGAAGCGGTAGCGCACATCACTGGCCAGGACCCGTTCGAACGCCTCGTTGATCTGGTCGGCGCCGATCAGCTCGATCTCCGCGCCGAACCCGTGCCCCGCGCAGAAGTCGAGCATCTCCTGGGTCTCCTGGATGCTGCCGATGCCCGAGCCGGCCAGCGACCTGCGGCCGAGGATGAGCGAGAACACGTTCAGCGAGACCGGCTCCTCCGGAGCGCCCAGATTCACCAGGGCACCGTCCGTCTTCAGCAGCGAAAGACAGGAGTCCAGGTCGAGCCGGGCGGAGACCGTGGAGAGGATCAGGTCGAAGGTCCCGGCCAGCTCCTCGAAGGTCCTCGGGTCGCTGGTCGCGTAATAGTGGTCGGCGCCCAGTTTCAGACCGTCCTCCTTCTTCCGCAGCGACTGGCTGAGCACGGTGACCTCAGCGCCGAGCGCGTGTGCGATCTTCACGCCGATGTGGCCCAGACCACCGAGGCCCACGATCGCGACCTTCTTGCCCGGACCGGCGTTCCAGTGCCGGAGCGGGGAGTAGCTGGTGATGCCCGCGCACAGCAGCGGCGCGGCCTGTTCCAGGGACAGGCCGTCGGGGATGCGCACGACGAAGTCCTGGTCGACGACGATGTGCGTGGAGTAGCCGCCGTAGGTCGGCTCACCGTTCTTGTCCAGCCCGCCGTACGTCGCGACCGATCCGCCCAGGCAGTACTGCTCCAGACCGGCCTTGCAGTTCTCGCACGTGCGGCACGAGTCGACCAGACAGCCGACACCCACCCGGTCGCCGACCCGGTGTGCCGTGACGCCCGAGCCGACCTCAGTGACGATGCCGGTGATCTCGTGGCCCGGCACCATCGGGAAGATGCTCCGGCCGAAGTGCGCACCGACCCGGTGAATGTCGGTGTGGCAGACACCGGTGTACTTGATCTCGATGAGGACGTCGTGGTCGCCCACCGGACGGCGCTCGATCGTGGTGCGCTCCAGCGGTGCGCCGGCGGTGGCCGCGGCGTAGGCCGCAACGGTGCTCATGTCGGGGGTTCTCCTTGGATGAGGTTCCGCGCCCGGCCGCTTCGGCCGGGCGCAGGCATGTCGGCTCTCTCGGAGCAGCTCAGGGACCGGACGGCGCCGTCGCCCAACGTAACGGGACATCCCTCTCCGTATCCGCTCCGCGTCCCTCGCCCTGTGTGTCCAGAAAAAAGGGGCACTCTCTGGGTGCTGTGATGGCGGGGAGGGCGGTACGCCGTCCGGACCCGGCCAGGAAGGGTCGGCCGCTATCCAGGGAAACACCGCGCGCACAGGGTGCGGGGCACTGGAAGGGGTACCGCTGTGACGGGTTCCGACAGACCCCCTCTGCCGGTGTTCGCGGCTCTTCATGGCTCGTAGCGTGGAGGTCATGGAGCCCAGCAGTGAGATCCGGGAGTTCCTGCAGACGCGCAGGGCGCGGCTCACCCCCGAACAGGCCGGAGTGGCGCCGCACGACGGCACACGCCGGGTGCCGGGCCTGCGCCGCACGGAGGTCGCCCAGCTCGCCGGGGTCAGCGTGGACTACTACACACGCCTGGAACGAGGTCGTGCCCAGGGGGTCTCCGAGGCGGTCCTGGACGCCGTAGCCCGCGCTCTGCAGCTGGACGACGCCGAACGCACCCACCTGTTCGACCTGGCCAGGCCCACGGCCCGCACGCGCCGGAGGCCTCCGTCGAGCCCGCAGCGGGTCCGCCCGGTGGTCTACCGGCTCCTGGAGACCCTGGAGCGCTTCCCGGCCATGGTGCAGGGACGCCGTATGGACGTGCTGGCCGCGAACCGGCTGGCCCGCGCCCTCTACACCGACTTCGACGCCCTACCGCACCGCGAACGCAATATGGCCCGCTTCGTCTTCCTCGACGAGGCCGCGCGGGAGCTCTTCGCCGACTGGCAGCGCACCGCCGGCGACACGGTCGCCTGGCTGCGCCTGTACGCCGGACGCCACGGGGACGACCCGAAGCTGGCCGAGTTGATAGGTGAACTGTCCCTGCACAGCCCGGACTTCCGCCGCCTGTGGGCCGGCCACGATGTGCTGGCCCATTCCACGGGCACCAATCGCTACCACCATCCGCTCGTCGGCGACCTCACCCTGGAGTTCGAAATCCTGCAGGTGGTGGACGAGCCGGAACAGTACCTGGTCCTCTACAGCCCCGAACCCGCCTCGCCCTCCGCCGAGACGCTCGCACTCCTCGGCAGCTGGACGGGCACCGCCGCCGCCGAGCTGCCGGACCGTGAGCCCCGGCGCACCGGATGACCGGCCGACAGGACGCCCCTGTCCGCACGCTCGCGATCGGGTCGCCGTCCACCCCCGCGGCTATTGGTCGAGCACGCGTCGGAGCAGCTTTTCGAAGGTGGTCAGCTGGGTGGGAGTGGCCGTGCTGATCGCGGTGAGGAGCTTGGCGGTGCCCTCGTTGAGCTGGTTGACGGTTGCGACGCCCGTGGTGGTGAGTGAGATGCGCTTGGCGCGAAGGTCGTCGGGGTCGGGTTCGACAGCGATGAGGTCCCGTTCGCGCAGTCGCTGTACCACGCCCGTGAGGTTGGACGGGTCGCAGCCCATGCTTTGGGCCAGTTCACGGATGGAACCGGGCTGGGTGGCGGTTCCGAGAAGGATGGCCTGGGTCCGGGTGAGGCCGAGTTCACCGGCGAGGGAGTCCATCTCGTGCGCGTAGGTGGCGACGAGCAGCCGCATCAGTTGCTGGACGGCCGCTAGCTGGGCGCCGGTGTCCCGTGGCTGCCTGGTTCCCATGGGTTGGCTGTCCTCACGTCCCCATTGCTGGTCGAAGGACCATGGTATCCGGGTGCCGGAAGGCACAGAAGGACGGTTCCACCCATGCGAGATTACTTGAAGACCTCATGTAAATTGGGACCACTTTGCATGAGGTCTTCATGTATGTAACCTGCACTCTCGCAGGCCCGCGGCGCATCGCGCCGCCCATCTGAACGAGGAGTACCTGTCTTGCGCGTCATTTCTGTTTCCAGTTACGGATCACCCGACGTCCTTCGCGTCGAGGAGCAGCCCGTTCCCGAGCTGTCCCCGAGCGAGGTGCTCGTCGAGGTCAAGGCCGCCGGCATCAACCTCATGGACAGCTATATGCGTCGCGGCCTGGTAAAGGGTCTCGAACTGCCGGCGCGTCTGGGGGCCGACGGTGCCGGGGTGGTCACCGCCGTCGGCGCGGACGCCACAGCCAAGATCGGCGACCGGGTCGCCTGGCAGTATGTGATGGGCAGCTACGCCGACATGGTGGCGGTTCCGCACGAGCGCCTCGTCCCGATTCCCGACAACGTGACCTTCGAGGCCGCCGCGGGCGGGCTGATGCAGGGGCTGACGGCGCACCACCTGTCCTACGACGCCGTTCCCGTTCCCAGTGACGCCCTGGTGCTGGTACATTCCGCCGCCAGCGGCGTCGGCCGCATGCTGACCCAGCTGATCACCGCCCGCGGTGCGCGCGTGATCGCCACGGTCTCCCGCGCCCACAAGGCGCGCTCGGCTGCCGAGGCGGGCGCCTGGAAGGTGCTGGTCCGTGACGAGACCGAGGACCTGGGTGCTGCCATCCGAGAGCTCACCGACGGTGAGGGCGTGGACTTCGTGTTCGACGGCACGGGCCAGAGCCTGTTCGACGTCAGCATCTCGTCGCTGCGCTTCAAGGGTGTCTTCGTCTACTACGGCCGCGCGGGTGGAGCCATTCCGCCGCTGGATCTGTGGGTGCAGCCGAGCGGGGTTCACCTGGTCACCGTCCGGGGCGACGCCCCCCACGAGTCGACCGGCCAGTGGCGGCAGCGTGCATCCCAGGTGATGCAGTGGATCAGCGACGGCACACTCGATGTCCTGATCGACCGGACGTATTCCCTGGAGGACGCCGCCCAGGCGCACCGCGACATCGATTCCCAGGAGACCGTGGGCAAGCTGCTGCTCATTCCGTGACATGACGGTCGGCGGCCGGGCCGAACCATGGCCGGATGTCGATTGCATGTTCGACATCCGGCCATGCTTCGGGGGTTGCGGGTTGATCGGTTCGGTCGGTTGTCGAAGACGGTCCGGGACCGGGGCGGTGAAGGCTGTGGGTGAGGTCGTCCGCGGCGGCGGCCACCGGCCGAGCGGGCGTACCGACGGCCGTCTCCTACCGCACCACACTCATCCATGCGGCAGCTCACCCCGCTGTTTGGTGCCTCCCCGGCCACCGTGTGCCGGCATGCCCGGGTGGGGCGGGGCCGGGGCTCCACATACGCCGACAGCCACGCGCCCTACCAGACGTCACGAGCGGTTCCACGCTGGGGAGTTGCGCGAGGTATCGGGTCACATCGAGAACCTGCGTCCGGAGGTCACCCACGTGACGAGCGAGACGGTCGCGGCCATGTTCCGGCCAGGGAGACAGTGGAGACAGCAATGACGGACCAGCCGTTCCCCCTCAGTGAGATCGTGGCGTCGCACCGCCCGCATCGCAGGGACGCCGCACGCAACTACGACGCCCTGCTGGCCGCCGCGCACGAGGCGTTCGCCCAGAACGGCGCGGAGGCCTCGCTGGAAGACATCGCCCGTTGTGCGGGCGTCGGCATCGGCACGCTCTACCGGAATTTCCCCACCCGCCGCCATCTCTTCGAGAGCGTCTACGCGGACGAGGTGAACGCCCTGTGCCGAATGGCGCAGGACGTCGCCGCGCTGGAGCCCTGGGAGGCGCTGACCTCCTGGCTGCGCCGGTTCGTGGACTTGAGCGTGACCCAGCGGGCCATCCGCGAGGCGCTCAGCAACGAGTCGGAGGTCTTCCTGGCCTGCCGGGACTCGATGTACCAGGCGGGCGGCCCGCTGCTCGAGCGGGCGCAGAAGGCCGGGGAGGCGCGTACAGACCTGGGCTTCGAAGACCTGCTGCGGATGGTCGCCGGGATCACCGCGACCAACTTCCTCGATGACACCCAGCGCGACCGTGTCCTCGCCATGGCTTTCGACGGCATCCACGCCGCGTAATGACGCGGCCACACAGGTCGGCGCCCCGCTAGGTTTTTCGCGGTCCTGCACAAGGGCCGCTGGCCTCCGGGCCCGGCATGGCTGTTGCCCCCTGTCGATCGGATGACCTGGGGGTGCATCCAGAAGGCCGCTCTCGTCACCCACATCCGGCGGACCTACTACAGCGACCAGGGGCGGCCCGTGGAGACCGCGGACATCGTCGTGCCCGCCGCTCACTGCGAAATCGTCTACGAGATTCCCATCAGCCGTTAGGCGACACCCCCCTCAGGCCACGTTCCGAGGCCCTCAGGCCGTGCCCCTTCCGTGCCCGGCAGAGCGGGAAACCAGGGGGGAACAGCGGTGCCCGACGGGGAGCGCACACGCCAACGGCCCCCGACCGTCTTGCCTGGTCAGGGGCCGTCAATCACATGCGGTGGGTGTGGGATTTGAACCCACGGTGACATCGCTGCCACGACGGTTTTCAAGACCGTTCCCTTAGGCCGCTCGGGCAACCCACCCCGCGCCGACGGAGATCAGCGCGGGGAACAGAGTAACCGGTTCGTGCGGGCGCGTGCGGGTCAGTTGTCGCCGACGCGGGAGCCGAGGGTGACGGTGACCGTGTGTTCCGAGCCGCCGCGCTTGTAGGTGATCTCGACCTTGTCGCCGGGCTTGTGGGTCCAGATCTCGCCGATCAGGGTCGGGCCGCTGTCGATCACCGAGTCGTCGAGCTTGGTGATGACGTCGCCGGGCTTGAGGCCGGCCTTGTCCGCGGGGCCGCCCGACTCGACCGCGGCAGAGCCGCCCGAGCCGGAGTCGGTGATCTGCGCGCCGCCGCTGCTGTCCTCCAGGGACACCGACGCACCGATCTTCGCGTAGACCGGCTTGCCGGTCTTGATCAGCTGCTGGGCCACGTACTTGGCCTGGTTGATCGGGATGGCGAAGCCGAGGCCGATCGAGCCCGACTGGCCGGTGCTGCCCAGGCTGCCACTGGAGGCGGACTGGATCGCGGAGTTGATGCCGATCACCGCGCCGGAGGCGTCGAGCAGCGGCCCGCCGGAGTTGCCCGGGTTGATGGAGGCGTCGGTCTGCAGGGCGCTCATGTAGGACGCCTTGCTGGTGGAGCTGCCGTCGCTGGAGGCGACCGGGCGGTTCTTGGCGCTGATGATGCCCGTGGTGACCGTGTTGGACAGGCCGAAGGGGGCGCCGATCGCGATCGTCTCGTCGCCGACGGCCACCTTGTCGGAGTCGCCCAGGGCGAGCGGCTGCAGGTCCGACGGCGGGTTCTTGAGCTTGATCACCGCGACGTCGTAGCCCTGCGCGTGGCCGACGACCTCGGCGTCGTACTTCTTGCCGTCCGGGAACGTCGCGGTCAGCTTGCCGCCGTCGAGGGAGTCCGCGACCACGTGGTTGTTGGTGATGATGTGGCCCTGCTTGTCGAAGACGAAGCCGGTGCCGGTGCCGCCCTCGCCGTTGGTCGACTCGGACTCGATGGTGACCGTGCTGGGCAGCGACTTGGCGGCGACCGCCGCGATGGTGCCGGCGGCCCGCTTGACCTGCGTGGCGCCGCCGTCGGAGGACGCGGAGATGGTCGTGGAGCCGCTGTCGTCGTTGTTCTTCGCCAACGTGTAGCCGAGGCCGCCGCCGAGGCCGCCCGCGACCAGCGCGGCCACCAGGACGGCGGCGATCAGACCGCCGCGCCCGCTGCCCTTCTTCGGCGCGGGCTGCGGCTGCTGGAACGGCTGAGGCTCCTGATACTGCTGCTGGTACTGCTGGTCGTACGACGAGCCCCAGGCGGCACCCGCACCAGCACCCGCACCGGCGTCCGCATAAGAGGGGGTCGCGGGAGGCGGGGGCGGCCAGGAGCTGTCGGGGGCCTGCGGTGCGGTCCCGTAGGGGTCACCCGCGGGTGCGCCGGGCGCGCTCTGGGGCGCCGGCGGGATCGGGGTGGTCGGCGCTTCCCCGCCGTCGGACGCGGCAGCCTGCGGCGAGGCGGCGGGAGACGTCGGCGGCACGGGAGGTGCGGACGGGGCCGGAGGTACCGGGTTGCCCTCGTTCTCGGTGCTCACAGCTTCTCTCCTCGGTCCACGGCTTTTCTTCTCGGTCGCACTCGGTCACGCTCTTTCACGCTTGCTGTCGGCCCGGCGCGATTCAGCTGTGCATGTGCTTTTGTATGCCGTCAGCTTTTCCCACAGGCCGTCAGAGCACCATAAGCGGTGGCTGTGGGTACACGGACAACCTTTATATAGGGCCTGTCCGACAAAAGTTCTCTTTACCGGCATGCAGGGTGCCCCCAGGTACCCCCGCTCGGTGGCACCATGACGCGGTGACCCACGCACCACAGCATCGCATCCAGGTCGTCGCACACCGCGGGGCCTCCGAGGAAGCCCCCGAGCACACGCTGGCCGCATACAAGAAGGCCATCGAGGGCGGCGCCGACGCCCTGGAGTGCGACGTACGCCTCACCGCCGACGGCCATCTGGTGTGCGTCCACGACCGACGGGTCAACCGTACGTCCAACGGGCGGGGCGCGGTCTCGGCCCTGGAGCTCGCGGAGCTGGCCGCCCTGGACTTCGGCTCCTGGAAGAAGGGCCCGGCCTGGCACGGGCGAGACGAGGAGCCCGACTGGGAGTTCCGGCCCGAGGACCGCGCGGACACCTCCGTACTGACGCTGGAGCGGCTGCTTGAGCTGGTCGCGGACGCCGGGCGGCGGGTGGAGCTGGCGATCGAGACCAAGCACCCCACACGGTGGGCGGGGCAGGTCGAGGAGCGGCTGCTGGTCCTGCTCAAGCGGTTCGGGCTGGACGCTCCGGCCACCGCCGCCGAGTCGCCGGTGCGGGTCATGAGCTTCTCCGCGCGGTCGCTGGCCCGGGTACGGGCGGCCTCGCCGACACTGCCGACCGTCTATCTGCTGCAGTTCCTCTCGCCCCGGCTGCGCGACGGACGGCTGCCGGCCGGGGTGCGGATCGCGGGGCCCTCGATGCGGATCGTGCGCAATCACCCGGCCTACGTGGAGCGGCTGAAGCGGAACGGCCACCAGGTGCACGTGTGGACGGTGAACGAGCCGGAGGACGTGGACCTGTGCGTGGAGCTCGGCATCGACGCGATCATCACCAACCGGCCGGCGGCTGTGCTCGACCGGCTGGGACGGTAAATCCGGAGCTGTCCTGATCAGGGCTCAGATAAAGAGTCAAGTAAGGACACCCCGCGCCTCTTGACCCGACAGCCCGCCCACAGCATCCTCACTTCTCGGCCACACAATCGAAATCAAGCCACACGAGGCCATATCTGGGGGATATGACTTCGACCCGTCACAGGGAGTGCTCCGGCGCGTTCGGCACGTATTCGTTGGTTGCGAATGCG
Source organism: Streptomyces sp. NPDC058457 (assembly GCF_042720695.1). Classification (NCBI taxonomy): domain Bacteria; kingdom Bacillati; phylum Actinomycetota; class Actinomycetes; order Kitasatosporales; family Streptomycetaceae; genus Streptomyces; species Streptomyces sp. NPDC058457. Next base: position 33,875 of record NZ_JBHXLU010000047.1, on the reverse strand, counting down.
TCACCGGACATTCATTGGCCGGTTTCCGGTTCAGGCCAATGGGGCATCCACACCGTGGCGTGGGGCAAAGGAGGTCTCGGGGGTGGCGTTGGTGGTGGCACAGGAGGTGCCCACGTCGTCGAGCATGGCCGTACCCCATGGCCCTGCGGGCGTGGGGAAGGCGAGACACCGTATGCGCGATCAGTTGCGCACCGGCGGTCTATCGGAATCGGTCATCGACGATGCCGTACTGATCCTTTCCGAACTTTTGAGCAATGCCTGCAAGCACGGGCGCCCCCTGGGCGACGCGCTGGCCGGGGACGGCGACGTCCGGGCCGCCTGGCAGGTCGACACGCGCGGCCGGCTGGTCGTCGAGGTGACGGACGGCGGTGGTCCGACCCGCCCGGCTCCCATGACCCCGTCGGTCACGGCACACGGCGGCCGTGGGCTCAACATCATCACGGCGCTGGCAGACGACTGGGGTGTCCGCGACGACGCCCGGGGCGAGGTGACGGTCTGGGTCGTGGTCCACAAGGACGTGCGTGATCCGAACACCGGGAACGCCCGGGACCGCCGGGACGCCTTCGCTACGCGCGTCATGGCGCCCTCGGGGCCGCCGGTCCCGGAGATGGCGGACCTGGACTTCGCGGACGCGTTCGACGACCTCGACTGACCGGGCCGGACCGACCGGACCGAGTCGGACCGACCAGACCCGACTTGGACCGACCAGACCGACCTGGATCGACCGGGACCGACCTGGATCGACCGGGACCGACCGGATACGCGACGGCGGCTCCGTCCACAGGTTCCCGTGGCCCAGGGCACAAACGGCTAGGCTCCCGCCCGTACGAGACGAGCCGTAACCGGGAGACACCCAGATGGCCAAGAAGCGACCCCAGACGACGGCCACGCGGCCGCAGCCCAGCGACGCAGAGATCCCGGTTGTCGGTGCCCGTGAACCCTGCCCCTGCGGCAGCGGCCGCCGCTACAAGGCGTGCCACGGCCGGGCGGCGGCGCACGCGACGACCGAGCTGGTGCACCGCCCGTTCGAGGGGCTGGCGGGCGAGGGCGACTGGGTGGCGCTGCGTGAGCTGGTCCCCGCCGCCACGGTCGAGCTGACCCTGAAGGACGGTCTGCCCGAGGGCGTCCCCTCGGTCACGCTCGCCACGGTGCTGCCGATGGCCTGGCCGGCGCTGCGCCGCGACGACGGCACGGTCCTGCTCGGCCTGCAGAACGACACGGCGTCCGGCGACATCAGCCGCGACCTCGCCGACACCCTCCAGCGCGCCCTCGCCGCCGAGCCGGGCACCCCGGTGCAGAGCCGCCGCGCCCCCGCCGACAGCCCCCGGCTGCAGGACCTGCTCGACCCGAAGGGCCCGTTCGAGCCAGTTGTGCACGACGGCTTCGAGTTCTGGGTGCAGGACGCGGAGAACGCCACCCCGGACGTGACCGCCTCCCTGGAGCGGGCCAACGCGGCGGCCATCCCGACGGTGAAGCTGACCGGCGTCGACTCCGCCTACTGGTGCGAGACGCCCGAGAAGAACCATCTGCGGTGGGTCATGCCGTATCCCGAGGAGCAGCTTCTGGACGCTCTGGCGCGGCTGCACGCGGCGGGGCGGTCCAGCCTCGGCGAGGGCACCCGGCTGGTCGGTTCCTTCCGTGCCCACGGTCTCACCGTGCCGGTCTGGGACCTGCCGAGCGGGGTCGGCGCGGAGGACGTGGAGAAGCCGGCCGCCGAGTTCGCCGAGCGTCTCGCGACCGCCCTGGCCTCGGAGGCACCGCTCACGGCGGACGAGCGGCGGGCCCGCGGTGGACTGACCAACCGGCAGGTCACACTCAGCTGACGATCAGCGCGGACACAGGGGTGCGGCTGACGGGTCGGTCAGCCGCACCAGGCCCGTCGGATCGGGTGACTCCTGTCACAACTTCCCTACACGGCAGGCAAATACGTGTCCGAATAGCCGAGATCGAATTTGCGAACCGCCGATCTCTTGTTACCGTCTCAGTAGCCCGGTTGCTGGTGCATCCCCCGTCGCCAGCAACCGGGCCTTTTCATGCCCGCATCCGGTGTACGGACCGTAGCGATTCGTCAACTCCCGTTTGACCGCTGGGAGTTGTCCGCGGACGAGTCCCCGGAGCCGCCGGGCGAGTTCCCCGAGCCGCCGGCCGAGCGCCCCGCGTCGTCTCCCGAGTTGCTCGCGGAACGCAGCAGCAGCGGGCCGTCGCCGTCGCGTGCCGCGAACTCCGTGACGGCCGTGTAGGCGTCCAGGGTGCCCCGGGTGTGCTCCCGGGGCGTCTCACAGGTGGCGGGCTCGTCGTCGGCGTCCGCGGCGCAGTGCGTCTGCACGGTGCGGCCGTGCGGGCCCAGCAGGCTCAGCACGGCCTGCAGGGCCGCCCCGGTGGCGTTGCGGTAGTAGGTGCGCGCCCAGGTGTCCGCGCCCTGGGCCATCACACAGGTCTGCGCCTCGACGCCGTCGGGCGAGGTGAGTTCGGGACCGCAGCGGGCAGCCGTGGCCAGGCCCAGGCCGAGCACCAGCGGGGACCGGACCGGCGCCGGCAACTTCTCGTCGTCGTGCCGGGCGGGGTGTACGGCGGCGTCGCCCACCTGTCCCGCGGACGCCACGGTCAGCGGCAGCACGACCGCGCTCACCATGACGCCCACGAGGGCGAGCAGACGTAGTCGGGGGTCTGAGGGCCGGCCCCCAGAATTACGCAGCATGTGCGGAGAGTAACCAGGCGGACGCGACAAGCCGTGTTCTCGCGCCCGACACCCTTACAACTCGGGTGCGCTCACACCCGTACGAGTGAGGGCGTCGACCACGGCGTCCACCACGGCCTCCACATCGGGCACCCAGGGCTTGGCCGAGCCGGGCAGCGGGGCCCGCTCCCAGCGGATGGCGCCCTGGCCGGTCTCGGAGGGCGGCAGGGCGAGGTAGCCGCCCTCACCGTGGAAGCGGAGCGAGCCGGGGACGAAGTCCTTGGCGTAGAGCAGCTCGCCCAACTGCTCCATGGAGTACGGCTTGACGAGCAGCGCCCAGCGGGTGGGCGCGGCGACCACCGGACCGAGCCGCATGCCGCGGCGGTCGAGGAGGGCGAGGGCGCGGGAGGCGGCGAGGGCGGGCAGGCTGACCGCGCAGGGCGCCTTCCCACCGGCGGCTCCGGTGGCGAGGACGATCGGGGCCGTCGGCCGGTTGCCCCACCACCAGCGGACCATGCGCTCGTCGGTGGTGGCGGCGAGCAGGCCGGGGTCGAAGGGGTGTGCACCGGGCACCGTGCACTCGGGGTCGGGACACGCGCACCGGGCCCGCCCCTGAGGGTCGGGAGCCACGCCCGGGAGTACGGGCCACTGCCATTCCGTCGCGAAGGTCAGGGCCGCGCCGAGAAAATCAGGCCCCTTGTCGTTCCGCCTGGACAGGAGCCTGCGTCGCCTTCCGAGGATCTCGCGCATGAGCGCTCGTTCCTTTCCGTTGCACCGCTGGCAACACCGTGGACCACATCACATCATGTGTCGATCACTGCACTGTGCGTACCTGTTGGCGCATCACACCCCTGCCCTGGGCAAGGGGAACCCCTGGGGGTCGAGCGGGGACCGCGGCCGCGTTCACTAGAACTGCGTCGTACTGCTCGTACTGCGTCTATCAAAAGCACGGCCACGGCGCGGGGGTGGCGAAGTCTGGCGTTTTGCCGTTCCGAGTGTTTCTCTCCGCCTCCGCCACGGGAGGATGGGGCACGGTCGTCGGTGGTTAAGACGCCCGGGTCCGTCGCCAGGTTCCGGGTGGTCCCCAACCACCCCTGGCCTTCTCCGAGTACGTACCCATCACGACCGCTGTGACGCTCCGTGGAGCAAGGCCAGTCGACCGCAATGAACCGTTACCCGAGTCAGTTTTAAGCCAACTTTGCTTTTGTGCAAGCCGTCCGGGAGAAGTCCTCGGCAAGACCCCAAGAGGCCCACGGACACCAGCAATCCCGGCAGGACAATGCTGGACATCTCCTCACGAGTGCGTGTACATGTGGAGACACTGCTAGCGGCGCAGAAAGACATGGGGGTTTGCGATGCTTTTGAGCAATACGCACAGGTCTGAAAGCCGGACGCGATGAACGCCCCGCACCCTCCGAAAGTGGCTGGAATCGATTCAACGGTTCCCACGCCCGCACACACTGTCGCGCCGGTACCCCCCGCCCCGGCCGCACCCCCCGTCCCGAAGGCCCCCGCCGTCCCGGCGCCCGGCACCGTCCTCCAGGACCGGCTGGCCGGCTGGGTCTCCGACCTCACCACCCTGCATGAACTGACCGAACGGCTCGCCCGGACCGGCACGCTGGAGCCGGCCCTCCAGGAGCTGCTGCGCGCCGGTGCCGCCCTCGTGGGCGCCCGGCGCGGTCTCGTGGCGCTGGAGCCCGCCGACGGCCTCGGCCCGCACACCACGCTCGGCCTCGGCCTCGGCCGCGCGGACCTCGGCCACCTGGAGACCGTCCCGCGCGGCGCGCTGCCGTACGACGGCGGGACCGCCGCCGAGATCGTGCACCCCGACCTGTTCGCCGAGGACGGCCTCGACCCGCGCCACCGCGAGGTCGCCGCCCGCCTCGGCTACGCCGCCAGCTACGCGCTCCCCCTCGTCACCGACGCGGCCGACCGGCTCGGCGCGGTCGCCTGGCTGTACGACGAGCCGGCCGAGCCGCACGAGCGCCAGCGCCACCTCGTCGGCCTGTACGTCCGGTACGCGGCCGAGCACCTGGCCCGGCTGCTGGAGGTCGAGCGCACGCGCGCGTGCATGACGACCATCGCCGAGGAACTGCTCCCCTCCCGGCTGCCCCGGGTGGCCGGCGTCCAGCTCGCCGCCCGGCACCGCACCGGCCCGCGCGGCGGCGGCGACTGGTACGACGCGCTGCCGCTGCCCGACGCCGCCCTGGGCCTCGCCGTCGGCTCGGTCACCGGCTCCGGGCCCAGCGCGGTCGCCGCGATGGGGCGGCTGCGCGCCTCCCTGCGGGCGTACGCGGTGATGGAGGGCGAGGACCCGGTCGCGGTCCTCTCCGACCTGGAACTGCTGCTGCGGCTGACCGAACCGGCCCGCTCCGCCACCGCCCTGTTCGCCTACTGCGAGCCCGCACTGCGCAAGGTCACCCTCGCCGGGGCCGGCCACAGCCCGCCACTGCTGATCGGGGAGCACCGCACCGTGTTCGCGGAGACCTCCGTCTCCGCACCGCTGGGCATGCTCGCCTGCTGGGAGGCGCCCAGCGTGGAGGTCCAGGCCGAGGCAGGCGAAACGGTGCTCCTCTACACCGACGGGCTGCTGCACCGCACCGGCGACCCCATGGACCGCGCCTTCGCCCGGCTGCACACGGCCGCCGCGAGCATCCCGCGCACGCTGCGCCACGACCCCGGGGCGATCGCCGACCACGTCCTGCGCACGGTGCTGCCGGACGGCCTGGACGAGGCCGACAGCGATGAGGACGTGGTCCTGCTGGCGGCCCGGTTCGACTGATCGGTCAGTCAGAAAGGCGGAAGCGGACACACCTCACAACGCTGTGGGCCCCGGGTCCCTGGGACGCCGTTCGGTACGACCGTACGATGGACGGGATTCACTGCAGTGTCGAGGAGGATGACCGTGTCCGACGAGCTCACCCCGGCGGTATCAGATGATGCTGCTACCGCAGCGGGTCCGGAGACCCCGGAGACCGAGTCGGAAGAGCCGATCAAGCAGCGCAAGAACGGCCTGTACCCGGGCGTGTCCGACGAGCTCGCCGAGAGCATGAAGTCCGGCTGGGCCGATACGGAGCTGCGCGATCTCAAGGCCGTCGAGCAGGCCGGGCACACCGCCCGCCGCCGCGCCGAGCTGTCCGCCCGCTTCCCGGGCGAGCGCCTGGTGATCCCGGCAGGCAACCTGAAGACCCGCTCGAACGACACGGACTACCCGTTCCGGGCGTCGGTCGAGTACGTCTATCTCACCGGCAACCAGACGGAGGACGGCGTACTCGTCCTGGAGCCGAAGGACGACGGCCATGTGGCCACCGTCTATCTGCTGCCCCGCTCCGACCGCGAGAACGGCGAGTTCTGGCTCTCCGGGCAGGGCGAGCTGTGGGTCGGCCGCCGGCACTCGCTGACCGAGTCCGAGGCTCTCTACGGCATCCCCGCCGCCGACGTGCGCGAGCTGGCCGGCAAGCTGCGCGAGGCCACCGGCCCGGTGCGGGTCGTACGCGGGTACGACGCCGGCGTCCAGGAGGCGCTGACCGACAAGGTCACCGCCGAGCGCGACGAGGAGCTGCGGGTCTTCCTCTCCGAGGCGCGGCTGGTCAAGGACGAGTGGGAGGTCGGCGAGCTGCAGAAGGCCGTGGACTCCACGGTCCGCGGCTTCGAGGACGTCGTGAAGGTCCTCGACAGGGCCGAGGCCACCAGCGAGCGCTACATCGAGGGCACGTTCTTCCTCCGCGCACGCGTGGAGGGCAACGACATCGGCTACGGCTCCATCTGCGCGTCCGGCCCGCACGCCTGCACGCTGCACTGGGTCCGCAACGACGGCCCGGTGCGCTCCGGCGACCTGCTCCTCCTGGACGCGGGCGTCGAGACGCACAGCCTGTACACCGCCGACGTCACGCGCACGCTGCCCATCAGCGGCACGTACAGCGAGATCCAGAAGAAGATCTACGACGCCGTGTACGACGCCCAGGAGGCCGGGATCGCGGCGGTGCAGCCGGGCGCCAAGTACCGGGACTTCCACGATGCCGCGCAGCGGGTGCTGGCCGAGCGGATCGTCGAGTGGGGGCTCGTGGAGGGGCCGGTGGAGCGGGTGCTGGAGCTGGGTCTGCAGCGCCGGTGGACGCTGCACGGGACGGGGCACATGCTGGGGCTCGACGTCCACGACTGTGCTGCCGCGCGGACCGAGACGTATGTGGAGGGCGTCCTGGAGGCGGGGATGGTGCTGACCGTCGAGCCGGGGCTGTACTTCCAGGCCGACGACCTCACCGTGCCGGAGGAGTACCGGGGGATCGGCGTGCGGATCGAGGACGACATCCTGGTGACGGCCGACGGGAACCGGAACCTCAGCGCTGGGCTGCCTCGGCGGTCGGACGAGGTCGAGGGCTGGATGGCTTCGCTCAACAGCTGACGCATGTAAGAGCTGACGGATGTGAGATGGCCGGGTACCAAGTGGGTGCCCGGCCATTCGTCGGTCTGCGGGTTGTGGGTGGTTGCTCGCGCAGTTCCCCGCGCCCCTATCGGGGCGCTGTAGGCAGCGCGTCCAGGAACAGTGCGCCGGCCAGGAGTCCCGCACTACCTCTTGGGCTCCAGCCCTTTTCGTGCAGGTCCGCGTCAAGGGTGCGGAGCGCCTCCGCGCCCGCCTCCGTCGCCGTGCCGCCCGCCTCCAGTACGGCGCGCGCCCCTGCCTGGACCTGGCGCAGCCCCAACGGGCCCGCCGTGTACAGGAGTTCCGTGTCCTGGAGGGTGCACATCACGGTCATTAACGCGTCCAGGCGGGCCTGGTTCTCGGTGGCGCCTGCCTTGCGGGCCGTCGCCAGCGCGTCCAACGCCCTGCGTACGTGCGGGAATCCGGCCCTGGCCTCGCCCCGGGCGCCGGCCGCGCCGTACTTGACGGAGATCGACGAACCCCGGGAGGGACGCTTGGGGGCGCCCTTGTCGTTGAACGCGGCGATCTTCCGGGCGTTCGCGGCGATCTCGCGGGCCTTGGCCCGGGGGTCCAGGGCGACCGCGGCGACCAGGAAGCCGAGGGCCCACAGGGCCCCTTTGTGGCCGCCGCCGGCCAGGCCCACCGAGTGCTCGGTGCACCGGCCGATCGCGCCCAGTTCCGCCCGCAGCACCGGCGTGGCTTCGCCGGTACGGCGGGCGGAGGCGGCCATCGCCGCGAGGCCGGGCGCCAGCGCCTTGGCCGACCAGCGCAGACTGTCGTGCTCCCGGCGCGTACTGCGAGCGTCCAGGTCACGCGGGTCCGGCAGGCCCGGCTTGGGAGCCAGGGCCAGCTGACCGGTGAGCGCGGCCACGGCGGCCTGCGCCAGCGCGTCGTCCTCGCGGCTTGTCATGTCCCTTACCTTATGAAGAGGCGGAGGTCGAAGGGGAGGCGCTGTCGCTCGGCGGAGTGCCCGTCGGGGCGTCGCTCGGCGGGGTGCCTCCGCCGCCGCTGCCGGCGCCCGTGCTCTCGGCGTCCGGGTCGACGCCCAGGGTCAGGAAGCCCTTGTAGCCCTTCGAGGGGTCCTTCTTGTGCACGGCCTTCAGGGTCAGCAGACCGCTGGAGGCGCCACCGCCGTCGTACACCATGTCGTTGGCGAGCGTGGTGTAGCTGCCGGTGTGCTTCGAGTAGGGGGCGAGCGTGAAGATCTCCTCGGCGATGTCGTCGGCGAAGAACAGCTGGCCGGTGTAGTTGACCTTGCCGCCCTCGTAGGTGCCGTCCTCCTTCTCGCCGCCCGTGTGCACCTTCACGTGGATGTGGCAGGTGCGCGGGGTGTACCAGCCCGGGAAGATCGTCTCGAACTTGACGACCCCGTTGGCGTTGGCGATCTGATAGCCGCGCAGGTAGGTGTTGTCGTTGGCGGAGTCGCCCTCCTCGCTCTCCGCGGGGGCGGAGCCGCCGGGGTTGGCGGTGGTGTAGCCGGAGTAGTAGCCCCAGGCGTCGCAGTGCCAGATCTCGACCGCGGCGCCCTTGACCGGCGTGCAGCCGTCGGTGGCGTCCACGACGGTCAGGCGCAGGGTCAGCGGAACGCCGGCCTTGCCCTCGGTGATGTCCTTGCGCACCAAGGCACCATCGAGGTAGTACGGCCCTTCCGTGACGCTGCTCATCAGCGTCATGCACTCACTGCTGGTGGAACTGGCGGAGGCGGTGGCGTCCGCGTCGGTGCTGGTGTCGGTCGTGTCGGCGAAGGCCGACTGGAAGCCGGCGACCGCGAGGCCGCCGGCCGCCACCGTGCCGCCGGAGACCGCGAGGGCACGGCGGCGGGTGATCGACGTGTTTTTGTGGTTTCCCGTCATGGCCGACGAAGCTAGGAACGCCGTTTGTCAGGGGCATGGGCAGGAGCTGGCAACGGCCTGTGAACGCCCAGGAAGCTGAACCCGTCGGGAAGGCGCTGGTCACAGAGCCGGGGCACGGTCGTGCAGGATCCGCTGGAACAGTCGGCTGTCCCGCCATTCTCCATTGATGTGCAGATACTGCGGCGCGTCCCCGATCGTCTCGAACCCGCATTTCTTCAGCACGCGCTGGGACGTCGTGTTCTCGATCAGGGTGGACGCCTCGATCCGGTGAAGTCCCACGACATCCCGGGCTATCTCGCAGACCCGCTCCAGGGCGGCGGTGGCCAGACCACGGCCCTGTTGATCACCGGCAACCCAATATCCGACGTAGGAACTGCAGAAAGGTCCCAGGGAAATTCCGGAAAGGGTGATCGCACCGACGACCCGGCCGTCCTCGGGCGACTCCATGATCCAGGGGGCCAGGAGGCCGTCAGCGGCCTGTCCCAGCAGGCCATCGATGCGTTCGGTCTGTCCCTCGACGGTGAAGAAGGACTCGGGTCTGAGCGGTTCCCAGGGTTCGAGATGGCTTCGGTTGCCGACGTATGCGGCGCACAGCGCTTTCGCGTCGCCGACGGCAATGGGACGCAATATCACCCCGGGCAGGAGCAGGCTTTCTTTAATCTTTCTGAGAATCATGCGCGCACCCTAGCGCGGGTGTTATGCGGGGGCGAGGTTCATGCCGAAAGCAGAGAAGGATCTTTCTTCCACTTGAGGATCTTGTCGAAGCTGACCACGGTGCCGCCGCGGCCCGGCTTGTTGCCGATGTGGACGTGATCCGCGAGTTCTCTGATGAGACAGAGCCCTCTCCCGTGCTCGGCGTCGGGACGGGCCGGTCTGAGATCCTGGGTACGCGCGAACCCCGGACCGAGCCCCGGTCCCGAATCCGCCACTTCGATACGGCACTTCTCGCCGTCCAGGTAGGCGGTGACCCGGTACGCCTCCGAGGTACGGCCGGCCCCGCCGTGCTCGACGGCGTTCGCACAGGCCTCGCTGAGGGCGACGGAGAGGTCGTAGGAGATCTCGGGGTCGACGCCCGCCGTCTCCATCGTGCCGATCAGCAGCCTGCGGGCGAGCGGCACGCTCGCGGCCTCACGCCGCAGATGGAGTGACCACCAGATGCTCATGCTCCAGCCTCCTGGCCGCGGCTCGACATACCGATACCTATTGCCACCCGTGCGCGGGTGTAAGCACTCCGTTCATGTGAGAACGCCCATCCGGGGGATGCGCGGGGGGAGGTTTCGGTGTATGAGCGGGTGGTTCGTCACAAGGATGATCTTTCGGTTCTTTCTCTCGATCACCGCTCTCGGGCGTACGATCACCGCTCTCCGGCGTAACGGAATCTTCTGGACCTGACGTAAGGCGGGCAGGGGGCCGGTGCGATGATGAGCGCGCCATGACTGCCCCCCACCCGCGCGCGGCGCGCACCGGAAGCGGACTGCGGCTCCTGCGGGCCGCGGTGTTCGCCGCGCTCTGTGTCGTGCTGGCCGCGGCGGGGCACACCCTGGCCTCCTGCGCGACCGTTCCGCTGTGGACGCTCGGCGCGGGCTTCCTGGGCACCCTGGCGCTCGTCGCCCCGCTGACCGGCCGGGCCCGCTCGCTGCCGGGGATCGTGGCCCTGCTCGCGGTGCTGCAGACGGTGCTCCACACGCTGTTCGGGCTCGGTCAGCACGGTGGCTCGGTGATGTCCGGCGGCTCGATGTCCATGTCATCGATGACGTCCATGACGTCCATGACGTCGATGTCCACTGGCGACGCCTCGCTGGTGGAGCGGGCCGCGCGGCTGGTGTGCGGGGCGGGGGCCGCACAGATCAGCCCGGCCCACGCGTACAAGATCCTCGCGGACGCGCATCTCAGCACCGCCGTCCCGGCCGGCGGTACGAGCGGCGCGGCCCATGCCGCGGACGCCACCGGGGCCTCCGGCTCGCTGCTGCCCTCCGTACCCATGCTGCTCGGACACATCCTCGCGGCCGTCGTGGCCGGGTGGCTGCTGCGCCGGGGCGACCTGGCGCTGCTGCGGCTGATCCAGCTGTCGGCCGATTCGGCGCACGGAGTCGCCGAGGGGGCGCTCGTCCGTTCTCTGCGCGGGGCGCTCGCGCTGGCCCGTGCCCTGTGCGCCGGGCTCGCGGCCGTACCCGAGGCGCCCGCGCGTGGCCGTCGTAGCGCCTGGGACGTACCGCCCGCCCCGCGCACCGTCGCGCTCCAGCACTCCGTGATCCGGCGCGGGCCGCCCATGGCCGCCGCCGTACTCGTTCTCGCCGCCTGACACGACGCGACCAGAGCACTCCCCGGGGTCTGACCGGATCCGGAGGGGCCTGCCGCCGTCGTGCGGCACGCGCGCGTGCGCTCTCCGACGGCCGCCTCCGGCTTTCGGCGCTCCACGCGCCCCCTCAACGACAGAACTCACTCGGAGTGGAGTGCTCCCTGCCATGAAGGCTTCCGCCATGAAGGCCTCTCGTATCGCCGCCGTCGCCGCCGTCACGGGTACCGCCGTACTGGCCGTCACCTCGCCCGCGTTCGCGCACGTCAGCGTGGAACCCGAGGGCACCGCCGCCAAGGGCGGTTACGCGGTCATCGACTTCAAGGTCCCCAACGAGCGCGACGACGCCTCGACCACCAAGGTCGAGGTCAACTTCCCCACCGACCACCCGGTGGCCTCCGTGATGCCGCAGCCGATGGCCGGCTGGAAGATCGAGGTCACCAAGTCCAAGCTGGCCGAGCCGCTGGAGATGCACGGCGAGAAGATCGACCAGGCGGTCACCAAGGTCACCTGGACCGCCGCGGACAAGGGCATCGAGCCGGGCTACTTCCAGAAGTTCCCGCTCTCCGTGGGCGCGCTGCCCGAGAACACCGACGAGCTGGTCTTCAAGGCGATCCAGACGTACTCGAACAAGGAGGTCGTCCGCTGGATCGAGGTCCAGCAGGAGGGCCAGGAGGAGCCGGAGAACCCTGCGCCGGTCCTCGCGCTGTCCGCCGCCACCGACGACCACCACGGGTCCGCCGCGGCCGAGGACACGGCGGAAGAGACCTCGGCCACAACCGAGACCACCGCGTCCGACGACTCCGACTCCGTCGGCGGCAGTGACACCACCGCCCGCGTCCTCGGCGTCGTGGGCATCGTCGTCGGCGCGGCCGGGGTCGCCTACGGCGTCCTCGCCGGCCGCCGCCGGTCCACCACCGGCACCGAAGCCTGAGCTCCGCGTCCGTGACGCGCACAGGGGGTCGTGCGACGCTGTCGCAGCTGTCGTACGGCTGTCGTCCGGCCCCCCGGTGCGCGCCGGATCTCTCACATCTGGGACATTTTCGTATGCGCAAGAAGACGTTCGCCGCGGCCGCGCTGCTCGCCGCCGCCACCCTGACCCTCTCCGCCTGCGGCAGCGGCGACGACGACGCCAAGTCACCCGTCACCGTGGTCTCCGGGGACACCTCGAACAAGGCAGCGACCATCCTGGACACGCCGTTCGAGAAGCCGGACCTGGTGCTCACCGACACCCACGGCGAGAAGTACGACCTGCGCGCGGAGACCAAGGGCAGGCCGACGCTGATCTACTTCGGCTACACGCACTGCCCCGACGTCTGCCCGCTGACCATGAACAACCTCGCGGTCGCCAAGAAGGCACTGTCCAAGGCCGACCAGGCGAAGCTGCGGGTCGTGTTCGTCACCACAGACCCGGCCCGGGACACCCCGACGGAGCTCGGCAAGTGGCTCAAGGGCATCGACCCGAGCTTCGTCGGGCTGACCGGCGACTTCGCCACCATCCAGGCCGGCGCCCGCACCCTCGGCATCTCCATCGAGCCGACCCACAAGGACAAGAAGACCGGCAAGGTCGTCTCGGTGCACGGCACCCAGGTCATCGCGTTCTCGCCGAAGACCGACGGCGGATACGTCCTCTACGGCGAGGACGCCACCGTCGACGACTACACCAAGGACCTCCCCAAGCTGATCAAGGGAGAGAACCCGTGAAGCGCCCGACTCCGACCGGCAGGCACCTCGCACTGACCGGGATAGCGATCACGGGGGCGCTGACCCTCGCGGGCTGCGGCGGCTCGGGTCCCTCGGATTCCTCGGGTTCCTCGGGTTCCTCGGGTTCCTCGGGTTCCTCGCGGGCCGAGCTGTCCGTCGGCGCCTCCTACATGCCCCAGCCGGTCTCCGCCGACATGGCCGCCGGATTCCTGACGATCACCAACAAGGGCGGCACGAAGGACGAGCTGACCTCCGTCAGCAGCAACTCCGCCGGTGAGATCACCATGCACGAGACCAACGGCGGGGCGATGGAGGAGGTCACCTCCTTCGAGGTGCCCGCACACGGTCAACTCGTGTTCAAAAGCGGTGGCAACCATCTGATGTTCGAGAAGCTGAAGCGCCGCCCGGAGCAGGGCGACACGATCACCTTGAAACTCAAGTTCGCCAAATCCGGTCCGCTCACCGTCGAGATGCCGGTGAAGTCCGCCACGTACAACCCGTCGACCGGACACTGAGGGAGGGACCGACCTTGACGCGGACCATCACGCCCCGCCTGCGCACCCTGGTGCTGCTGTTCCTCGCCGTCACCGGCGCGCTGCTGGCCGGCGCCGGGCCGGCCTCCGCGCACGCGGCGCTGACCGGCAGCGACCCCTCCCAGGGGGTGGTGGTCCCGAAGGCGCCCGACCAGGTCTCGCTCACGTTCTCCGAGAACGTGTCGATGAACGACAACTCCCTGCGGGTCCTCGACCCCAAGGGCAAGCGCGTCGACCTGCGCAAGCCGACCAACCTGAGCGGCACGACCTACGCCGTGCAGCTCAAGAGCGGGCTCGGCAAGGGCACGTACACCGTCGCCTACCAGGTGGTCTCCGCCGACAGCCACCCCGTCGGCGGCGCCTTCACCTTCTCCGTGGGCACGCCCTCCAAGACCGTCGCCGCCCTCCCGGACCAGAACGTGGGCGGCGGGGTCGTCGGCTGGCTGTACGGCTTCGGGCGGTACATGTCGTACGCCGGGTACATCGTGCTCGTCGGCGGCGCCGCCTTCGTCCTCGCCTGCTGGCAGCGCGGCTCCGGGGTGCGGGCCATGCAGCGCCTTGTCGTCGGCGGCTGGCTGACGCTCACCGCCGCCACCCTCTGGCTGCTGCTCCTGCGCGGCTCCTACACGACCTCCGGCAGCGTCGGCGACATCTTCGACCTGAACCTCCTCGGCCAGGTCCTGCAGACCAAGCCCGGCGCGGCCCTTGTCTCCCGGCTGCTGCTGCTCGCGGCGGCCGCACTGTTCATCGCCGTCCTCTTCGGCGCGTACGACAAGCGCGAGGAGGAAGAGGAGAAGCGCGACCTGACCTTCGGGCTCGCCATCGGCGGGACCGTCGTGGCCGCCGGCCTCGCGGCGAGCTGGGCCATGGCCGAGCACGCCTCCACCGGACTCCAGCCGGGCATCGCGATGCCGGTCGACGTCATCCACCTGCTCGCCGTGGCCGCCTGGCTGGGTGGCCTCACCGCCCTGCTGGTCGCCCTCTACCGGGCGCCTGCCGACACCCCGGTCGAGTCCGCCGCCGTGCACCGCTTCTCCCGCGTCGCCTTCGGGTCGGTGCTCGCCCTCGTCGGCACCGGCATCTACCAGTCCTGGCGCCAGCTCGGCTCCTGGTCGGCGTTCACCGACACGACGTACGGCGAGCTGCTGCTGGTCAAGATCGGGCTCGTGGCACTGCTCGTCGGCATCGCGTCCATCTCGCGACGGTGGACGGGGCGGCTCGCGAACGTGGCGATGACGGATACGGAGGAAGAGGCCGAGGCCGAGACCGAGACCGAGGAAGAAGCAAGGGCGGAGGAGAAGGAGACGGTCAAGGCGTCCGCCACCACGAAGGAGGCGTCCGCCAAGGGCACCAAGGCCGGCACCGGCGTCTCCGCTGCTTCCGGCGCCCCCGGCGTCCCCGGTGCTTCCGGTGCTTCCGGTGCTTCCGGTGCTTCCGGCAAGGTCTCGTCCGTCGAAGACGCCCCCGAGCGCGCCGCCCAACTCGCCCGCCAGCAGTCCGCCATGGACACCGCCCGGCAGAAGCGCCTCCGGGACGCCGACCCGCACCGCTTCGGCCTGCGCCGCTCGGTGCTCGCCGAGGCCGGGGTCGCCGTCGTCCTGCTCGCCGTCACGACCGTGCTGACGCAGACCGAGCCGAGCCGCACCGAGCAAGAGGCCAAGGCCGCCACCGCAGCGGCGTCCTCCTCCTCGTCGTCGAACTCGTCCTCCGGCGCGCTGACCCTCGACATGTCCTTCGACACCGGCGGCAAGGACGGCAAGGGCGTCGTCCGCGTCGACCTCGACCCCGCGACCGTGGGCAGCAACGAGATGCACGTCTACGTCCAGCGCCCCAACGGCCGCGCCTTCGACATCCCCGAGGTGAAGGTCGCCTTCACCCTCGCCGCCAAGAAGATCGGGCCGCTTCCCGTCGCCCCCGACCACATCACCACCGGGCACTGGGCCGCGAACGGCGTGCAGATCCCCATGGCCGGCGACTGGCAGGTCTCCGTCACCGTGCGGACCTCGGACATCGACCAGGTGACCGTCTCCAAGAACGCGCAGATCGGCTGAACCGCACCATGCCTGAACAGTCCCAGTCCGTCCCCGAGGCCCGTACCGCAGCCGCCGAGGCTCCTCCGGCCGGGGGTGTCAGCCGGCGCGCGCTGCTCGGCACCGCCGGGGCCACCGGGCTCGTGCTCGGCGCGGCGGGCGCGGGCGTCGGCTACGCGGCCGCCCCCGCCCAGGCCACCGCGCTCAGCTCGGTGGGCTCCGACCGGGCGATGTTTCACGGGAAACATCAGCCCGGCATCACCGAGGGCCTCCAGGCGCGCGGCCATCTCGTCGCCTTCGACCTGGCGGCGGGCGCGGGCCGCACCGAGGCCGCCGCGCTGTTGCGCCGCTGGTCGACGACGGCCGGGCGGCTGATAGCCGGCGAGCCGATGACGCAGGACGACACGAACGTGGCCCGTGACGCGGGTCCCTCGTCGCTGACGATCACCTTCGGCTTCGGCAACAGCTTCTTCAGCCGTACCGGCCTGGAGAAGCAGCGGCCGTCCGCCCTGGACCCGCTGCCCGACTTCTCCTCCGACCACCTCGACAAGACCCGCAGCAACGGCGATCTGTGGGTGCAGATCGGCGCCGATGACGCCCTCGTCGCCTTCCACGCCCTGCGCGCGATCCAGAAGGACGCGGGCAGCGCGGCGAAGGTCCGCTGGCAGATGAACGGCTTCAACCGCACCCCGGGCGCCACCGCCCACCCCATGACCGCCCGCAACCTCATGGGCCAGCTGGACGGCACCCGCAACCCGAAGCCGACGGAGTCCGACTTCGACCAGCGGATCTTCGTACCGGCGAGCGGTTCGAGCGGCCCCGCGTGGATGGCGAACGGCTCCTACGCCGTCGTACGCCGGATCCGCATGCTCCTCGACGACTGGGAGAAGCTGTCGCTCACGGCCCAGGAGAACGTGATCGGACGGAAGAAGTCGAACGGGGCGCCACTGTCCGGGGGCACCGAGACGACGGCGATGGACCTGGAGAAGGCCAGGGCCGACGGGGAGTACGTCGTCCCGA
Source organism: Streptomyces sp. NPDC058457 (assembly GCF_042720695.1). NCBI lineage: Bacteria > Bacillati > Actinomycetota > Actinomycetes > Kitasatosporales > Streptomycetaceae > Streptomyces > Streptomyces sp. NPDC058457. The sequence continues at coordinate 17,342 of NZ_JBHXLU010000047.1, read as the reverse complement.
TCAACGCCCATGCCCGGATCACCCGGCCCGACCAGAACGGGGGCGCGGCCATCCTGCGGCGCCCGTTCTCGTACCACGACGGCATCGACACGGACGGGACGCCGGACGCGGGACTGCTCTTCGTCTGCTGGCAGGCGGATCCGCTGCGCGGGTTCGTGCCGCTGCAGCGGAAGCTGGACCGTGGGGACGCGCTGTCGCAGTACATCCGGCACGAGGCGAGCGGCCTGTTCGCGGTGCCGGGCGGCGCGGCCGCCGGGGAGTATGTGGGGCAGCGGCTACTGGAAGGGTGACAGCCGGGCATTGGCGCGTTACCACAGTGGTTTCTGATCACTATTGGTGCGTTTCCGGTTTTCAAACCACCCGGTCGAGTGGATCCGATGAGACAAGTGAGCCTCGTCTCCCTGCGCCCATTAGGGTGAGGGACATGCCAGCGAGCTATGCGTATCTCGGTCCCGAAGGCACCTTCACCGAAGTCGCCCTGCGCACCCTTCCGGAGGCCGCCACCCGGGAGCTGATCCCGTACGTGTCCGTGCAGTCCGCGCTGGACGCCGTACGCAACGGCGAGGCCGAGGCCGCGTTCGTGCCGATCGAGAACTCCGTCGAGGGCGGGGTCACCACGACCCTCGACGAGCTGGTCGCGGGCAAGCCGCTGATGATCTACCGCGAGGTGCTGCTGTCGATCACCTTCGCCCTGCTGGTCCGTCCCGGCACCAAGCTCTCCGAGATCAAGACGGTGACCGCCCATCCAGTGGCCCAGCCGCAGGTCCGCAACTGGCTGCGGGCCCACCTCCCGGACGCCCTCTGGGAGTCCGCCGCCTCGAACGCGGACGGCGCCCGCCTGGTCCAGGAGGGCCGCTACGACGCCGCGTTCGCCGGCGAGTTCGCAGCCGAGCGGTACGGCCTGGAGGCCCTGGAGACCGGGATCCACGACGCGGAGAACGCGCAGACCCGGTTCGTCCTGGTCGGCCGCCCGGCCCGGCCCGCCGCCCGTACGGGAGCGGACAAGACGTCGGTCGTGCTCTGGCAGAACGACGACCACCCCGGCGGGCTGCGTGACCTGCTCGGCGAGTTCGCCACCCGGGGCATCAACCTCATGCTGCTGCAGTCCCGGCCGACCGGAGCCGGCATCGGCAACTACTGCTTCTGCATCGACGCCGAGGGCCACATCTCCGACCGGCGGGTGTCGGAGGCCCTGATGGGGCTGAAGCGGATCTGCCGCCAGGTGCGGTTCCTGGGCTCCTACCCGCGGGCGGACATCAAGCCGGGCGAGGTCGCGGGGCCCACCCGGCCGGGGACGTCGGACGAGGAGTTCGTGGCGGCCTCCGACTGGGTGTCGCGCTGCCAGGACGGCCGCTTCTAGCCAGTCGTACCCTCATATTTTCGTTATCCACAGAAGTTATCCACAGGTGCCCTTCTCGACCTGGGGACAAGTCGACAGCGAGGTGTGAGTCTGTCGACAAATCGCCCTACAGGCCGTCGGTGTAGCCCCGCTCGCCCACATCACCCTTCGTCCACTCGTTTCCCATGGTTCATCTTTTGGAGCGACGTCTTTCCACTCGAAAGAGGGTGTTGTCATGGTTTGAACCGGGAATTCCTCCCTTCACGAGTCGCTCGCGGAGTGATCAATTCCGAAGTCCACACCTCTTCCACACACCCTGTGGATAACTCTTGGGAGGGCATGGATCCCTGTGGACAACCGCACCCCCAAGTCCCGTTCCCCGCAAGGGAATCCAGTCAACCGCAGGCCTCACACTTGCTCCGTCCCAGGGAGTGAGACACTTTTTATTGACACGCTCGGCAATTCCCCCATAACTGAACGTAAGCCGCGATTCGGAACACGTGCGAATAGTGATTCGTGAGGGGCAACCCCGCACCGGTAGCCTTGGCTGCGTGATTGACCTTCGCCTGCTCCGTGAGGACCCCGACCGTGTGCGCGCGTCCCAGCGCGCCCGTGGAGAGGACGTCGCGCTCGTCGACGCCCTCCTCTCTGCCGACGAGCGGCGCAGGTCCTCCGGCGTCCGCTTCGACGAGCTGCGCAACGAACAGAAGCAGCTCGGCAAGCTCATCCCCAAGGCCTCCGCCGACGAGAAGGCCGAGCTGCTCAAGAAGGCCGAGCAGCTGAAGGCCGACGTCAAGACCGCCGACGCCGAGCGCGACGCCGCCGACGCCGAGGCCCATGAGCTGCTGCTCAGGCTCGGCAACCTCGTCCACCCCGACGTGCCCGTGGGCGGCGAAGAGGACTTCGTCACCCTTGAGGAGCACGGCACGATCCGCGACTTCGGCGCCGAGGGCTTCGAGCCCAAGGACCACCTGGAGCTGGGCCAGCTGCTCGGCGCGATCGACGTCGAGCGCGGCGCCAAGGTCTCCGGCTCCCGCTTCTACTTCCTGACCGGCGTCGGCGCCCTGCTGGAGCTGGCGCTCGTCAACGCGGCGATCGCCCAGGCCACCGAGGCCGGCTTCACGCCGATGCTGACCCCGGCGCTGGTCCGCCCGCAGTCCATGGCGGGCACCGGCTTCCTCGGCCAGGCGGCCCAGGACGTCTACCACCTCGACAAGGACGACCTCTACCTGGTCGGTACGTCCGAGGTGCCCCTCGCCGCGTACCACATGGACGAGATCATCGAAGCGGAGCGCCTCCCCCTCCGGTACGCCGGCTTCTCGCCCTGCTTCCGCCGCGAGGCCGGTTCGCACGGCAAGGACACCAAGGGCATCTTCCGCGTCCACCAGTTCGACAAGGTGGAGATGTTCTCCTACGTCGCCCCCGAGGACTCGGAGGCGGAGCACCAGCGTCTGCTGGCCTGGGAGAAGCAGTGGCTGACCTCGCTGGAGCTGCCGTTCCGTGTCATCGACGTCGCCACCGGTGACCTCGGCGCCTCGGCCGCCCGCAAGTTCGACTGCGAGGCGTGGATCCCGACGCAGGGCAAGTACCGCGAGCTGACGTCGACGTCGGACTGCACCGAGTTCCAGTCCCGCCGGCTGTCGATCCGGGTCCGCGACGGCAAGCAGGTCAAGCCGCTGGCCACGCTCAACGGCACGCTGTGCGCCGTACCGCGCACGATCGTGGCGATCCTGGAGAACCACCAGCAGGCCGACGGTTCGGTGTACGTGCCCGAGGTGCTGCGCCCGTACCTGGGCGGCCGGGAGGTCCTGGAGCCGGTGTCCCGGTGACCTTCCCCCACGGGCTCATCGCCACCGACCTCGACGGCACGCTGCTGCGCTCCGACGAGTCGATCTCGCAGCGCACCCGTGACGCGCTCGCCGCGGCGACCGCGGCGGGCGCCACGCACATCGTCGTCACCGGCCGCGGGGCCCCCTGGACCCGGCACATCCTCGACGACCTCGGCTACGACGGCCTCGCCGTGTGCGCCCAGGGGGCGCAGGTGTACGACGCCGGGGCGCACCGGCTGCTGACGTCCGTGACCCTGGACCGGCAGCTGGCCGGGGTCGCCCTCGCGAAGATCGAGGCGGAGGTCGGCCCGCTGTACCTGGCGGCGAGCCGTGACGGCCTCGACGGCGAGGTGCTGGTGGGGCCGGGGTACGCGGTGACGGGCCATCTCCCGTCGACCCCCTTCACGGACGTGACCGACCTCTGGGCGGCCCCGCTGAACAAGATCTACATACAGCACCCGGATCTGTCCGACGACGAGCTCGCGGAGGCCTCGCGGCAGGCCGCCGGGGGTTTCGTCACCGTCGCCATGGCGGGCGAGGGAATCGTGGAGCTGCTGCCCCTCGGTCTCTCGAAGGCGACGGGCCTGTCCCTGGCCGCGCGCCGGCTGGGCCTCAGGTCCGCCGACACGATCGCCTTCGGCGACATGCCGAACGACATCCCGATGTTCGCCTGGGCGGCGCGGGGCGTGGCCATGGCCAACGCTCATGAGGAACTCAAGGCTGTGGCCGACGAGGTGACGTCCTCCAACGAGGAGGACGGGATCGCGGTGGTGTTGGAGCGTCTGCTCGGCTGAGGTTGTCGGTTGACCGCGGGTGCGTGGGGGCTGAGCGCGCCCACGCGGCGGTAGCCGCATATCAAACACAGCCCCGCGCCCCTTGGGTGGGACCAGTCGTGCGCGCTTACAAGTTCTGCGGAGGATGCACGGATCGAACGTGCGCGGGCTTTCCAGGCCCGACCATGGCTTAGCAAGCCAGTGCCTTACCACTCGGCCAATCCTCCGGGTGGGCGGCCCACGCGAGAGCGACCATCGCGTGCTCGAAGCGGCCGCCCCGGGCAGCTACACGGCGATCCGCCGAAGGCTGCCCTGACGGGAGCGGGACGTACTGTCGTGCATGGACATCGTCCGGCTCCTCTCCCAGATGGTGGGGTGACACAACAACTGTGCCTTTGAGCCGAGTTGGCCGCCACTGATTAAAAGGGGCCGCTGAAGCGCCCCGTCAGGGGCGCGGGGAACTGCGCGCTCAGCCCCCACCGGGCCCGCAGCTACCCCACAACCTCACCGGCGCCACCACTTACGCCGCCCCTTGCTGAAGAACCACCCAGCCGGCGGCTCGTCCGACCGCCACGGCTGAGGCTCGGGTTTCTCGGCCTTCCAGCGAGCTGCCAGCATCCGCGCCCGCGCGGACGGCTCCGCCGCCCCCGCGGACCGTATGAACTCGTCGTCCAGCACCACGCCGTCCCAGTCTGCGTCGGCGTCCCGGAAACCCTCAGCCATCCCCGTTCCTCTCCACAGAACATCCCCTTTGCCCAGTGTGCCCGGGCCCAGATGAAGCCCCCGTCAATAAAGCGGGCGTCTACTCCTCGCCCGCCAGCGTCAGCGAGCGCAGCTTCTGGCCGGCGTACCAGGTGGCCAGGACGGTCACCGCGACCAGCAGCACCGTGCCCGTCGTCAGGGAGACGTCGGACGTGACCAGTTCGCCGCCGGTCACCTTGTGGGCGACGGCCAGGGACCACTGCTGGACGCTCAGCGTCCGCGCCCCCGGGACCAGGGAGCCGAACAGGGCCTCCCAGACCAGGGCGTAGACGAGCCCGAAGACCACCGCGTGCCGGGACACCGTCCCGAGGAGCAGGAAGAGCGCGGCGTAGGCGATGGAGGCGACGAGCGCGGCGACCGTGTAGGCGACGGCGATCTGCTGGCCGTTGCCGTTGAGGATGAAGCCCGCGACCAGGGTCGGCAGGGCGGAGAAGACCATCGTCACGGCGATGGCCACGATCAGCTTGGTGCAGATGATCGTCGGCCGTTTGATCGGCTTGGACAGCAGGTACACCACCGAGCCGTCGTCGATCTCCGGGCCGATCGCACCCGTGCCGGCGATGACGCCGATGATCGGCACCATGGTGGCGAGGGCGAGGCCGCCGAGCAGGTCGGAGGCCGTCTGGTCGTCGGCGCCGGCGAGGCCGCGGACGACGACGGAGATCGCGATCAGCAACAGCGGCAGGGCGCCCAGGATGAGGGCCCGGCGACGGCCGAGAAGGGCTCGGTAGGTGAGCCGGGCGACTGTGGGGTCGTACATCTTGGGCCTCCTACGCCGCGACCAGATACGAGAACACGGATTCGAGGGACTCGTCGGACGGCGAGACCGTGAGCAGCCGGATGCCGTGGTCGCGGGCGACCTTGGGCAGCAGGGCGGTGAAGCGGCCGAAGTCGACGGCCTGGATGCGCAGTGCGCCCTCGGCGAGGTCCACTTCGATGCCCGAGGTGGAGGGGTCGGCGATGAGGGCGGCCGCGAGGGCGCGGTCGTCGCTGGAGCGGACCAGGTAGCGGTGCGGGCGGTCGGTCATCAGGCGGCGGATCTTGCGGAAGTCGCCGCTGGCCGCGTGCCGTCCGGCGACCACGACCTCGATGTGCCAGGCGAGTTGCTCGACCTCTTCGAGGATGTGGGACGAGAAGAGGACGGTGCGGCCCTCGTCGCCCATGCGGCGCAGCAGGTCCATGAGCTGCATGCGCTGGCGCGGGTCCATGCCGTTGAAGGGCTCGTCGAGGAGGAGCAGGGACGGCTCGTGGACCAGGGCGGACGCCATCTTCACGCGCTGGCGCATGCCCTTGGAGTACGTCGAGATCTTGCGGTCCTGCGCGTACTCCATCTCGACCGTCGCAAGCGCCTTCTGGGCCGCCTTGGCGCCGAGGCCCTGCAACTCGGCGTTGGCGACGACGAATTCGCGGCCGGTGAGGAAGTCGTACATCGCCTCGCGCTCGGGGACGATGCCGATGTGCTTGTAGATGGCCTCGTTGCGCCAGGTCGGCCTGCCGTCGAGGGTGACCGTACCGGTGGAGGGGGCGAGGAAGCCGCCCATCATGTTGATGAGGGTGGACTTTCCGGCGCCGTTGGGGCCGAGGAGGCCGGTGACGCCGGGGCCGATGGTCATGGTGACGTCGTTGACGGCGACCACGTTGCCGAACCAGCGGGAGACGTGGTCGATGGAGAGCGTGGTCACAGTCCCACCTTCTTGTAGCGGCGCAGCAGAAGGCCGTAGCTCGCGGCGATGAGGCCGAGGACGACGAGCAGGTACACCGCGCCCTGGGCGTGGGAGGGTCCGTCGCCGCCCGGGAAGGTGTTGGTGCCGCCGAGCAGAGCGGTGCTCAGGCCGCCGATCAGGGTGACCGGCGAGAACAGGCCGATCCAGGGGATGGCGCTGGTGCTGCCCTGGGAGTCGGCGATGGCCTGGAGGGTGGAGACCGAGCCGTAGGAGACGATCAGTACGGCGATCACGGCGGCGATGCCGAAGCCGCGGCGCGGGGTGATCGACGCGATGACCAGGCCGATGCCGGCGAAGAGGAGGGACAGCAGGGCCACCGAGAGCAGCCCCTGGCCGAACCCCTTGGTCTGGTGGGCGAAGTCCATCTTGGCGAGCAGGGCGCCGATGTACAGCACGACCAGCGGGGCGCCGGTGAGGACGAACATCGCGGAGGCCAGGGCCGCGAACTTGGCCTGGACGTAGTCGGCGGTCTCGATGGGCCGCGAGAAGTACAGCGGGATGGTCTTGAAGCGCAGGTCTCGGGAGACGGCCTGGGGTGCCTGCGAGGCGACGTACAGGCTGATGACGGCCTGCATGATGATCGCGTACCGCGTGTAGGGCACCGGCAGGTCGTGCGCCTTGGTGGCGACGGCGACGGCGACCATGATGGCCGCCGGCACGCACATCACCGCGAACAGCAGCATCGGCAGCACCTTGGACTTCACCGAGCGGCCGAGGCCGTAGGAGCCGCGCAGGGTCTGCGAGTAGAGGGACCGGCGGGCGTACGCGCGGCCGAGGCGGGGGCCGTCGTAGCCGCGGTAGCCGATGTCGTGGATCCGGGACTGGTCACCCGCGGGGGTGGCCAGAGGCTGCTCAACCGCCATGGACGGTCGCCTCCTTCCGCTGCTCGTCGTCGCTGGTGAACACCTCGGAGATGTGGTGCCGGCGCTGCTCCATGCGCACCAGGCCGAGGCCGAGGTCGGCGACGACGTCGCGGACGAGGTCGTAGGTCTCCTCGCCCTGGGCGGTGAGCAGCAGGATGTGGCCGGCGCCGGGAAGGCCGCCGCCCTCGTTGTCCGTCTCCACCCCGCGCGCGTGGAGCGCGTCGCGCACCGCGCGGGTGCCGTCGGGGTGCTCGTCGCTGTCGGTCACCTCGATGGCGAGGGTGGTCGTGGACTGCGTGAAGTCGGTGGTGGAGCTGGAGCGCAGCAGCTTGCCGCCGTCGACGACGACCACGTGGTCGCAGGTGCGTTCCAGTTCGCCGAGCAGGTGCGAGGTGACCAGGACCGAGATGCCGAAGTCGGTGTGGATGCGGCGGATCAGGCCGAGCATGTCGTCGCGGCCGACCGGGTCGAGGCCGTTGGTCGGTTCGTCGAGGAAGACCAGCTGCGGATCGTGCACCAGGGCCTGGGCGAGCTTGACGCGCTGCTTCATGCCGGTCGAGTAGCCGCCGATGGGGCGGTACCGCTCCTCGTAGAGCCCGACGTGGCGCAGGGTGTCGGCGGTGCGCTCGCGGGCGGCGGCGGGCGGCAGGCCGGACATCCGGGCCATGTGCACCACGAACTCGGTGGCCGAGACGTCGGGCGGCAGGCAGTCGTGCTCCGGCATGTAGCCCACGCGCTCGCGGATGGCGGCGCCCTTGGTCGCGACGTCGAGGCCGAGCACTTCGGCGCGGCCCTCGGTCGCGGGGGACAGACCCAGCAGGATCTTGATCAGGGTGGACTTGCCGGCGCCGTTGGCTCCGACGAGTCCGGTCACACCGGGTCCGATGTCCACGGACAGCCGGTCGAGCGCGGTCACCCGTGGGAACCGCTTGCTCAGGCTTTCGGTCGCGATCACAGTCACGTCATAGAAGGTAGTGACGCGGACCACTGCGGTCGTCAGACCCGAGAGCAGTATTCGCGTCACTCTCGAGTATTACGGAGCCCTAGGGGAACCCCTGCCTGAGAGCTACGCAGCGTTATCCACAGGCCTTACCCCCCCTATTGACGTCGCCTCTAACAACTGTCACATTCGCCAGTGTCAAGTTACGAACACGTACCGCAGTCGATGGGGACGGGGCGGATGACGACGGCAGTGGCATCGCAAGAAGAACGCGCCACGGAGCTCCAGGGTTTCCGGCGGGTGCAGCGGCTCGCCTACGAGTGTGCGGAGGCGGTCGCGGCCCGGCTGAAGCCGGGGATCACCGAGCGTGAGGCGGCCCGGATGCAGCGCGAGTGGCTGCGCGCGCGGGGCGTGCGGGACTGGTTCCATCTCCCCTTCGCCTGGTTCGGCGACCGCACGGCGTTCACGGACTTCCGCATACCGCTGCAGTTCTTCCCGACCGACCGCCGGCTCGCACCCGGGATGCCGTTCATCCTGGACCTGGCCCCGGTGTACGAGGGCTACACGGCCGACATCGGCTACTCCGGCTCCCTCGGGCCCAACCCCGTGCAGGACCGGCTGATGGCCGACCTGGAGGCACACCGGGAGCTGATCCTGCGCGAGGTGCGCGAGCGGCGCCCGCTGCGCGAGATCTACGAGGACGTGGACCGCCTCATGGCCCGCCAGGGCTACGCCAACCGGCATCGCGCGTACCCCTTCGGCGTGATCGCCCACAAGGTGGACCGGGTGAAGCAGCGCCGCTGGTCGCCGCACCTCTTCGGCTTCGGCACCCAGTCCCTGAAGGGGCTCGCGGCCGACGCGCTGCACGGCCACCGCGAGGGCTGGTCGCCCCTGTGGTCGCCGTACCGCTTCTCCGACCACCCGCCCAAGCCGGGCCTGTGGGCGGTCGAACCGCACCTCGGTTTCCGGGGCACGGGCGCCAAGTTCGAGGAGATCCTCGTGGTCACCGACTCCCGGGACCCCGAGCAGAGCGCCTTCTGGCTGGACGACGATCTGCCGCACGTGCGGCGCTGGGCGGAGGACAAGTGACGGACATCGAAGGCGCCCGCGAGCGCCGGGTGCGTACCGGCGGCGTCGACCTGTGCGTGGCGGAGCTTGGCGACCCGGCGGCCCCTACGGTCGTCCTCGTCCACGGCTACCCGGACAGCAAGGAGGTCTGGTCCGAGGTCGCGGCCCGCCTGGCCGACGACTTCCACGTCGTCCTGTACGACGTCCGCGGCCACGGCCGTTCCACCGCCCCCCAGCCCCTGCGCGGCGGCTTCACCCTCGCCAAGCTCACGGACGACTTCCTTGCGGTGATCGACGAGGTCAGCCCGGACCGCCCGGTGCACCTGGTCGGCCACGACTGGGGCTCGGTGCAGTCCTGGGAGTTCGTCACGGTGGGGCGCACCGAGGGCCGTATCGCCTCCTTCACGTCGATGTCCGGGCCGTCCCTGGACCACTTCGGGCACTGGATCAACGCGCGCGTGCGGCGCCCGACTCCCCGCCGGGTGGGCCAGCTCCTCGGCCAGGGCGCCAAGTCCTGGTACGTGTACCTGCTGCACACCCCAGCCCTCCCCGAACTGGCCTGGCGCGGCCCCCTGGGCAAAGCCTGGCCGAGGATCCTCCAGCGGGCCGAGAAGGTCCCCGCGGGGAACTACCCGACCTCCTCCCTGCCCTCCGACGCGGCACACGGCGCCTGGCTGTACCGCGACAACGTACGGGCCCGGCTGCGCCGCCCGCGCGAGGACGCGTACGCGCACGCGCCCGTGCAGCTCATCACGCCCCTCGGCGACGCGTTCCTCTCCGAACGGCTCTACGACGACCTGGAGGGCTGGGTGCCCCGGCTCACCCGCCGCACCCTGCCCGACAAGCACTGGATCCCACGCACGCGTCCGGACCAGGTGGCGTCCTGGATCGAGGAGTTCGTGAGGTCGGTGGAGGACGGCCGGAGCCCGGAGCCGAAGCCCGCCGACCGCCACGCCCAGCGGTTCGGGGGCCAGTTGGTCCTGGTCACCGGTGCGGGCAGCGGTATCGGGCGGGCGACGGCGTTCGCGTTCGCGGAGGCGGGCGCGCGGGTGGTGGCGGTGGACCGGGACGCGGAGGCCGCCGCGCGCACGGCCGAGCTGTCCCGGCTGATCGGTGCGGCGGACGCGTGGGCCGAGACCGCCGACGTCTCCGACGAACAGGCCATGGAGAAGCTCGCGGAGAAGGTCCACCGCGAGTACGGGGTACTGGACGTCCTGGTCAACAACGCGGGCATCGGCCTGTCCGGGTCCTTCTTCACGACGACGACCGAGGACTGGCGGCGGGTCCTCGACGTCAACCTCTGGGGCGTCATCCACGGGTGCCGCCTCTTCGGGGCCCGGATGGCGGAACGCGCCCAGGGCGGCCACATCGTGAACGTCGCGTCGGCCGCCGCGTACCAGCCCTCCCGCGCCCTGCCGGCCTACAGCACCTCCAAGGCGGCGGTCCTGATGCTGTCCGAGTGCCTACGCGCCGAACTCGCCTCCCAGCGCATCGGGGTGACGGCGATCTGCCCCGGCCTCATCAACACCAACATCACCTCCACGGCCCGTTTCACGGGCGTCGACGAGGAGGAGGAACGCCGACGGCAGCAGCGGTCCGCACGGCTGTACGGCATGCGGAACTACCCACCGGAGAAGGTGGCTTCGGCGATCCTGGAGGCGGTGGAACACAACCGCGCGGTGGTGCCGGTGACGCCGGAGGCCAGGGGAGCGCGGTGGCTTTCGCGGATGGCGCCGGGGGTTCTGCGGCGGATCGCGCGGGTGGAGCCGAAGTTGTAGGGGGCAGTGGTCCAACTGCGAGTGCGTGGGAGCTGGTCGCGCCCACGCGGCGGTAGCCGCACATCAGATACAGCCCCGCGCCCCTTACGGGGCGCTTCCCCTGCTGTCTCTTCTTAGCTGCGCCCGCCCCAGCCCCCACCCAGCCGCACCAGCCAAGGAACCCCCACATGACCGACCCCCCGGCCACCCCCGCCTACCGCATAGAGGACCTGGCGCACCGCTCCCGCACCACCGTCCGAACCATCCGCGCCTACCAGGACAAAGGCCTCCTCCCCCGACCCGAACGCCAGGGCCGGGCCAACCTCTACTCCGACGCCCACCTCACCCGCCTCCACCAGATCGCCGACCTCCTCGCCCGCGGCTACACCCTCGCCTCCATCAGGGAGTTGCTCGACGCCTGGGACACCGGCCGCGGCCTGGCCGGCGTCCTGGGGCTGGTCACCGAGGCCGAGGGCCCCTGGACCGACGAGGAACCGGTGCGCCTCTCCCGCGCCGACCTGGACGCCCGCTTCGGCGGCACCTCCGACGACACGGCCGTGGCCGAGGCCGTGGCACTCGGCGTACTGGAACCGGTGGCCGGCGACCCCGGCTCCTTCCTCGTCCCGAGCCCCCAGGAGCTGGCCGTAGCAGCGGAGTTGTACGCGGCGGGCGTACCCCTCTCCGCGATCTCCGGGCACCTGCGGGAGTTGAGGGCGCAGGTCGAGCACATCGCGGCCCGTTTCCTGGAGTTCACCACCGAGCACGTCTTCGCCCGCTACCTCGACGACCCCGACCACCGTACCGACGCCGGCGCGGCCGAAGCGGCCTCACTCGTACGTCTGCTGCGCCCCCTGGCCCAGCAGACGGTGGACGCCGAACTGGCCCGTGCCATGCGCCTGTTCGCGACCCGCGAGGTGCGCCGACGACTCGGTGCGGGGGAGCAGCCGAGAACACCGGACGAGACGCGTCCCGTGTCCCTCCCCGTCGAAACGATTCAGGCCGTACGACAGCTCGTTGGCCCGGATCGCATCGCCGGGTTCATCGCGATCGCCGCCGAACGCGAGGTCCGGGCCCGGCGTTTGGACGCACTCGCCGCACATCACAGCCCTGTTAACGATCTTGACGAAACACCGTGAACTGCCCAGCACTTGTCCACAACTCGGCCAATTTCCTTGTGGATAACCGCACTTGGTTGTGGATCAAACCTACGGCGAAAAATATCTGCGTGATCCACGTCTCGCCCGGCACTCTGATGGCATGAACACGAGACACAACGGAGGAGCACAGGACGAGCGGCGCACCGTGAAGGTGTCGAAGTACCTCTCGAAACACCTGCGCCACCAGCCCGAACGCATCGGGCTCAGCCTGGACGACGCGGGCTGGGTGGAGATCGACACGCTGCTCGCGGCGGCAGCGGCGCACGGCTTCCCGGTCACCCGCGAGGAACTGGACCACGTCGTCGCCACCAACGACAAGCAGCGGTTCGCGATCGACGGCCCCCGGATCCGCGCCAGCCAGGGCCACAGCATCGACGTCGACCTCGGACTGCCCCCGGCGACCCCGCCGCCGTATCTCTACCACGGCACCGTCGCAAGGAATCTGGACGCGATCCGGAGCGCGGGACTCAGGCCGATGAACAGGCACGACGTGCATCTGTCGGCGGACCGGGAGACCGCGACGCGGGTCGGTGCCCGGCGCGGACGCCCCGTGGTGCTGTCGGTGGACGCGGGCGCGATGCACCGGGACGGGCACGTCTTCCACGTAAGCGCGAACGGGGTGTGGCTGACCCAGGCCGTACCGCCGCGCTACCTGCGCTTCCCCGATCCGCACTGACCCCGACATCATGACTGGTATGGACCATTCGGAGTACCAGGAGCACCGTGAACACCTTCCGACCACCGAGGCGGCCGTCGGCGCGCTCCAGGCGATCGCCGCCGAGCACGGACGCGAGATCGAGGTCACGCACGACATCGGCGCCGACCAGACCTCGCGGCGCAGCGCGGCGGGCTTCGGGGTCACCACCGACCCGGACGGTTCGCTCCCGCACGAGGCCCACGCCGAGTTCGGCGGGCTGCCCCGGGTGAGCGTGCGGCTCTTCCCGGAAGACGACGCGCTGATCACCGTCGAGGGCGTGGAGTTCCACGACGTCCCGCGCGACGACGTACCCGCCTTCCTGCACTCCGTCTTCAGCGGCCTGGCCCATGTGCGGGGCCGCCGCTTCCCACCCACGGCCTCGCTCGTCGTGCCGCTGCCCGGGGACCGCACGTACAAGGAGCACCTCGCCGCGAACCTGCTCACGCCGTGGCTGAGCAGCCGCATACGGTGACCGTTTCGTCCGCTGTCGGCGGGTCCCCTTAGTCTCGGACCCATGAGTCTGCGTCTGAGCACCGTGATCCTCCCGTACCGCCGCTGGAGCGAGGGCGGCCGTGCCGCCTGGACGCGCGCGGAGGAGCTGGGCTTCCACACCGCGTACACGTACGACCACCTGTCCTGGCGCAGCTTCCGGGACGGCCCGTGGTTCGGTGCGATACCGACGCTGACCGCCGCCGCCTCCGTCACCGACCGGATGCGGCTGGGCTCGCTGGTCACCTCGCCGAACTTCCGGCACCCGGTGACGCTCGCCAAGGAACTGGTCTCCCTGGACGACGTCTCCGGCGGCCGGGTGACGCTCGGCATCGGCGCCGGCGGCACCGGCTTCGACGCCACCGCGCTGGGCCAGGAGCCGTGGACCCCACGGGAGCGGGCCGACCGGTTCGCGGAGTTCGTGGCGCTGCTCGACCGGCTGCTCACCGAGGACGCCGTGACGTACGAGGGCGAGTTCTACTCGGCCGACGAGGCGCGCAACATCCCGGGCTGTGTGCAGCGGCCCCGGCTGCCCTTCGCGGTGGCCGCCACCGGCCCGCGCGGGCTGAAGCTGGCCGCGCGGTACGGCCAGGCCTGGGTGACCACCGGCGACCCGAAGCTCTACGAGACGGGTACGCCCGAGCAGTCGTTCGAGGCGCTGCGCGGACAGCTGGGCAAGCTCGCCGAGACCTGCGCGGCGACCGGACGGGACGTGTCGGAGCTGGACAAGGTCCTGCTCACCGGGTTCACCCCGGACCGCGGCGGGCCGCTGGAGTCGCTGGACGCCTTCGTCGACTTTGCCGGCCGCCACCAGGAGCTGGGCTTCACCGAGCTGGTGATCCACTGGCCCATCCCCGACTCGCAGTTCGCGGCCGAGGAGAAGGTCTTCGAGCTGATCGCCATGGAGGCCCTGACCCAGCTGGGCTGAGCAGGACGTCTGAGCAGGACGTCTGAACAGGGCAGCGGTGGCGGCGCTTCGGAGTCGTCTGTGTCTCATCTGTGCGCCCGCCCGCACGGCCGTGCGGGCATATGCGCGAGAATGGCCCGGTGACCTCAGCGACCCGACAGCCCGAGACTCCTGCCTTCGCGACCCCGCCCCGGCTGATCGCCACCGATCTCGACGGCACTCTGCTGCGCGACGACAAGTCGGTCTCCCCGAGGACCGTCGCCGCGCTGGCCGCCGCCGAGGAGGCGGGTATCGAGGTCTTCTTCGTCACCGGCCGCCCGGCCCGCTGGATGGACGTGGTCAGCGACCACGTCCACGGCCACGGGCTGGCGATCTGCGGCAACGGCGCGGCCGTGGTCGACCTGCACGGCGGCCCCGGCGCCCACCGCTTCGTGAAGGTGCGTGACCTGGCCCGGGAGAACGCGCTGGACGCCGTGGGTCTGCTGCGCGAGGCCGCGCCCGGCACGGTGTACGCGATCGAGCAGACGTACGGCTTCCACCAGGAGCCGGCCTATCCCAAGCTGCACATGGAGATACCGGACCACCTGCTGTCCGCCGAGGAGATCCTCGCGGTCGACGGTCCGAGCGACGGCGAGCCCGTGCTCAAGATCCTCGCCTACCACCCCGACCTCGACCCGGACGCCTTCCTCACCCTCGCCCGCCTCGCCGTCGGCGAGCGCGCCACCATCACCCGGTCCAGTCCCAGCGCCCTGCTGGAGATCAGCGGCCCGGGCGTCTCCAAGGCCAGCACGCTCGCCCTGGAGTGCGCCGAGCGGGGCATCTCGCACGACGAGGTCGTGGCCTTCGGCGACATGCCCAACGACGTCGAGATGCTGACCTGGGCCGGCCAGTCGTACGCCATGGGCAACGCCCACCCCGCCGCCGTCGCCGCCGCCTCCGGCCGCACGGTCGCCAACAACGAGGACGGGGTGGCCGTCGTGATCGAGCAGCTGCTGGCCGCACGCGCCTGAGACCGCCCGCCGCGCCGGACTACCGCGCTCCCACCAGCGACTCCGCCGCCGCCTCCCGCTCCACCATCGCGCGCAACGGCCCGGCCACGGCGGCCAGTTCCGCGTACGTCCCGCGCTGCGCCACCCGGCCCTCGTCGAGGACGATCACCTCGTCCACGGCCTCCAGACCCGCCAGCCGGTGCGTGATGAGGAGCGTCGTACGGCCCTCCGTGGCGGCCAGCAGATCCGCGGTGAGCGCATCGGCCGTGGGCAGGTCGAGATGCTCCGCGGGCTCGTCCAGCACGAGCACCGGGAAGTCGGCGAGGAGCGCCCGGGCGAGCGCCAACCTCTGCCGCTGCCCGCCGGACAGCCGCGCCCCGTGCTCGCCGACCAGCGTGTCGAGCCCGTCAGGGAGCCCGTCCACCCAGTCGAGCAGCCGGGCCCGCCCCAGCGCGTCCCGCAGGTCCTCCTCGGTGGCGTCCTTCCGGGCGAGCAGCAGGTTCTCGCGTACGGAACTGTCGAAGAGGTGCGCGTCCTGGGCACACAGCCCGACCAACCGCCGTACATCGTCGCCGTCCAGGCCGTACGCGTCCACGCCGGCGAGCGTGTAGGAGCCCGCGCCCGGGTCGAGGAACCGCAGCAGGACCTGGGCGAGCGTCGACTTGCCCGCGCCTGAGGCACCGACCACGGCGACCCTGCGCCCCTCGTGCAGGGTGAGGTCGAGCCCGGCGAGCGCGTCCCGCACCTGCCCCGGGTGCCGAGCCGTCAGACCCTTCAGTACGACGGGGAAGGGCGCGGCGGGCGCCTGACGCGGCCGCTCCGGCTCACGCACGGGCTCGGGCGCGTCCAGCACCTCGTAGATGCGCTCGGCGCTCCTGCGCACCCGCTGCCGGTGCCGCACGGCCAGCGGCAGCCCCAGTACGGCCTCGAAGGCGGCCAGCGGAGTGAGTACGACGACCGCCATCGCCACGCCGCTCAGCCGGCCGTCGGCGACCCCCTGGGCGCCAAGCAGCGCGGCGGCCGCGACGGTCAGCCCGGTCAGCAGTGTGGTGAGCCCGTCACCGAGTGCGGTGGCAGTGGCTCCCCGTGAGGCGATCCGGGTGAGCGTGCCGTCGGCCCGCCGGGCTTCGTCGGTACGGGCGGGCAGCGCGCCGGCGACGGTCAGTTCGGCGGTGCCGGTGAGCAGGTCGGTCACCCGCGTCGCCAGCAACCCGCGGGCGGGAGCCAGCCGGTGCTCGGCGCGCCGGGCCACGGCCGACGTCACCAGCGGAACCCCGACCCCGGCCGCCAGCAGCCCCACCGCGAGGGCGGCCCCGGCCTCGGGCAGCAGCCAGGCCGTGAACCCCACGGCCCCGGCGGACACGGCCACCGCGACCCCGGCGGGCAGCAGCCACCGCAGCCAGTAGTCCTGCAGAGCGTCCACATCGGCGACCAGCCGGCTGAGCAGATCACCCCGCCGGGTCGTCCGCAGCCCGGCAGGCGCGAGCCGCTCCAGTCGCCGGTACACGGCGACCCGCGTATCGGCCAGCATCCGCAGCACCGCGTCGTGCGACACCAGCCGCTCGCCGTACCGGAACACGGCCCGCCCGATCCCGAAGGCCCGCGTGGCCGTCACCGCGACCATCAGATACAGCACCGGCGGCTGCTGCGAGGCCCGCGAGATCAACCACCCGGAAGTCGCCATCAGCCCGACAGCACTGCCGAGCGCGAGAGCCCCCAGCAGCAGCGCGAACAACAACCTCCCCCGCCGAGGCCCAGAAGCAGCACGAACCCGCCCCAGAACACTCTGCCGACACCCAGCCCCCGACCCCCCGCCCTCACTTCCCAACCCACCGAGCCGATCCGCGTCGTCACCTTCCCATTGACCGCCCCGGCCTTCGCCTTCACTACCCAGCCGACCGAGCCGATCCGCGACCTCGCCCCCCAACTGACCGGCCCGCTCCACGACCTCACTTCCCACCCCACCGAGCCGACCCGCGACCTCGCCTTCCAATTGACCGAGTCGGGTGGTGGGTGGGCGATGGTTCTGGGGGTCCAGGGGGCGGAGC
>NZ_JBHXLU010000046.1:0-88209 GCF_042720695.1 Streptomyces sp. NPDC058457 | reverse complement strand
ACTAGTTCCGGTGGGGCTTTCACGGTCCGTCGGCCCCGGGCCCCGGCGTCTTGAGGTGGGGGTGCCGGCCGCGTCGGACCGACGGCACGGGCACCCCCGGAGTGTCAGGCCTTGCCCAGCAACTCGCGTACGTGCTGGACGATTTCGTCGTTGGTGTAGGCGCGCCCCCCGATGCCCCAGCCGCCCGGAACCGCCTCGGTCAGGGCGACCCAGGTGCGCTCGGCGAGGGAGGGGTCGCCCGCGGCGGCGGCCACCAGTTCCGAGAGCTCCTTGACCAGGCCGAGCTGCTGCTCCCTGTCGAGCGCGCCCGCGTTGGTGGTGACGGTGACGCGCACGTGGTCGTTGCCGCCGCCCGCGGTGGAGAACCCGTCGGCGTCCAGCTCGTGGACGAACGCCGCGGTGTTGTCCGAGAAGAACGGGATGGCCGGAACCTTCTCCCAGCGCATGATCGCCTGAGCGAGATCCTGGGCGAGAGCCTTGCGGTCCTTGATGAGCCCCTTGGCGGCGTACACGTCGATCATGGGCATGCGATGGATCCTCGCTTTGTCTCGCGTCGAACTCTTCACCTCGATCGTGTCCGGCACGGGAGCGCGGGAGATCCCGTGATGTGCGTAGTCCGGGCGCGTGGGACGCGTAGGCCCGGGGTGCCTGGGCGGCCCGTCAGAGGTTGATCATGTGTCCGGCGAGCCCGTGCAGGGCGTCCTGGACCGCCTCGCTCAGCGTCGGGTGGGCGTGCACGTTCCGGGCGAGCTCGTGCACCGTGAGGTCCCATTTCTGGGCGAGCGTCAGCTCGGGCAGGAGCTCGGTCACGTCCGGTCCGATCAGGTGGCCGCCGATGAGTTCGCCGTACCGGGCGTCGCTCACGAGTTTCACGAACCCGGCCGTGTCACCGAGGCCGTGCGCCTTCGCGTTGGCCGTGAAGGGGAACTTCGCCACCCGCACGTCGAAGCCCTGGGCGCGGGCCTCGGCCTCGGTCCAGCCGAAACTGGCGATCTGGGGCTGGCAGAACGTCGCGCGCGGGATCATGCGGTAGTCCAGTTCCATGGTCTCCGCGCCGGCGATGCTCTCCGCGGCGACGATGCCCATCGCCTCGGCGGTGTGCGCGAGCATCAGCTTCGCCGTGACGTCACCGATGGCGTAGATGTGCGGCTGGCTGGTGCGGCAGTACCCGTCGACGTCGATCGCGCCGCGCTCGGTGAGCCGTACCCCGGTGCTGTTCAGCCCGTAGCCGGCCGTCCGCGGCTGGAAGCCGGTGGCCTGCAGGACCTTCTCCGCCTCCAGAACCTGCTCCGAGTCGCCGGACCTGACCGTCACGCGGACGTTGTCCGCCGTCTCCTCGATGGACTGCACGGCGGTGGAGGTCAGGACCCGGATGCCCTGCCGCTTGAAGCGCCTGGTCAGCTCGGCCGAGACCTCCTCGTCCTCCAGCGGGGCGATCCGGTCCAGGAACTCCACCAGGGTGACCTCGACGCCGTACGACCGCAGCAGATAGGCGAACTCGACGCCGATGGCCCCGGCACCCGCGATGACCATGCTCGACGGAAGGCTGTCGGAGAGGATCTGCTCCTCGTAGGTGACGACGCGCCTGCCCAGCGACGTACCGGGCAGCAGCTTCACGGTCGAGCCGGTGGCGATGATGCAGGAGCGGAAGGAGAGCCTCGTCTCGCCGTCCGTCAGGCGGACCTGCAGGGTGTGGGGGTCGAGGAAGGTGCTCTGCCCCTCGAACTGCTCGATCTTGTTCTTGCGCATGAGGTAGCCGACGCCCTTGACGCGGCCGTCGGCCACCACCCGGCTGCGCTCGTAGGCGGCGCGGTAGTCCAGGCCCACCTCCCCGCTGATCTTCACGCCGAACTTGTCCGCGTCGTGCAGGATCAGCTGGGCGACCTCGGCGTTGCGCAGCAGCGCCTTCGCCGGGATGCAGCCGATGTTCAGACAGACGCCACCCCAGAAGCGGCCTTCCACGATGGCCGTGCGCAGGCCCAGCTGGGCGGCGCGGATCGCGGCCACGTAGCCGCCGGGCCCGGCTCCCAGGACGACGACGTCGAAGTCGGTCTGCATGGCTCCACCTCACCGTTGTGTCAGTCGATCTGCTGACTCCACCGTCGCACGATCAGGCGGTCGGGTAGAGGAGATCGAGCGGGCCGGACAAGGCTGCGCGCACCCGGCGGGCCGTCTCGTCCACCAGGACCTCGGGCTCGTCGCGGGCGATCGCGTCCATCGTCTGCGCGGCCACCTCGGCCGCATCCGTCTTCGGCTCGTCGACCGCCACCGTGGCGTCGGTGTCCACCCAGCCGACGTGCACGCCGACGACCAGTGTCCCCTGCTCCCGCAGGGCGACCCGCAGCGCGTTGGTCACCGACCACTGCGCGGCCTTCGACGCGGCGTAGCTGGGGAACCGCTTGGTCGAGCGCCACGACGCCACCGACAGCATGTTCACCAGGGCGCCGCCGCCGTTGGCTGCGAGCACCGGCGCGAAGGCCCGCGAGACGGCCCAGGTGCCCAGATAGTTCACCTCAAGCTCCTGCCGGGCGCCGTCCAGGGAGCCCTCCAGCAGGCCCGGTCCGGCCTGGATGCCCGCATTGTTGATCACGATGGTCGCGTCGGACGCCGTCCGCGCGGCGGCCGCGATCTGCTCGGGGTCGGTGACGTCGAGGCGGAGAGGTTCGATACCCGGTCCGGTGAAGTCCTCCGGCCGTCGTACACCCGCGTACACCTTCGCCGCGCCCCGGGCCAGCAGGGCGCGGCAGAAGGCCAGCCCGATCCCCCGGTTCGCTCCGGTCACCAGCGCGACCGATCCCTCGATCTTCATGGTCGGACACCTCGATTCACGGTTCACGGCCACCCGGCGGACGGCCCGCCCCCCGCTTCATGCTGCGGCCTGCGCGGGCCGCTCACATCCCGTGGGGTTCGTGGTGCGGGCGGGCCGATGACTACGCGCCGGAACCACGCCCAGTCGTTCACTCCCCGCAAAACGCAACAGTCAGCTGGGTTTCGTCATGAGACTCGCTATCGTGGAGGCATGAAACGGACGTCGTTCGCCAAGTGGCCGTGCTCCATCGCGCGGACCGCCGATCTGCTGGGAGACCGCTGGACGCCGCTGGTGGTGCGGGAGGCGTTCTACGGGATCCGCCGCTTCGACGAGTTCCAGCAGGAACTGGGCATCGCCCGCAACACGTTGACCGACCGGCTGCGTCACCTGGTGGACGAGCGGATCCTGGAGAAGCGGCTGTACGAGGCCGAGCCGCCGCGCTACGACTACGTCCTCACGGAGAAGGGGCGCGACCTGTTCGCGGTGCTCGCGGCGATGTCCGCGTGGGGCGACCGGTGGCTGGCCGGGGAGCGGGGCGTGCCCGTGGTCTTCCACCACGAGGCCTGCGACCACGACACCACCGCCGAGGTCGTCTGCTCCCAGTGCCGTACGCCGCTCAGGTCCGAGGAGACCTCGATGCGGATGGGGCCCGGCTATCCCGAGCGGCTCAGGCAGCGGCCGGACATCCGACGGCGGTTCGGCACCGGCTGAGCTCCGCACGGCCCCGAGAGCGCGCCACCTCTTGACATGGAGAGTCTCATCTAGCAACCCTGGAGGTCAGACCCCTGGACGGCAAGGAGGCCGACGGTCTTGGAGTGGACGGGCGCGCGCTACGCGGACAGACCCACGATCGAGGTGCGGACCTGGATCGACGCCCCGCCGGCCACGGTGTGGGCCCTGGTCAGCGACATCGAGCTGATGCCGGACATGAGCGAGGAGCTCCGGTCCGTCACCTGGCTGGACGGGGCCGCCGCTCCGGCGGTGGGGGCCAGGTTCGTCGGCCGCAGTGAGCACGAGGCGCTCGGGAAATGGGAGACCACCTCCCATGTGATCGAGTGCGAGCCGGAGTCGGTGTTCGCCTGGGCGGTGCAGGATCCCGCCGACCCCTCGGCGGTCTGGCGGTTCCGGCTCAGCCCGAAGGACGGCGGGACCGAACTGTCGCAGTGGATGCAGCTGGGTCCGGGGCGTTCCGGGCTGTCCATCGCCATCGACCGGATGCCGGACAAGGAGCAGAAGATCGTGTTCGTACGGCTGCGGGAGTTCGAGCGTGGCATCACCGCCACCCTCGCGCAGATCAAGAAGCGGGCGGAGGCGTGATGCGGACGGCCACCACGATCGAGGCCTCGGGCGGCGAACACTGGTCACAGCAGAGCGACTTCGTCGTCGAGGCCGAGAAGCTGGGCCTGGATGTCTGCTGGGTCGCCGAGGCCTGGGGCTCCGACGCGCCCTCCGCGCTCGGCTACTACGCGGCGCTCACCGACCGGATGCTGCTCGGCTCCGGCGTCATGCAGCTCGGCACCCGGACCCCGACGGCCGTGGCCCAGACGGCCATCACCCTCTCCAACCTGTCCGGCGGGCGTTTCCTGCTCGGCCTCGGCGCCTCCGGCCCGCAGGTGATCGAGGGACTGCACGGCGTTTCCTTCGCCCGGCCGCTGCGGCGGATGCGCGAGACGGTGGAGATCGTACGGGCGGTGGTCGGCGGCGGCCGGCTCTCCTACTCCGGCACGGAGTTCACACTGCCGCTGCCGGGCGGCGAGGCCGTCCCGATGCGGCTCTCGATGCGCGCCGAGCACGAGATCCCGGTCTACCTCGCGGCCCTCTCCCCGGCCATGCTGCGGCTGACCGGCGAGGCCGCCGACGGCTGGCTGGGCACCAGCTTCGTGCCCGAGGGCGCCGCCGACGCCTACTTCGCCCACCTCGACGAGGGCCTGGCCCGCAGCGGCCGTACCCGCGCGGACCTGGACGTCTGCCAGGGCGCCGAGGTCGCCTTCGCGTCCGACGAGGAGGCACTGGTCGCGATGGTCGCAGGGCGCAAGAAGGAACTGGCCTTCAGCCTCGGCGGGATGGGCTCGTCGTCCACCAACTTCTACAACAGCGCCTACAGCCGCCAGGGCTGGGCCGAGGTCGCCGCCGAGGTACGCGAACGCTGGCAGGCCGGCGACCGGGAGGGCGCGGCCGGTCTGGTGACCGACGAGATGGTGCTCGGTACGACGCTGATCGGCACAACGGCCATGGTGCGCGAGCGTCTGGCGGTCTGGCGCGACGCCGGCGTCGACACCGTCCGTCTCTACCCGGCCGGCGAGACCCTGGAGGACCGGCTCACCACGCTGGGGCGGGCGATCGAGCTGGTCCACGAGGTCGACCGGGCCGGCTGAACCCGGGTGACCGGGTGTCGGGTCACTTGAGGGCGTCGCTTCGCACCGGCTCCTGACGCTGCTGTGCGTGCCGCTCGTTCCAGAGGTCGGCGAGCTCGCCCAGTGCGCTGCTGACGCGGCCCAGCTCCCAGAGCAGGTAGCCGCCGGCCACGGCGAACGGAATCCACTCACCCCAGTGGAAGACCAGAACCGGCATGTACACCAGGCCGACCAGGACGAGGAACTTCACCAGGATCTCGGCCGCGTACGCCTGCTTGCGTGCGACGACGGCGTGCTCCCCGCGGCCGTGGATCCACTGGAGGCGCGATCTCATGACTGCTCCCTCGGGCTCTGGGCGCACACGCTGCTCGAACAGGCCGCCACCGACTGACAGTTGACAGTTTCGGGGTGCCTGGAGCCCGAAGCCAGGTTCGCCCGAGGACTTCGGCATATCTCCATATGATCATCGCGAACGGTGGGCGTGATTCCGGGGCTACGCCGAGGTGAGCCGGTCGCGGTGAACGGCCAGCTCCCGGCGGGAGTGGACGTCGAGTTTCCGGAACACCTTGCGCAGGTGGTAGTCGACCGTGTGCACGCTCAGGAAGAGCTGGGCGGCGATCTCCCCGTTGGTGGCACCGCCCGCCGCGAGCCGGGCGACCCGGGCCTCCTGCGGGGTGAGTTCGCCGCCGCTCGGTGTGTGCGCACCGGCCGGGAGGGAGTCGCCGGCCGCGGAGAGCTCCTGTGCCGTCCTGGCGGCGAAGCCCTGGGCGCCCATGGCGTCGAAGAGCTCGTGGGCGGTGCGCAGTTGGTGCCGGGCGTCCCTGGTCCGGCGCTCCCGGCGCAGCCACTCGCCGTAGAGCTGGTGGCTCCGGGCCCGGCGCAGGGGGCCGCGGACGTCCTCGTGGTGCCGGATGGCCTGGACGTACAGTTTCTCGGCCGCCGACGGGTCCGCGGTGGTCAGGGCCCGGGCGCGGGCGAGGTCGCCGAGCAGTCCCGGGACGGGGGTGCGCTCGGCGAGCCGGGTCAGGAGTTCCAGCAGGCCCAGCGCCTCGTCCTGCCGGCCGCTGCGGGTCGCCGCCTCGACCATGTCGACGAGGGCGAACTTCGCCTGGCAGAGTTCCCCGATCTGGCCCGCCAGGCTCAGGTACGCCTCCTCGTACCGGCTCTGGCTCAGCTCGACCACGCACCGGGCGTAGTCGAGGAAGACCAGCTGGTACCCCTGCCCGGTGCGCGCGGCGTGCTCGCGTACCGCCTCGAACAGCCCGCGGGCTTCCTCGCACCGTCCGCGCCAGGCGGCGATCAGCAGGGCGCCGAGATACAGCTGGGAGCCACGGGCCTCCTCCAGCGCCGCCCGTTGGTCGAAGAGGCGCTCGGACTCGTCGAGGCGGCCGGCGATCAGCTCCGAGAGGGCGGTGTGGCTCAGGGCCAGGGCCATCGGGATGGCGGCGCCCTGCCGGCCGGCTTCGGCGTGCAGCCGCCAGGCGAGTTCGTGCAGGGTGATGTCGTCGCCGAGGACGGTGGCGTGCGAGCAGGCCGCGGCCAGCAGCTGGAACAGCTCCGGGGCGGTCGACTCCTCCTGCCGTACCGCCGCCACGGCCTGGCGGAGCCGCGGGCTCGCACCGGCCAGTCCTTCGAGGTGTACGGCGGTGTCGGCCTCCAGCACGACGTCGCCCGTGGTGGCCCGCATCCCGGCGGGCAGCGGCAGCGAGCGGACCGTCTCGGCGACGCTCCGGCGCGTCGCCCCCTGTGGTGCCAGTGAGCCGCTGATCTGCGCCTGGACGAGCGCCTCCACGAGGATGTCGCGGGCGAGCCTGATGTCGACGGGGCCCAGTTCCCGGGCGGCGGTCAGCAGGGCGTACGTCGCGGCCGCCGGTGCGCCCGTGAGCCGGTGGATCCGTGCCTGGACGCGCTGGACCAGGCCGTTGTAGCGCCGGTCGGCTCGGTAGGCGGCCGCTTCGTCGAGCAGCGCCTGTGCCCGGCCCGGGGAGCCAGCCACGGCACTCGCCTCGGCCGCCGCCAGCAGGCGCCGGGCCCGGGCGGGCGGGTCCGAGGTCAGGGCCGCGGAGCGGGCAAGCAACGACGAGCTGCCGGTCCAGTCACCGCGGTCGCGGGTGCGTACGGCGGCGCGGTCGAGCTCCGCCGCGACGACGTCGTCGGGATCGGTGGCGGCCGCCGCGAGGTGCCAGGCACGCAGGTCGACCTCGCCGAGATCCGCCGCGACCTCGGCGAGGGCGGCGTGCACCCGGGCGCGCTGGGCGAGGGGGGCGCCGTAGTAGACGGCCGAACGGATCAGCGGGTGACGGAATCTGACGGTCTCGCGGATGGAGAGGAGGTTGCGCTCCTCGGCAGCCGCAGCGGCGCCGGCGTCGAAGCCGAGCTCGGGGCCGGCCCGCCACAGCACGTTCGGGTCGCTGGTGGGGTCGGCGGCCGAGGTGAGCAGGAGGGTGCGGGTCTGCGGCGGCAGCGCCAGCGCCTCGCGCAGGTAGACGCGTTCCAGGGCGCTGCCGAGCGGGATCGGTTCGGGCAGCGGTGTCTCGCCGCTGAGCTGGTCGGCGCTCAGTTCCCGGGCCGCTTCGATGAGGGCGAGGGGGTTGCCGCCGGTCGAGGTGACGACCCGGTCGCGGACGCCGGGATCGAGGGCGCCGGGGACCATCGATTCCAGCAGCCGTCCGGCCGCGTCCGTGTCGAGGCCGGTCACGGCCAGCTCGGGGAGCCCGGCCAGGTGGTCGACCCGGTCGGGGCGGCTACGGGCGGCGAAGACCATGGTGATCGCGTCGGCGTGCAGCCGCCGGGCCACGAAGGCGAGCACCGCGGCGGACTCCTCGTCCAGCCAGTGGGCGTCGTCCACCAGGCACAGCAGGGGCCGGTCGTCGGCGCGGGCGTCGAGCAGCCCCAGCGACGCGAGGGCGACCAGGAACCGGTCCGGCGGGCTGGTCCGCTCCGCGAGTCCGAAGACCTGGCCGAGGGCGGCGCGTTGCGGGTCGGGCAGCTTGGGCAGCTGGGAGAGATGCGGCCTGAGCAGCTGGTGCAGGGCGGCGAAGCCCAGTTCTGCCTCGGACTCCACGGCGTCGAAACGCATGATCTCGAAGTCGGCGGCCGCGCCTGCCTGGAGGTGGTCGAGCAGCGTGCTCTTACCGCTCCCGGGTCCGCCCTTCAGGACCAGGACGCCGCTCATCCCGCGCCGGGCGTCGTCGAGCGCCGCCGTCAGCCGGCCGCGTTCCTCGTCCCGCCCGAACAGCTCGTCCAATGGTCAACCCCGGGATGCTCGAAAGGGGCGGCTTCCGCTGCTCTCTGCCACGGATGGGTCCAGTCACCGGATCCGTGTGGCCCATACTGGCCAGCGCCTGGGCCCTTTGTCCAGTTGCCCCCACAGCCCGTAGCGCCGGGATCACCGTACGGCTCCGGCCACGTGATGCCGCCTCCGCGGTCCGGTGTCAGGCTGGAAGGCGATGTCGCCCGCCCGGCCTCGCCGCCGACGCACCCGCGGTGTCCCGCTCAACAGGTGTGACCTGCGGAGACGAGCGGCCGGCCGAACCCCACCGCCGCGGCATCGGCACTGTCTGGAGGTTCGTCATGAAGGATCTGCCCCCGCCGCCCACCCCCTACCTGGAGCCCGCGGCCCGCGAACTCGCCGACGCCACCGCACCCCACCCGCGGATCTACGAGGTACCGCCCCCGCAGGGGCGTGACATCCTCGCCGGTCTGCAGACGGGCAAGGGCGTGGCCAAGCCGCCCGCCGACGAGAGCCGGATCGACGTCGACGCCGGCGAGTGGGGCACCGTACGCGCCCACGTCATCAAGCCCGAGGGCATCAACGGGCAGCTTCCGGTGATCTTCTACATCCATGGCGCCGGGTGGGTCTTCGGTGACGAGAACACCCACGACCGTCTCGTCCGGGAGCTGGCCGCCGGGGCGCAGGCGGCGGTCGTGTTCCCCGTGTACGACCGGGCGCCCGAGGCCAAGTACCCGACCCAGATCGAGCAGAACTACGCCGTCGCCCGGTGGGTCGTGGCGCACGGCGCCGAGTACGGCCTCGACCCGTCGCGGATGGTCGTCTGCGGTGACTCCGTCGGGGGCAACATGTCGGCGGTCCTCGCCCAGATGGCCAAGGACCGCGGCGACATCGATCTCGCCGCGCAGATCCTGCTCTACCCGGTCACGAACGCCGACTTCGACACGCCGTCCTACCGGCAGTTCGCCGACGGCTACTACCTCACCCGGGACGGCATGATCTGGTTCTGGGACCAGTACACGACCGACGAGGCCCAACGCCACGAGCGATACGCGGCCCCGCTGCAGGCCTCCGTCGAGGATCTCAGGGGGCTGCCGCCGGCCCTGGTGATCACCGACGAGGCCGATGTGCTGCGCGACGAGGGCGAGGCCTACGCGTCGCATCTGCGGGAGGCCGACGTCCCGGTCACCGCCGTGCGGGTCCAGGGCATGGTGCACGACTTCATGATGCTCGACAGCCTGCGCGACACGAACGCCACGAACGTCGCACGGCACCTCGCCGTCGACTCCATCAGGGAGGCCCTGCACACCGGTTGAGGCTCCGCAGCCGAGGGCCGGCGGGCTCTTCCACGAGTCCGCCGGCCCGGTGGCGGGGCCTTTCGTCACTGCATGTCGGTGTGGCGGGCCCGCATCTCCTCGTGGGTGTCGCCGCGCTCGGCGGCCAGGGCCATGACGACGGCGTCCAGGTTTGAGCAGGGCGCCCTGTTCGAAGAGGCTGCCGCCGCAACCACCGGGCCGCCGGGCCCGCTCCGGGTCACGGCGGAACCGGAGCAGGCCCTTCGATCGCGTGCCTCAGTGGTGGTGCGGTGACGTCAGATAGTGCTGGCGGAGCAGTTCCCTGCCGTAGTCGTTGCCGTTGGGGGTGCGGATGACGGAGTGGATGTGCAGCTGGGTGGGGCCGTCACCGCGGGTCTTGCCGTACGCGCCGCCCAGCGGGCCCGCCGCCTGGCAGTCGACCTCGATCCAGACGACCGGGCTGTGTACGCGCATGTAGAAGGGGTCGTCGTCGCCGGTACCGCCCATCCAGGCCGCGTAGGTGTCCGCGAGGTGGCTGCGGATCTCGGCCATGCGTACCTTCGCCACGTCGGCCTTGGCCCGGTTCACGAACGCCTCGGCGACCGCGAGGAGCTTGCGCTGCTGGGCCGGGGTGAGTTCGGTGGCACGGATGCCGGCGTAGGCGACGACCGCGTTGTCGGCGAAGGCGCCCGCCTTCATGTCCTCGTCCGCCTTCGTGGCCTTGATGATCGCGGTCGCCTGCTGGGCCTCGGTGAGCGACTGGATGAACGCGAGGCTCGCCTCGACCTCCTCCTGGCAGACCGAGACGGTCTGGCCGTCGATCTCCATCCTCGTCGGCTCGGAGCCCCAGAAGCAGGGGCTCATCACGACCTGGTCGCCGAGCACGAAGTAGTTGACGACCAGGTGGTGGCCGTCGAACTGGAAGCCCCAGGGCTCGGTGGCCGAGGGCGTGCCCATCACGGTCCAGTAGAAGAGTTCGTCGTTGAAGACGTCGGCCTTGCCGAGCATGACGCCGGCCGCGTTGTTGAGACGGCGGATCTTCTCGGTGGTCTCCAGTCCGTCGGCGCTCAGCGCCGCCGTCATCAGGGCGGAGCCCTGCGCGTTCTGGTCGTCCGTCAGGTCGGCCAGCGACACGCCCTGCCGCTTGAACTCCCCCGGGTCGAGATTGCTCCAGGTCCGCCACTCGGTGGAGCGCAGCGAGAACTGCGTCTTCGCCTTCTGGGTGTCGGTGAGCCCTGCCAGGAACGCCTGGGCGGCCGCGACGACGGGTGCGGTGTCGACGCCCTTGGAGTGGAGCGTGAAGAGGTCGTCGATCTGCCTGCCGTCGGTGGTCAGGCCGTAGAAGTCCTCGGTGATGGTCTGCGTGGCGAGGACGCCGCCGCCTCCGCCCCCGCGGGTGGGGCTCGCGCTGGGCGACGGGCCGGCGCTGTCCTCGGCCGCGGCCGAGGGGTCGGCCGTGGAGCCGTCGTCGGCGAACGCCACCGCGCCGGCTCCGCCCATGGCGGCGAACGCGGTGGCACCGCCGGCCAGGAAGACCCTGCGCATGAAGCTACGCCGGTCCGCTTCCGCCGACCCGGCCTCCGCCGCGTGTCCTTCTCGTGCCGTGCTTTCACCCATGCCGGTTTCGGACACTAGGTTGCACCTCGCATTTCTCGAATCCTCGGGTTTTCTGGTCAGCGGCTGCGATGACTATCACCGAGAAGAATGAGAAATCCATGAAAGCGCTCTCACTGCGATTTCCGAGGGATCAGAAGTCGGCCACCAGCGAAATTCGGCCACAGTCGAACGGTGCCGATCTCACCAAAGGAAGACCTTACCTCCACTTTGCGAAAACCGCCCGGACGAACCCGATATGACGCACCATACGGTACTGCTCGCGGCCATCCCTGGTCGGTTTCCCGCCCTTTCTCTGAATTACCTCAGAGTTTCAGGTACGGCGCGCACTCCGGCCCAAAGGATCCGCATTTCCTGTAGGCGGATGGAGGCACGGCGTCTGCGGTGCAGTATCAGCGAGGACGTCTCTTCCGAGGTCATGCGGGCACATTGAGCGAGTCGCCGACGCGGACGGTCGCCCCGCCTCGGGATCGTCTTCCTCATGACGAGGGTGCCGACACGGTGGACGCACCTGGCCGGTTCGGGTCCGGTTCGCCGTCGCCGAGTTCGTCAGCCGACCAGCACGCGAGTGCATCACTGTTCCTGGAGAAACCATGACCATCAATCGTCGTACCGCCACCACCGGTTGACGGCGGTCGCCGTCGCCTGGGCGGCCGCGTGGAACGGCAACGACCCGCAGCGCTTCGCCGCCCTGTTCGTCGAGGACGGCTGCCGAGACACCGACCACGCCCTTGTCGTCGCCGAGTACTTCATCATCCACAGGACACTCGCACCGCTGGTGCGCCGGCGGTCGAACAAGCCGGGTATCCCCGCGTACGGCTCCTGATCACCAGGTCGTGGGACGTTCCCGGCCGGACTCGGGTGCCGGGCGGGCGCGGTTCCGGCACAACGCGCCCACAACGGCTGACGCAAAGAGGCGTGACCGCCAACACCGATCGCTGTCCCCCGCGTTAGAGGTCTCGCAGGGAGCCTGTCGCAGAAGTCTCGCGGAATTGTCCGTGATCGGTAACAGATGGATCCGGTGCCCGCCGTCTTCCGTCCTGACGGGTGCACGAGGTCGACTCAACGACAGGGAACGGGGCGGACATGGCGCGGCACGGCGGACGGGGATGGTACGGCCAGGTGGTCGCGGCGGCGCTCGGGGTCACGGCCGTGACCGTGGCCGCCTCGCTGTGGACCGCGCAGGCAGGTCCCGTCAACGGGCGTGCGCAAGCCGGGACTCCGGCGCACCACCCGGCTCCGAAGGCGGCCCCGGTGTCGATGGGGATCGCGCACGCCTCGGACCGGGGCGCCAGGGGCGTGAACATCACGATCGACGACGGACCGGACCCGGTCTGGACCCCCGAGGTGCTCCAGGTGCTCAAGGAGTACGGCGTGAAGGCCACGTTCTGCATGATCGGACCGCAGGCGAAGGCGCACCCGGACCTGGTCAAGACGGTGGTGGCGGCCGGGCACCGGCTGTGCGACCACACGGTCTCCCACGACGTCACCATGGACACCAAGTCCGAGGCCTACCAGTCCCAGCAGATCCTCGACGCCGAGCACATGATCACCGAGGCGTCCGGGGGTGTACGACCGCTCTACTACCGCGCCCCGGGCGGCGCCTTCACCCCGTACAGCCGCAAGCTCGCCGCCTCCCACGGCATGCGCCCGCTGGGCTGGAACGTCGACTCGAAGGACTTCGAACGCCCCGGCACGACCGCCATCGTCACCACCGTCAAGGAGGAGATGCCCAACGGGCCGACCATCCTCTTCCACGACGCCGGCGGCGACCGCTCCGAGACGGTTGCCGCTCTGCGCGAGGTGCTGCCGTGGCTGAAGGAACAGGGGTACTCGTTCGGCTTCCCGGTGCGCTGAGCGGTCCGGGAAGGTCCCCCCGGGCGTCGTGCGGGCCCGGCAAATGTTGCGGGCGGGGCGGTGGTGGCCGCATATGGGTGGTGTGGGCGGCACGGCGGCGGGGCCGGCTGCTCCGGGGCCGGCGGGAGGTGGACATGTCGGGGCGGCCGCCACGCTGGGTGACATGGTTGCGCGGCAGGGACCCGGACCTCGCGGCGACCCGGCGGGCCGGGCGTACGGCGCTGGTGATGCCCGCCCTGTTCGCGCTGTGCACCGAGGTGCTGCACGCGCCGGCGATGGCGAGCTACGCCGCGTTCGGCTCGTTCTCGATGCTGCTGCTGGTCGACTACTCCGGGCCGATGGTGGAGCGGCTGCGCGCACAGGCGGCGCTCGCGGTGGCATGGCTGGTGCTGATCTGCGCCGGGACGCTGGCGGGGCGGGACATCCGGCTCGCCGTGGCGGCCACGGTCGTGATCGGGTTCGTGGTCCTCTTCGCCGGCGTGGTCAGCTCGGTCCTGGCCGGCAGCTCGACGGCGCTCCTGCTGGCCTTCGTGCTGCCGGTCAGCGCCCCGGTGCCGCTGTCGCAGCTGCCCGGGCGGCTCGCCGGTGCGGGCCTGGCGGCGGCGGTGGCGCTGCCGGCCGTCGCCCTGCTCTGGCCGCGTCCCGTCGCCGACCCGCTCAGCGCCCCGGCGGCCGCCGTGTGCCGTGCCGCCGCCGGGTATCTGCGTATCCGCGCGGCCCTGCCAAGCCCGGACGGGCCGGGGGCCGACGCCGAGCACTGCCGGGTGGGGGCGGAGCGGACCGCGCGGACCGGCGCGGAGCTGCGCGGGGTCTTCGACGCCACGACGTCCCGCCCGACCGGCCTGTCCGCGACCTCACGTGCCCTGGTCCGGCTGGTGGACGAGCTGACCTGGCTGTGCGCGGTCCTCGTCGACCGGTCCGACTACACCGACGAGCCTCCGACCTGCGATCCGGCCGCGTACACCGTGCGCCGCGCCGCCGCCCACGTCCTGGAGGGAGCCTGCGACCTGCTCACGGATCTGAACGGGGACACCGGTCCGCTGCGGGCCCGCGAGACGGAGCTGCGGGCGGTCCTGGCCGGGATGGAGCACAGCTCCGCCGTCCGGGTGCCCGCCGAGCATCCCGGCGGGAACAGTCCGGCGGAGGTCTTCGGGTTCATCGCCACGCTGGACGTGTCCTTCCGTGCCCAGGAGCTCGGCTTCGCCGTGCTGCAGATCGCCGACAACGTCGACATGGCGGCCACCGCCTGGCAGCGCAGCTGGCCCGAGCGGCTCCTCGGCCGTGAGCCGGGCGCACTGGCCGCGCCCCTCGCCGCCGCCCGGGAGCGCGCCGTCGCCCATCTCAGGCCCGACTCGGTGTGGCTGCACAACAGCCTGCGCGGCGCCGTAGGCCTCGGCATCGCCGTGTTCCTGGCCGGGGTGACCGGCGTGGGGCACTCCTTCTGGGTGCTGCTCGGCACCCTGTCCGTGCTCCGTTCCAACGCGCTCAGCACCGGGCAGAACGCCGTCCGCGCCGTCCTCGGCACGGTGGCCGGGTCCGTGGTCGGCGCCGCGCTGCTGCATCTGATCGGACACCACGGCACCGCGCTGTGGTTCGTGCTCCCCGTGGCCGTCCTGCTCGCCGGTATCGCGCCCGCCGCCATCTCCTTCGCCGCCGGGCAGGCCGCGTTCACCATCACGCTCGTGGTGCTGTTCAACATCGGCCACGACCCCAACTGGCACATCGCACTGCTGCGTGTCCAGGACATCGCGCTGGGGTGCGCGGTCAGCATTCTCGTCGCCGTGTTCTTCTGGCCGCGCGGCGCCCGGGCCGCCGTCCACAAGGCGCTCGCCGAGGCGTACGACGACAGCGCCCGTTACCTCGGGGACGCCGTGCACCACGCCCTCGGCCACCGCCATCCCGTGGACCCCGATCCGCAGGGCCGGGTGGCGGCGGCCGCCGCCCGCCGCCTCGACGACGCGTTCCGCAACTACCTCGCCGAACGCGGCGCCAAGCCGCTGTCGCTGTCCTGCGCCAACACCCTCGTCACCGGGGTCGTCGGGCTGCGGCTGGCCGCCGACGCCGTCGTCTCCCTGTGGCAGGGCGAGGACGTGGCCCGCGTCCAGGCCGTCCGGGCCGACGCCCACCGCGCCGTCCTCGGGTCGGCAGCCCAGGTCACCGACTGGTACCACGACTTCGCCGCGAGCCTCGGGGGCCGTTCGCCCGTCCCGGACGCCGTCCCGCTCCGGCCCGAGGGGGCCACGCGGCTCGTGGAGTCCGTCCGCACCGAACTCAGCGACGGCCAGGGCCGGGCCACCCCGGTCGCGGTCCGGATCATCTGGACCGACGACCACGTGGACGCCGCCCGCCGCCTCCAGCCCGGTCTCGCCGAGGCGGCGCGGGCACAGGCAAGAGCACGCCGCAACTGGACCCGGAAGACGGCCACCGGCTGAGGCGGCGCCGGGTGGACCGGTGGTGCACGGCGCGTCCGGGGAACCGGTCCGCGGTCCGGGGAGCCCCGGGCGCGGTCACCGGGTCAGCGCCCGGCGGCTGCTCGGAGCGGTGTTCCCGACAGATACCCGGGCAGGGCCCAGGCCACGTCGTCGACCGCGAGCCACGGCGCCGCGGACACCGCCGCGGGCGTCACCCCGGCGAAGGCCCTGACGTCCCGGTGGAGGTGGGACTGGTCGGCGTACCCGATCTCCGCGGCCACCAGTGCGGCGCTGTGTCCCGAGGCGAGGCGGTGGGCCGCGTGGTCGAAGCGGATCAGCTGGGCCGCGCGCTTGGGGGTGAGGCCGGTCTGGGAGCGGAAGCGGGACCAGAGCCGCTTGCGGCTCCAGCCGATCTCGGCCGCCAGCGGTTCGACCCGGACCCCGCCCAGGTGCGTCACCATCTGCCGCCAGACGAAGGCGACTTCCGCGTCGACGGGCCGGCCGACCTCGTGCCGGCGGGCGAGCGCGGCCGCGGCGATCGCGAACCGGTCCTGCCAGGCTCCGGCCGCCCGTACCTGTTCCTGGATGCGCGTGCCGTCGCGGCCCCAGAGGTCGTCGAGGGAGACCACCGCGCCGCCCAGCTCCGCGGAGGCGCCGAACACCGTGTGGGCGACGAGCGGTGAGAGCCGGATCTGGAGGCACTCGATGGCACGGCCGCGTCCGCGCAGGCCGTCCGCCGCGAGGCCGGCGACGATGCTGCCCTGGTGACGTCGGCCGTCGGGGGCTTCCACGGCGAGCGGCCGGTCGCCGAGGTCGACGGCCACCGTGACGGCCGGATACGGGACCACGCTCAGGTCGACGGGGTCCGTGGTCCGCGCGCGGAACCCGGCCATGCCGACCCCGGGCAGCAGACCGGGCCGCGCCGGGGTGGCGATGTCCCAGATCTGCGCGGCGCTCCGAGCCGCCCGGGCGGATCGCATGCCGCCAGCGTACGGAACATTCGTCCAATACGGAGGGGTACGGGCGCGCCGAGACTGACGACGTTCCCGCAAGCGCCCCGGACCGGAAAGGACCGCTCGTGATGCGCTCGCCGATTGAGCCGATTGAGCCGATTGAGCCCGTCGATGCGTTCGACTCGTTCACGCCGGCCGTCGAACTCGCCGCCGCCGTACGACGGAAGGAGGTGAGCCCGGTCGAGCTGGCCGAGGTCTGTCTGCGGCGGATGGACGAGCTGGATCCCCGGCTGAACGCCTTCTGCCACCGGGCCGACGACGACGTCCGCAAGGCCGCCGCAGTGGCCGCCGACCAGGTGGTGCGCGCCGCGTCGCCCGACGACCTGCCGCCCTTCCACGGTGTCCCGCTGCCGGTCAAGGACCTGGTGGACGTGGCCGGTTGGCCGACCACCTACGGATCCGCCGGCGCCGGGCGGGCGCCGGCCGCGGCCTCGGACCCGGTCGTACGGCGGTTCGTGGACGCGGGGTTCGTGCTGCTCGGCAAGACCACCACCTCGGAGTTCGGCGCCCTGCCCTTCACCGAGAGCGCGGCCCTGGGCATCTCGCGGAATCCGTGGGACCCGGACCGTACGCCGGGCGGGTCGTCCAGCGGGGCGGGCGTGGCCGTCGCCGCCGGGATGGCGCCGATCGCGCACGCCGAGGACGGCGGCGGGTCGATCCGTATCCCCGCCTCCTGCACCGGACTTGTGGGCCTCAAGCCCACCCGTGGCCTGGTCGGCAACGCGACCGTCGTCGTGGAGGGCCTCGGTGTCAGCGGGGTGGTCACCCGGACGGTGGCGGACACCGCGGCCGCCCTCGACGTGCTCGTCCGCCACGATCCGGGCGTCTGGTGGTCGCCCCCGTCCCCGCGCGGCTCGTTCACCGCGACGGCGGCGGCCGGGCCGCCGGCCGGGCTGCGGATCGGGGTGCTCACCGAATCGCCCGTCGGCGGGATCGGCGTGGACCCGGCGTGTGTGACGGCCGTCGAGGTCACGCTCCGGGCGCTCGAAGCGGCGGGGCACCACGTGGTCGACACCGCCCTGCCACTGCCGCCGACGGACGAGTTGATCGCCGCGTTCACGACCATCTGGAACATCGGCGCCGCCGGGATCGACCTCGCGGACCCGGAGCGGGTCGAGCCGCACAACCGTGCGCTGCGCGAGGCGGCGCGGTCGGTGGACTCATGGGCCTATGCGGAAGCCGTGCAGCGGGCCCAGCACCTGTCGCGGCGCATCGTCGAGGGCTTCGTCGGCAGTTTCGACCTCCTGGTCACGCCGACGATGGCCTGTCTCCCGCCGCGCGTCGGCGCCTGGCGGGCGGGTACCGAGGACCATCCCCTGGCCGCTCTGCTGAACAGCTATCCGATGGGGGTGTTCACCTCGGTGTTCAACGTGACCGGCCAGCCGGCGGTCTCGCTCCCCGTCCACCAGGACGAGGCCACGGGGCTGCCGGTCGGCGTCCAGCTCGTCGCCGCGCCCTGGCGGGAGGACCTGCTGCTCCAGGTGTCCCGCACCCTGGAGGTCGCGCTGCCCTGGAACGGCCGTCGCCCGCCGCTCGGCTGACGCCTGCTCAGCTCGCGGTGCGCCGGATCCGTCCGGCGTACCGCTTCTCCAGTTCCAGGTTGCCCTCGAAGCCGCCGGGCACGTTGGCCGAGACGTAGACCGGGGGGCGGTCGCCGGAGGCGAGCAGGAGGCCGGCCGCCTCGGCCACCGCCATCTGTACGAGCATGACCCCGGTCAGCGTGGACAGCGCGCAGACCGCGCCGCCGCCGGGGAGTTCGAGGAGGGCGTCGCCGCGCGGGGCCGCGTTGTCGAGGACCACGTCGGCCAGGTCGGCGAGCTTCCTGCCGCTGGGGTGGCCGGCGGGGACCGCCCGGGTGTGGGCGAGGGAGGTGAGGGCGAGGAGGCGGTGTCCGTGTTCCTTGGCGTGCAGGGCCATCTCGACGATCACGTTGTTCACCCCGGAGTTGGAGATGACGACGAAGAGGTCCTGGGGGTGCGGGGCGGCGAGGTCGTAGAGGCGCGCGGCGACACCGGGCTCGCGTTCCAGGAGCGGGTCGTCGAGGACGCTCGGGTGCTCGCCGCCGTAGAGGACGAGGTCGGCGATGCTGATCCGGTTGGTGGGCACCAACCCGCCGGCGCGTCCGGCCACTTCGAGGACCATCGCCTGGGAGTGGCCGGTGCCGAAGGCCTGGACGACTCCGTCGGCGCGGACGCAGTCGGCGATCAGTGCGGCGGCCCGGGTGACGTCGGCGCGGGCGGACTCGGTGAGGCGGTGGAGGGCGTCGAGGCCCTCGCGGGCGAAGCGTTCGGCGCTCACCGGGCCGGTCCCGGACTCGTTGGCGGACTCGACGGACACGTGCGCACTCCCCACTGCCGGGACCAACCGGATGGATTGAACCACCCCAACTACATCTCTATCGATGAATCAATAAATCACGCGCGCCATATGCTGTGCAATGCCGCGTCCTTCCGGTCCTGGTATTCATCTGACCGCTCAAAGGGTGGCTGATACCTTCTCCTCATGCCCTCGACCGACGTCACCACACTCATCCGGACCGAGCTGCCGCGCCTGGCCGGCTCCCTGCGGAAGGTCGGCGAGCTGATCCTGGAGGATCCGGCCGCCGTCACCCACTGCTCGGCCGCGGAGCTGGGTCGCCGCACCGGCACCTCCCAGGCGACCGTGACCCGGTTCTGCCGGGCCGTGGGCCTCGACTCCTACCAGCACCTGCTGATCGCGCTCGCCCAGGAGCGGGGCCGCGGCGAGGTCTCCGACTGGGGCACGGCCGAGATCGGTCCGGACATCTCCCCGGACGACAGCCTGGAACGGGTCGTGAAGGTGGTCGGCACCGCGGACCTGCGGGCCGTCCAGCAGACCCTGGACCGGATCGACCTGGACGCGGTCGAGCGGGCCGCGCAGGCCATGGCGCGCGCCCGCAGGATCGACGTCTACGGCGTGGGCGGCAGCGGCGCGGTGGCGCAGGAGACCGAGACCCGGCTGTTCCGGATCGGCTGTTCGGTGCGCGGCTGGACCGAGGTGCATGCCGCGGCCACCTCGGCCGCCCTGCTCACCCCCGCCGACGTCGCGATCGGCATCTCCCACTCCGGGGCGACACGCGAGACGACCGAACCGTTCGAGACGGCCAAGGAGCGCGGCGCGACGACGATCGCCCTCACCGCCGACCCCCGTTCCCCGCTCGCCCGCGCCGCCGACATCCGGCTCATCTCCTCGACCTCGGAGACCAGCTTCCCCACCGGCATCATCGGCGCCCGCCACTCGGTACTGGTCCTCATCGACTGCCTGTACGTCCGGGTCGCCCAGCTCTCCTACCAACGGGCCAGCGCCTCACTGGCGTTGACCGACCACATCGCCGGGCAGCACACGGCGAAGTCCCGGCGGTCGCGCTGAACCACCATTCGTTCTGCATGGATGAACCATCAATGAATCACATGCGTGGTTGATTGAACCACCCCTCGATGCCAGGATGGGGCTCCGCCGAGCACTCGTAGGAGCCCCATGCGTGTGACCTCTGTCGAGTCGACCGAGCTCTTCACCGGCACCCCTGAGAAACCGCTGCAGGTGGTCGTCGTCCGGGCCGAGCACATCCCGGGCCGCCCGGTGCTGCTGACCGTCGAGGGGCCGGGGGTGCGCAGCGTCGGCGAGCACCGGGCCACCGCCGGCGAGGACGGAACCGTACGCGCGGAGGTCTCCGTGTCCGCCGACCGGCTCGCGCCCGGCGACCGGCGCACCATCACGGTGACCGTCGAGGACGCGGGTGCGGGCCGACTCCTGCACCACGCGGCCGAGTTCACGGCCGCCGAGCCCGGCTGGACCATGTTCATGGTCAGCCACTTCCACTACGACCCGGTCTGGTGGAACACCCAGGCCGCCTACACCGAGACCTGGGACACCGCCGACGACCCGGCCTCCAGCGGTCTGCCCGCCCGTACCTTCGACTCACGCCGTCAGTCCGGGATGAGCCTGGTGCGCGCCCACTGCGACCTGGCCCGGCGCGACCCCCTGTACACCTTCGTGCTCGCGGAGGTCGACTATCTCAAGCCCTACTGGGACGCCTTCCCCGAGGAACGGGCCTTCCTGCGCCAGCTGATCCGCTCCGGACGCGTCGAGGTCATGGGCGGCACCTACAACGAGCCCAACACCAACCTCACCGGCGCCGAGGCCACCGTACGCAACGCCCTGTACGGGGACGGCTTCCAGCGCCGGATCATGGGCGCGGCGCCCGAAACCGCCTGGCAGCTGGACGCGTTCGGGCACGATCCGCAGTTCCCCGGGCTGATGGCGGACGCCGGGATCACCTCCAGTTCCTGGGCGCGCGGGCCGTTCCACCAGTGGGGGCCGACGCTCTCCGTCTTCGGCGAGGAGCCGCGCGATCCCGGACGGATGCAGTTCCCGGCGGAGTTCAACTGGATCGCACCGTCGGGCCGCGGGCTGCTCACCGCCTACATGGTCAACCACTACGGCGCCGGCTGGGCGATCGACAACGCGCCCAGCCTGCCCGAGGCGGAGGCGGCCGCGTTCAAGCTGTTCCAGGGGCTGAAGAAGGCCGCGCTCACCAGGAACGTACTGCTGCCGGTCGGCGGTGACTACGCGCCGCCGTGCCGCTGGGTGACGGCCATCCACCGCGACTGGAACGACCGGTACGTCTGGCCGCGGTTCGTCAGCGGCATCCCCCGTGACTTCTTCGCCGCCGTGCGCGCCGAGCTGGCGGCGGAGGGCCGCACGGCCTCGCCGCAGACCCGGGACATGAACCCGGTCTACACCGGCAAGGACGTCTCCTACATCGACACCAAGCAGGCCCAGCGGTACGGCGAGACGCTGCTCGCGGACGCCGAGGCCTGGGCGACCCTCGCCTCCCTCGTCACCGGACACCCCTACCCGGACGCGGCCCTCGACAAGGCCTGGCGGCAGCTGGTCTACGGCGCCCATCACGACGCCATCACCGGCTCCGAGTCGGACCAGGTGTACATCGATCTCCTCACCGGCTGGCGGGAGTTGCACGACCTGGCCCGGACGGTGCACGCCGACGCCACCGACGCGCTGGCCCGCGAGGTGGTCCCGCTGCCCGGCGGCGCCCCGGATCTGGTCGTGTTCAACGCGGCCACCTGGCGACGCCGGGACGTGCTGACGGTCGAGGACCCGGGCGGCCTGGTCCCGCTGGACCTCACCGGCCTGCCGCTGCCCGCCGTCCGGGAGTACGGCCGGCTCCGGGTCGTCGTACCGGACGTACCGGGGACGGGCCTCAAGGCCCTTTCGCTCGCGGAGGGTTCGGTGCCCGGGTGGGCGCCGGGCGAAGGGCTCGCCGTCCGCAACGAGTTCTACGAGGTCACGGTCGATCCGGCGCGCGGTGGCGGGGTCCGCAGTCTGCGCCGACTCGCCGAGGGCGGGCGGGAGTTGCTGCGCTCCGGTGACATCGGCAACGAGCTGGTCGTGCAGCAGGAGTATCCCCGGCATCCGCGGTTCGGCGAAGGGCCCTGGCATCTCACCCCGACCGGCACGACCGCCGCCCGGAGCCGGGACGTCACCGCGGACGTCGAGGTCGAGCACTCCCCCGCCGGGTCGCGCATCACCGTCCGCGGTGACCTCGGACTCTTCCGGTACACGCAGCGGCTGACCCTCTGGGCGGGCGTCGACCGGCTCGACATGACGACGAGTATCGACGGGTACGACGGCGCCGACCGGCTGATCCGGGTGCGCTGGCCCTCGGACGTGCAGGGCGGGCTGCCGGTGCACGAGGTCGCGGACGCGGTGATCGGGCGTGGCCTCGGGTTCGTGGAGGTGGACAGCGAGCGGTTCCCGTGGACCCTCGACAATCCGGCCAACACCTGGTTCGGGCTGGGCTCGACGGCCCGGATCGCCGTGCACGACGACACCGGCCGGCTGCTCGGGCAGCGGGCGGTCGGGGTCGCCGAACTCATCCACGCCGACTGGGACGCCGCCGGCGAGCTGGGCACCCCGCTCGCGGCGGCCCTGGTGCGAGCGGGGGTCACGGCCACGTCGACGGTCGCGGGCGGTCCGCGCTACGGCGACCTGGAAGTGGACTCCAACCTGCCCGACCTCCGGATCGCCGTGGGCACCCCGGACCGCAACCCCGTAGTCGCCGAGGCGCTGAGCTGGGATCCGGCGGCGGCCCGGGAGATGAACCGGCAGCTGGCCGAGGGCGGCCTCGCGACCGTCTGGGTGGCCCCGCGGGCGTCGTTGCGCGAGGAGTGGGTGCCCGGCGCCGATCTCCGTGAACTGGAGCAGCTCCCCCTGCTGATCGTGGCCGGCGCCGAGGACGACGCGAAGGCGGTCGACGCGCTGGTCGCCGACCTGGACGACGCGGTCGTACGGGCCACGGCGGCGGGGCGCGGCGAGGCACTCCCGCCGGGCGACGCCTGGGACGGGCGCAGCTTCGCCGTCCTCAACCGGGGCACGCCCGGCTGCGTGGTCACCGCCTCCGGCGACCTGTACATGTCCCTGATGCGGTCCTGCACCGGCTGGCCCTCCGGCATCTGGGTGGATCCGCCCCGCCGCACCGCACCCGACGGATCCGGCTTTCAACTCCAGCGCTGGTCGCACACGTTCGAGTACGCCGTGGTCGCGGGTGCGGGCGACTGGCGGGAGTTGGGGCTGCCGCAGGCAGGGCATGCCTTCAACCACCCGCTCACGGCCCGGATCCGACCGCCCGCCGAGGCGCCGGGCAGCCTGCCGCGCACCGTGACGCTCCTCTCCCTGGAGCCCGAGGGCCGGGTGCTCCTTGACGCGTTGAAGCCGAGCGGTGCGCCCCTCGCGCGGGGCAGCGGGGCGGCCGCGGATCCGGCGAGCGGGGTCGTCGTACGGCTGCACGAGGTGGACGGGCGGCCGGTGCGGGCCCGGGTCACCGGGCCCCGGCCGTGGACGGCGGGCGCCCGGACGGACGTGCTGGAGACGCCCGGGGAGCCGCTGGTCCCCGACCGTGGTGCGCTGGACCTCGACCTCACCGGCTTCGAGGTGGCCACCGTACGGGCGACTCCCGGGGACGCACGGCCCGCGCCGGGTCCCGGGGTCGCCGGGTACGAGCCCGCCCAGCCGGTCGCCACCCGCTACTGGCTGCACAACTCCGGTCCCGCGCCCCGCGGCAACCTCCCGGTCGCCGTCCATCTCTCGCCGGCCGCGCTCACCG
This sequence comes from Streptomyces sp. NPDC058457, assembly GCF_042720695.1. NCBI lineage: Bacteria > Bacillati > Actinomycetota > Actinomycetes > Kitasatosporales > Streptomycetaceae > Streptomyces > Streptomyces sp. NPDC058457. The sequence continues at coordinate 64,483 of NZ_JBHXLU010000046.1, read as the reverse complement.
CCCCGGGACCGGTCACCGCGACGCTGCGGATCTCCTCCGAGCTCACCGACGCCTCGGCCGCGGGCACGGTCGACCTCGGACACCCGCCCGGCTGGACGGCCGAACCCGCCCGCCTGCCCTACGCGTTGGGCCCCGGCGGCTTCACCCTCACCGAGGTCACCCTCACCCCGCCGCCGGACACCCCGCCCGGCCGGTACTGGCTGGGGGCACGACTGGTCCGCGACGGGCAGGCGTACGAGGACGTGATCGCCGTCGATGTGCCGGGGGCCGTGCCCGGGGGCGAGCCGGACGGGCGGACCGGGCCGACTCTCCTGGCCCGCCTGGGAGTTGAGCAGATCCACGTCCGCAGGGGTGAGCGGGTGACGGTCCCGGTCGTGCTGCGGAACCCGACCCGGGGGCCGGTCGCCGGCACCCTGTGGGCGGTGTCGTCGTGGGGGACCTGGGCCGGGGTCGCCCCGGGCTGCCAGGGGTTCACGGTGGCCGCCGGGGAGTCGCTGGAGTGCGGGATCGAGGTGGACGGCTCGGCGGTCGAGCCGGGGTCGTACTGGCTGCTGGCGAAGGCCGCCTGGCACGGGTGTGTCGCCTACACGGAGGCGGTCGTACTGGAGGTGACGCCGTGAGCGAGCACGCGGCTGTGGTGGACGGGGAATCCGTGCCGGTGCAACGGGTGGAGACGCTGCTGGCGGCCGTTCCCGCCCGGGACCCGGCCAGAACCCGTCCGGAGGCGCTCGACCGGGCCGAGCGGCAGCGCAGGCGATGGGCGACGCAGGTCGTCGTCACCGACGAACTCGCCCGGCGGGCCTGCCTGGAGCGCGGCCTGGAACCGCCCCGGGAGGTCTCCCCCGAGCGCGTCCTGGCCGTGTCCGGAACGGATGTCGCCGACCTGGGCAGCATCGTCGCGGTGGCCCTCGCCCACTCCCCGGCCGCCCGTGCCCTGCTGGCCGCCCTGGAGGCCGAACAGCGGGTGCCGGAGGAGGCGGTGCGGGACTACTACGTCCGCAACCGGGACCGGTTCCTCACCAAGGACGTGCTGCGGCGCGGTGTCGACGCCTTCACGACGGCGGTGGCCGCGGACTTCCAGCCGTACGAGCGCGTACGGGAGGACGTGGCAAGGGAGTTGCGGCGGGGGCGGGGACGCCAGGCCTTCTTCGACTGGCTGGACCGGGCCCGGGCCGGCGTCGCGTACCCGGCCGGGCACGAGCACCCCGGCGATCCGGCGCATCCGGACCACGAGCACCGGCACTGAGCCCGTCCGCCGGCGCACGGAACCGAAACGAAACACGCGAACCATTGACCTCCGATGAATTCTGGTCCACCTTTTCATCAACCAGACTCCAAGTTGGTGATTTGAACCATCCGGAAGCTGCCGCAGGAGGGCACCCATGCGTGCGAAGAGACTGACCGGATCCCTGGCGGGCGTTCTCGTCCTCGCCCTGACCGCCGCGGGCTGCGGCCTGTCGGGCGGCTCCGGCGGCGGGGGCGCGACGGCCGGCGGCTGCAAGGTGGACGAGGGGAACGTCGGGTCCGGGAAGCTGACCGGCGAGGTGAAGGGTCAGATCACCTTCCAGACGACGAACCTGAAGAAGGACTTCGGGTCGTTCTTCACTGGGGTGATCAGGGACTTCGAGAAGGCCCACCCCGGTGCCACGGTCAAGTGGATCGACGACCCGGGCGACAACACGTTCACCACCCGCACGGTCGCCGACGCCCAGGCCTGCACCCTGCCGGACGTCATCAACCTCAACTCCGAGACGGCGACGGCCCTCACGAAGGCGGGGTACCTGCTGAACCTGGGCGTCAAGGACCCTGACGTGGCAAAGCCGTTCGTGCCCGCGTTCTGGCAGTCCAGCACCATGACGGACTCCTCGGGGGCGACCGTGCACACCGTGCTCCCCTGGTACACCGGCGGCATCGTGCTGACCTACAACACGGGCCTTCTCAAGAAGGCAGGCGTCGACACCTCGAAGGCGCCGAGCAGCGTCTTCGGCCTGTTCGCCGACTACGAGAAGGTCGCCAAGGCGGCCAAGGGCGCGTACTTCGCGACGATGGCGAACCCGGTGTGGCGGATCCCGGCCGACTGGGACCAGATGAACATCAAGACGCTTTCAGGCGACGGAAAGTCCGCGGTCTTCGCGAATGATCCGAGGACTGTGCAGTGGGTCGCCTGGATGGCGAAGCTGTACAAGGAGGGCGCGATGCCCAAGGACTCGCTGTCCTCCAGCAACGACCCGTCCACGCTGTACAGCCAGGGCAAGGTGGCGTACGGCTCGACGAACCCGAGCTTCGTGCGCTTCGTGAAGCAGAACAGCCCGTCGGTGTACGCGAAGACGGGCGTCGGCCAGCAGCCCTTCGACGCGCTCGGCCACACCACCGGCGCCCCGCAGTACATATCGGTCGCCGCGACCAGCAAGCACGCCCCCGCGGCACTCGCGTTCGCCGAGTTCCTGACCGACGCGGAGAACCAGACCGCCTGGTGCAAGGACCCGGACGTGGTCGTCTTCCCGACGACCACGGCGTCGCTGGATGATCCGTTCTTCCAGAAGGTCACCGGGAACGACCCGTTCTCCGAGGCCCGCAAGCTGGTCGCCGAGCAGCTGAAGACAGCCACCGCGTACCAGACCAACCTGTCGCCCGCCGTGCAGAACGCGATCGTGGCCCAGGTGCAGCTGGCCATGCAGGGCAAGAAGAGCGCCGCGCAGGCCGTCGAGGACGCCCAGGCGAAGGCCAACGAGCTGCTGAAGCAGGCGGGTTGAGCGTGGTGGCGACCGAGACAGCTCGTCCGGTGCCGGTGCCCGGGGCGGAGCGGACCGCCGCCCCTCCGGGCCCGGTCCCCGCCCGCCTGCGCCGGCTGCTGCCCGGCCCCGCACCGGGCGCCAACGGGGCTGCGCTGTACCGCCGTTGGTGGCTGCCGTGGCTGTGGACGGCGCCCGCGATCGGCTGTGCCGTCGTCTTCGGCGTGTTCCCCTTCTTCAACACCCTGCTGCTCTCGTTCACCGACGCCAAGCCGCTCGGCGGCGCCGCGGGCTTCGTCGGCCTGGACAACTACACCCGGATGCTGGGCGATTCCGACTTCTGGCTGGCGACCCGCAACAGCGTCCTGTACGCGCTGGTCGTCGTCCCGCTGATGGTGCTGCTCCCGCTGATGCTGGCGGTCCTGGTGGAGAAGAACCTTCCCGGCATCGGATTCTTCCGGTCCGCCTTCTACACCCCGGTGCTCGCCTCCAGCGTGGTCGTGGGGCTGAGCTGGCAGTGGCTGCTCGCCGACGACGGACTGGTCAACACCTGGCTGCGGAAAGCCCACTTGATCCGGTCGGCGATCCCGTTCCTGTCCGACTCCTGGCTGATCCTGCTGTGCGCGATGGGCCTGACCCTGTGGAAGGGCCTCGGCTGGTACATGGTCTTCTACCTGGCGGCCCTCGGGAACGTGCCGAAAGAGCTGCACGAGGCCGCCGCGATGGACGGCGCCGGCGCGGTGCGCCGCTTCTGGCACATCACCGTGCCGGGGGTACGGCAGGCCATGATGCTGGTCGGCACCCTCACCGGCATCGGCTCGCTGCGCGTCTTCACCGAGATCTACATGCTGGGCAGCTCCACCGGCGGCCCGGGCGGCGCCGACCGCACCCTGCCGTTCTACATCCGGGACGTCGGCCTGGACCCGCTCACCGGCAACGCCGGGTACGGCTCGGCGGTCAGTGTCGCCCTGTTCGCACTGACGCTCGGCCTGACCCTGCTGGCGCAGCGCCTGACCAAGGAGGACGAGGCATGACGACCGCCGTCGACCGGCCCCGGCGCCTGCTGCCCCGCTGGCGGGAGTACGGCCGCCCCCGTGAACTCGTCGTCCGCTACCTGCTGTTGCTGCTCGTCCTCGGCCTCACCGTGGGCCCCCTGCTCTGGCAGCTCCTGGCCTCCCTCAAGGGCACGGGCGAGGACGTCTTCGGCGCGGACGCGAGCCTGCTCCCGCACCACCCGACGCTGCGCGCCTACCGGGAGGTCTTCGAACAGGTGCCGGTCGCCACGTACATCAGGAACAGCCTGATCGTGGTCGCCCTCTCCGTCACCAGCCAGCTGCTGTTCTCCACCACCGCGGGCTACATGCTCTCCAAGCCGGGCTGGAAGGGCCGCAAGGCGGTCTGGGTGGTGCTGGTCGCCTCGATGATGTTCCCCTTCGAGTCGATCATGGTGTCGCTGTTCCTGAGCATCCGCGACCTGGGCCTGGTCGACAACCTGGCGGGCGTGTGGCTCCCGGGGTTCGTGGGCGCCATCAACGTCCTGCTGATGCGCGGCGCGTTCCTCGCCGTCCCGCGCGAGATCGAGGACTCGGCGATGCTCGACGGCGCGAACGAGTGGCAGCGCTTCCGGCACCTGTATCTCCCCTCCGCCTGGGGCGCGATCATGGTGGTCGTCGTCAACACGTTCATCAGCGCCTGGGACGACTTCCTCTGGCCGCTGATCGTGCTGCGCTCCGAGAACCACATGACGCTGACGCTGGGCCTGTCGCGACTGCAGAGCTCGTCCTTCGGCTACGACCAGCGGGTGGTGATGGCCGGGTCGGTGATCTCCATCGTCCCCGTGCTGGTGCTGTTCGTGATCACGCAGAGGTGGTTCTACAAGGGGGTCTCGGCCGGGGCCGTGAAGCTCTGATCCACGACGAGCGGGGTCGCGCTGAGCGCGTCGCGCGCGCAGGCGCCGACCCTGATCTCGACGGCTTCGTCGACCGCCGGGGCGAGGACGACCGTACGGCACTCCCCCGGGGCCAGCTCGACACCCTCGAACGCGCACAGTTCGAGGGTGCGCGGCCAGGTGGCCGGGCGCAGCCTGCGGACGTACAGCTGGACGACGGTACGCCCGTGCCGCTGCCCGGTGTTGGTGACGTCGACCTCGACGGTCCGCCCGGACAGGCGGGGTTCGGCGAACGCGAAGCGTGTGTACGACAGGCCGTGCCCGAAGGAGTAGAGCGGTTCGGCGCTCTCGTCGACGTAGCCGCCATACTCGGTGTCCTTGTGGTTGTAGTAGACGGGGAGTTGGGCGGCCGACCGGGGGACGGAGACGGGGAGGCGGCCGGCGGGTTCGGTGCGGCCGAGCAGGACCTCGGCGATCGCGTCGCCGCCCCAGGTCCCCGGGTACCAGGCGGTGAGCAGTGCCCCGGCCCGGTCGGCCGTCTCGGGGACGGCGTGCGGGCGGCCCTGCACCAGGACCACGGCGGTGGGCGTGCCGGTCGCGGTGACCGCCTCGAACAGGGCCCGCTGGTCGGCCGGCAGCCGCAGTCCGGCGAGGTCGACGCCCTCACCGCAGGTCGTCTGCGGCCCGGCGGAGCGCGCCGCTCCGTTGGCGTCGAACTCGGTGCCGGGCGTACGGGCGCTGCTGCCGCCGAGCACCAGGACGGCGAGGTCGGCCGGGCCCTCCCCCTGGTGGATCTCGAAGCCGGGCGGGGCGAGTCGGCGCAGCGCGTCGAACACCGTGCTTCCCGCGCCCGGGCGTTGCGGCGCGGTGTAGTCGCCGAGCTGGTGGGCGGTGGTCGAGGCATGGGCGCCGAGGACGGCGATACGGCGGACCTCCGGTCCTGCCGGCAGGATCCCCGCCTTGTTGTGCAGCAGGGTGACGCAGCGCCGCGCGAGTGCGGTGCTCAGCTCCCGGCCGCCGTCCGGCAGCGGGACCCGCCGGGTGTACGGCTGCTCGAAGAGCCCGAGGCGGAACTTCAGCCGCAGCACCCGGGCAACGGCGGCATCGAGGACGGACTCCTCGACCAGCCCCCTTTCAACCGCCTCCTCCAGATGCGTGAACCCCTCGTCCCAGAGGCTCAGGTCCACGCCGGCGTTGAGGGCGAGGGCTCCCGCGGAGACCGTGTCGCCGGTGATCCGGGCCAGCCGGTCCACGGCGAGGCCGTCGGCCATCACCAGCCCGTCGAAGCCCCAGCTCTCCCGCAGGATCCCGGTGAGGAGCGCGCGGTTGCCCGAGCAGGGCATCCCGTCGACCTCGTTGTACGCGGCCATGACGGCGGCGGCCCCGGCGCGGACGCCGGCGCGGGCGGCGGGGAGATGGATCTCGTGGAGTTCGCGGAGGCCCAGTTCGGACTCGGCGGAGTTGCGGCCGCCGACGGTGGCGCCCTGCCCGGCGAAGTGCTTGAGGACGACGGGCGCCTTGTCTGCGGCGAACAGCTCGGTCCGGTCGCCCTGCATGCCGTGGACGAGGGCTTCCGTGAGCCGCGCGGCGAGGTACGGGTCCTCGGCGAAGCACTCCTCGGTGCGGCCCCAGCGCGGGTCGCGGGCGATGTCGAGGGCCGGGACGAGGGCCAGGTGGCCGCCGCGGGCGCGGAGTTCGGCGGCGGCAAGGGCGGCGGCCCGCTCGTACAGGCCGGGGTCCCAGGTCGCGCCGACGGCCAGGTTGACCGGCAGGACCGTGCCGTCGAGGGCCATGTGTCCGTGCGGGACCTCCTCGACGAACAGGGCGGGGATGCCGAGGCGGCTGCTGTCCAGGACGTGCCGCTGGACCAGGTCGGCGAGTTCGGCGCTGTCGTCGGCGCCGGGACCGGTGCCGTGGTCGACGCCGGACCAGGCGTCGGCGCGCATCAGGCCGTAGAGGGCGCCGAGTCCGGCGCAGCGGCCGGTCTCGGCGCGCAGGGCGTCGGTGAGTTCGAAGCGGCCGTCGGAGGTGCGGCGGTAGGCGTCCCAGCCGTACATGCGCTGGTTGAGCTGGCCGGTCTTCTCCCGCAGGGTCATCCGGGAGAGGAGGTCGGCGACGCGGTCGTCGAGGGGGGCGGTGGGGATGCGGTAGGTGGGGGTGGTCACGGGGCCTCCGCGGGTCAGCGGCCGGTGGCGAGGAGCCGCGCCAGCGCCACGGCGCCCGTGCGGCCGTCCGTCACCGGGGTGATCATGAGGTCGAGGTGGGAGAGCCCTTCGGTGAGCGGGGCGAGCAACGGGCCGTCCGGAGCCACCAGTCCGCCCGTGACGGCGAGGGATTCACCCGGACGCGGCCCCAACGCGGCGACGGTTGCGGCCAGATGAGCGGCCGCCTCCCGGAGAATGGTCACGGCGACCGCGTCCTTCTCCGCCGCCGCACGCGCCACCAGTGGCGCGAGATCGGCCAGCCGTACCGGTGGGCGGTCCATCACGGCCGGCAGGAGACACGCCCGGTAGGCCGCGCGCGACTCCGGCCTCCAGAGCACGCCCTCGGCCGGGGGCACGGCGCTCGCCGGAATCCCCAGGGCCCGCCCGACCGCCGCCGTCAGTGCCGTCGGTTCGCCCCTGCCGTCCGCGGCGCGCAGGGCCGCCCGTGCCGCCTCGCGCCCGATCCAGAACCCGCCGCCGTCGTCCCCGAGCAGCCAGCCGTCCCCGCCGGAGGTGGCGACCAGCGCACGCCCCTCGATCCGGGCGGCGACGGCACCGGTACCGGCCACCAGGGCGAGTCCGTCGGCCGGCTGCCCGGGCGCCCCGGCGAAGGCCGCCTCGATGTCGCTGTAGACCTCGACCGCCTGGGTTCCGATGCCCAGCCGGGTCAGCGCGGTGCTGAGGGCGGCCCGCGCCCGCACCCGGCCCGGCTCCTCCTCGGGAGCACGGGCGGCGCCCGCGAAGCCGCCGGCCACCGCGGCCACTCGCTCGCGTCCCGCCTCCGGCACGGCCGACGCGACCGCCTCGGCCAGGTGATCGGCGAGTTCCGGCCCGGGGACGGTCAGCGCGTTGCCCGGCCCGGCTACGCCCTCCCCTATGTTCCGTCCGTCCCGCGCGTCGGCGAGGACCGCCCGGGTGCGGGTACCGCCGGCGTCGATTCCGACGACCCAGGCCGAGTCTTGGTTCAAATCACTATTCATTGATCTCCATGGTGGTTGATACATTCGCCGCAGGCAAGGTTCCGAGGAGGATCCGAGGCCCCCGAGGAGGACGCCATCAGCACGCCCCCGCCCGTTCCCGAACTCCGCTTCGGCGTCAACTACACCCCGCGTCGGGGCTGGTTCCACGCATGGCACGACTTCGATCCGGACCAGGCCCGCGAGGACCTCGCACAGATCGCCGGGCTCGGCCTCGACCACGTCCGGGTCTTCCACCTGTGGCCGCTGCTCCAGCCCAACCGCGCCCTGGTCCGCTCCGCCGCCGTGGACCAGCTCGTCCAACTGGTCGACCTGGCCGCCGGGTTCGGCCTCGACGTCCTCCTGGACGGCGTCCAGGGCCACCTGTCGAGCTTCGACTTCTACCCGGAGTGGACCCGCAGCTGGCACCACCGCAACGTCTTCACCGACCCGGAGACCGTCGCGGCCCAGGCCACCCTGCTCCGCACCCTCGGCCGTGCCCTGTCCGACCGCCCGAACCTCATCGGCCTCCAGCTCGGCAACGAGCTCAACAACCTGGTCGAGCACAACCCGGTGACGGTCGCCGAGGTGGACCACTACCTGGACACGCTGCTGGCGGCGGCCCGGGAGGGGCTGGGCGACGGCGTCGGGCTGGTCACCCACTCCGCGTACGACGCGGCCTGGTACGGCGACGACCACCCGTTCACCCCGGCGGCGTCGGCCCGCAAGGGCGACCTGACCACGGTGCACCCCTGGGTGTTCTCCGGCGACTGCGCCCGCCGCTACGGCCCCCGCTCCCCCCAGGTGCGGCACCTCGCCGAGTACGGCACCGAACTGGCCAAGGCCTACGCCGTCGACCCCGCCCGCCCGGTCTGGGTCCAGGAGACCGGCGCGCCCGAGCCGCACATCCCCGCCGCCGACGCGCCGGACTTCGCCCGTGCGACCCTGCTGAACGCGGCGGACTGCGCGCAGCTGTGGGGTGTCACCTGGTGGTGCTCCCACGACGTGGACCGGAGCCTCGCCGATTTCCCCGAACTCGAATACACCCTGGGCCTGTTCGACTCGACGGGCCGACCGAAGCCGATCGCCCACGCGCTCGCGGAGACCGTGGCGGAGCTGCGCGGCCGGCGCTCGACGACGACCCGGGAGACCGCGCTCGTCCTGGACTGCACCCCGGCCACCCGTGCGGTCTCGGGTCCGGGCGGCGCCTTCTTCGAGGCGTGGACGAGCCTGCGCGCGGAAGGCGCCAGACCGGCGATCGTCCTGGCGGAGCAGGCCGCGGACGACCACTGCCTGGCGACCCGGGGCATCAGCGAGCTGATCCGGCCGTAGGACCGGCGCCCGACAGCACCTCCGCCACCGCACGCAGGTTGACCCGCCCCCTTCCGTACGCGCACAGCGCCTCGCCCTCCGGGAGCCCGGTCGAGACCGTCACCGCGTCCGGGCGGTCGGCCAGCAGGGCCTCGCGCAGCCGCCGCTGCCAGGGATACAGCCCGGCGTCGCAGACGGCGACCACCAGCGGCCGCCCCTGCGCCGCCCCCAGCAGTTCGGCCACGACGGCCTCGCCGGGCTCGCTTGTCAGCGCTGTCCCGATGGCCGCCGGGTCCAGGGCCCGCACCTCGGTGAGCAGGTCCTCCCCGCCCCAGTTCAGGGCGGGATGCGGCGGCGGGAACAGGTCGACGACGTACGCGCCCGGCACGGGCGGGGGCAGCGCACCCCGGCTCCGGACGGCCCGCCGTGCGGCCGCCGATCCGGCGCCCTCGTCCCAGGGGGCCACCGCGGCGGGCGCGGGCGGGGTGGCGTACCGGCGCGCGAGCCGTCGTACCCGGGCCGCCGCCGCCTCGACCCGCTCCCGGGCCAGTTCCCCGGAGCACAACCCGTCCAGGACGGCGTCGCGGCAGGCGAGGGTGGTCTCCAGGTGCGGTACGGCGACGATGACCTGGTCGGCTCCGGCGGCGAGGGCGATCCGGGCGGCGGCGGCCTCGCCGTAGCGGCCGGCGATGGCCTTCATCTCCAGCGCGTCGCTCACCAGCACGCCGTCGAAGCCGAGTTCGCCGCGCAGCAGGTCGCCGAGGATGCGGGGGCTGAGGGTGGCGGGGCGGTCGGGGTCGAGGGCCGGGAAGACCACATGGGCACTCATCAGCATCGGCACGCCGGCGTCGATCGCGGCCCGGAAGGGGGCGAGGTCGAGGTCGCCGTACGGTCGTGGGTCGACCGCGGTCTCGTGGTGGCTGTCGGTGACCGTGCCGCCGTGGCCGGGGAAGTGCTTGGCGCAGGAGGCGACGGAGCGCGCCTCGGTGGCGGCGATCCAGGCGCACAGGTGGCGGGAGACCAGGTCGGGGTCGGCGCCGAAGGCGCGGGTGCGGACGATCGGGTTCTCGGGGCGGTGCTGGCGGTCGGCGACCGGTGCGTAGGAGACGGTGATGCCGAGCGTGGCCAGGTGACCGGCGAGGGCGTCTGCGCAGGCGGCCGTGAGGGCGGGGTCGTCGACGGCGCCCAGGGCCCGGGAGCCGGGCACCTCGGGGGCGCCGGCGCCGACCAGGTGGCCTATGCCGCCGCCCTCGTTGTCGATGCCCACCAGTAGATCGGGGCGCAACTCCCGTAGTGTGTCCGTGAGTTCACGGACCTGGTCGGCGTCGCGGATATTGCGGGTGAAGAGGATGACGCCACCCAGGCCGCGGTCGACGAGCCGTTTCAGGGTGTCGGGGACGGCCGTCGTACCTTCGAATCCCGCGACCAGACAGCGGTGTGCGGCCTCGTCCAGGGTCTCGGACAGGTCACCGGGGCCGTACGCGTGGTGGGTCACCCCGCGAATCCTCTGGCTCACTCAACCAAAAGTCAACGACCTCTCGGATCATCCATTCACACTTGCGTGCGTCTCGGCGGGGTGTGAGGATCCGCACGCCCTACGGCATTGCGTCGGGCGGGCCGGCACGCAAGAGTGTTCCAACCGCCTTACCCAACCAGCGAGATGCTTCCGTCGACCGCCGCACACGGTGGCCCGGGCGAAGAGGAAGAGAAGCGCGTGAGCCGCATATCGGTCCGGGGAATCGCGGTGGCGTCGGCCACCGCGGTCACCGCTGTCGGAAGTGTCGTCGGTGTCGCCTCGGGCAGCAGCGCGCAGAACAACGACGCGGACGCGACCGCGACCGATGCCACCCTCCTCGCGGACCTGCCGACGGGTCAGCAGGCGCATGTTCAGACCGCGTCGCTGACGCAGCAGGCCGACGCCATGGCCGTGCAGGCGGACGCGAGCGCCCGCAAGGACGCCGAGCAGGCCGCGCGGGCGGCGGCGGCCAAGGCCGCGGAGGCGAAGAAGGCCGAGGCCAAGGAGCGCGAAGAGGCCAAGGCCGCGGCCGGCGACCCCGCTGCCGGTTTCCCCGTGCAGAGCTCCTACACCGTGGCGCAGATCAAGGCGATGGCCGCGCAGATCGTGGGCAGCAGCCAGTTCCAGTGCTTCAGCAACATCGTGGACCACGAGTCCACCTGGAACTACCTCGCGGTCAACCCCTCCTCCGGCGCCTACGGCCTCGTCCAGGCCCTGCCCGGCAACAAGATGGCCTCCGTCGCCTCCGACTGGCAGACCAACCCGGCCACCCAGATCAAGTGGGGCCTCAACTACATGAACACCACCTACGGCAGCCCCTGCCAGGCCTGGGCGTTCTGGCAGGTACACCACGCGTACTGAGCGGCCCTGACGCGGCAGGTCCGGCCCGCTTCGGGCGAGGACCGCAGCAGGCGAACGCCGACGAGCCCCCGTGCGTCGTAGGTGTGGACACGGGGTCGGCGCCGGGAATCGTGCGGCCTCTGCGCGCCGTGCCCCGGTAGGGATCGCGGAGATCCCTCGTCGGACGCCTTCCGGGGGAACATCATGACCACACGAGCGAAGCACCTCGTCAGCCTGCTTCTCGCGCCCTTGCTGGGTGCCTGTCTGCTGGCCGGCTGCGACAGCGGCCCACGAGCCGACGACGACACGTCCCAGTCGCCGCGGCAGCGGGAGCGGGCCCGTCAAGTGGCCGACGCCTGGCGGGGATCCGCGGCGGCCACCGCATGGAGCCAGGGGTACTACCCCATGGCCGACGCGGTACAGGCACCGGAGTCCGGTTGGCACAGCCAGGCGGACGAACATGCCTACGAGAACAGGAACTTCGCGCTGCGGGGCAAGCTGCCCGCAGGCACCGCCGCGCAGGGGAAGGTCGGCTGGCCCAGCGGGGACACACTGACCCGGCCACTGTGGGCAGCGGAGCAGGCTTACCGCTCGTTCGCCCTCGACGACGGCGCGGGCCCCCGGCTGACCGTGACGGGAGCGAAGCTCGGCACGACGACCATCGCCACGAGCCGGGGAACGGCCACCGTTCCCGCCTGGCTGTTCGCACTGGACGGCTACGGCACCCCGCTCAAACGGGTCGCCGTCACCCCGTCGAAGCTCCCCCGGTCGCCGATCGCATCGACTTCGCAGGGGTCTGCCGGCGGCCTCTGGAGCATCCCCGAGATGACCGGGAGCGCCGCGGACGGCCGGTCCGTCACCGTGGAGGCCGCACACGGAGCCTGCGACGACGGCCCCGTCGTCAGGGCGCTGGAGACGGACGAGAGCGTGGTGCTGTACGCCTCCGTCGCGGGAGCCAGGAGCGGCCCCTGCACCGCCCAGATGCTCATGCAGGACGTCGAGGTGGAGCTGCACAAGCCGCTCGGGGATCGCGTTCTCCTCGACGCCGTCGCCGGCCGGCCCGTGCCCTACGGAGAGCCCGGGGGGCCGTCGCCGAGCTGGTCCTAGCGCGGCAGCGAGGCGACGGGGATCGAACCCGCTGCTGATCCCCGTCCAGGGCGATCACCCGGTGGACCGGCCCGGCCTCCGGGTGAAACGCCGCAGCCCCCGTCGCGTGGGCCTGAGGGGCTCGTCCTCGGGGGCGACCGGCCCCTGACCCGCCGTCAGGGCCGGTGCCGCGGCCGGAGCCGGTACCACACGGTCGCCCCGTGCGAGCCGGGTCCGTACGGCCTGGGCCATCGCCTGGTGGGCCGGTTCCCGCAGGTGGCCCTCCGCGGACAGGTGCTCCCACATGTGCAGCAGCTCCTGCCCTCGGGTGGCCACCTGGCCCTCGTCCATCAGCCGCTGCCACGCCGCGGTGGCGCGAGCCACCTCGGGCGCCGCCCGGCTCAGGTCGGTGCGGCAGCGGATGCGCGCGACGGTCAGCGCGAGGACGGTGGAGAGCATGTAGTCACCGCGCAGATACGCCAGGTACGCCTCGATCGCCCGTGCCTCCAGAGCCAGTTCGTCCTCCGCGCCCCTGCGCAGTGTCAGGTGCTCCCGCAGCGCACTGGCGAGGACGGAGGCGGCGTGCAGCTCGCCGCGCTGCGCGTGCTGGGTGATGCGTTCGACGCGGGCGAGCGGAGGGAACGCCTCCTCCTCCGCGGCGGTACGCTCGCGCCCGGGCGGCAGGTCCTCCTCGTCGGCGATGGTCCGGCTGGAGCCGTCGGGATACACCCGCAGGCGTGCCACCTGCAGCACGGTGCGGTCGATGACGGTGGCCGCCACCGGGGCCCGCAGGGTGCGGGCGAACATGGCGATCGCGTCCAGGATCGCCTCGTTGGGGGGCCGCGTGCCGCCCATCTCCAGCAGATGACCGTTGACCACCGTCGACCCGTCCTCGGCCACGTAGGCGTCGAGCCGGATCAGCGGCGGTGCGCTCACCGCGGGCAGGTTTCCCTGATTACGGGGGGTCAGTGAGTAGGTCATCCGCTCAGACTCCGGGTCGGACGACACCGAGAACGGGCATGGAGGCGGCCGGAGCGGTCGTGACCGTGCGTCCGGGCCGCGGGGCGTGGACGATCTGTCCGTCCCCTATGTACATGCCCACGTGCGTGGCGTCGTAGTAGATGATCAGGTCTCCGGGCTGCACGGAGGCCAGGCCGACCCGGGTCAGTCCCTGCCACTGCGCCTGTGAGGTGCGGGGTATGGGGTGCCCGGCCGCCGCCCACGCCGTGGAGGTCAGTCCCGAGCAGTCGTACGACGAGGGGCCCACGGCGCCCCACACGTACGGTTTTCCGATCTGTGCCAGCGCGAAGGCGACGGCCTTGGCGGCCGCTCCGCTCGCCTTCACCCGGCTGCCCGAGCCGGTACCGGCGGAGGTGTCGTCGCCGGAACCGGGGCCCGTCCACCTGGACTTGGCCTGCTGCGCCTCTTCCTTCTCCAACTGGGCCAGCTGGCGGGTCTGTTCCTTCTTGAGCCCCGCTTCGATCCGCTCGGCCTCGGCGATCTTCTTCTCGATCTTCCGTTTCGCCTCGGCCTTTTCCGCGCGGGTGGTCTTCAGCTCCCGCAGCTTCTCGGCGGCGGCGTCCGTCTGCCGGCTCAGCTCCGCGCGGGCGTTCTTCTGGGTCGCGGACACCGTGACCAGGTTGCGCAATGCCTGGCGGGCCTGGGACGCGTCGTCCAGGGCGTGGTCCGGGTGGTCGCCGAGCAGCAACTGGATGCCTGTGGAGTCGAGATTGCCCCCGCGGTACTGCGTGCGGGCGGCCGCACCGGCGAGGTCGTGCAGATCGTCCAGCCTGTCCTCGGTGCGGGCCAGGTCCTTGTGGAGCGACGCCAGCCGCTTCTCCTGCCCGGCCGCCTTCACGTCGGCGGTGTCGTACGCCTCGGTCGCCACCTCCGCCTGGCGGTAGAGGCCGTTCAACTCGTCGTGGATGTCCTCGATCGACTTGCCGTTCCGCGGATCGGGTTCGCGCGGGGTCGCGTAACTCGGGCCCGGTAACAGGACGATCGCGCAGACGAAGGCTGCTGTGGCGGCTCGGCTCCGCAGCCGTCTGCCGCGAGTCGACACATTCACTCGATCACAGTACCCCCCATGAACGACCCGCCCCTTGTGTCTCCGGACGCGTCAACCTCCCCCCGCGCAACCCGTCCACCGCTGCCGCGGCCGGACACGGCCGGCGGAAGGAGGGAGATCATCCGCATCGTCCTTTCCCGGGGTTCCCCGGCCCCGGGGCACAGCGGGGAAGAAAGAACGGCTGGTCACAGCAGTACTCACCGAGGTTCACCGAGCAGGACGGTCCCGTGCGGAAGCCGCCACCTCGCCACCGCCGGCCCCGCTCTCCACCATCCGGTCGATGTCGCGTCTTCGCAGTGCACAACCGTCCGCCACCCGCTCCGTTCCGAAACGGTCGGTTCGGCCAGGAGAGCGGGCACGGCCAAGTGCCCTCAAACCCGCGAACATTGCACTCGAAGCCGTCATCCGGCTAGCCGCACGTCAGTGTCGGTACCGCCCAGTCGCCGTGGTCGTTGCCGTTGCCGTCGCCCGCGTCGCCGACCTTGAGGTCGAGCACCTGGGCGCCGCTGACGTCGACGTCGATCGGCACCGCGGCCTGCTTGCCGCGGATCGTCGACGTCGCCACCAACGTCCTGCCGTCGGCGATCACGGAGAACGTCACCGATCCGGCACCGCCGGTCTCGTCGTCGACACCGACCTGCGCCGTCAGCCGCGAGCAGTTTCCGGCGAGGTAGAGCTGGACGTCGCTGACCGAGTTGGTGCCCAGGCCCTTGGCGTGACCGACACCGGCGATGGTGATCGGACGGCCGTCCCCCGCCGCCTGTTCGCCGACGCTGGTGTCGCGCTCCACCGGCCCCCACCCGTTGGTGGACGACAGGAACGGCAGGTCGCTGACCGCGCTCTCGCCGGCCGGCGGAGCCGGCGGGATCCCGCCGACGATGCGCTCGTCACCGCCGGTGGCCTGCCGTCCGCTCTGCACGTAGTCGACCGTGGCGGTGAGTGCCGAGGCGGACGGCAGGGTCCCGTCCGGTGGCTGGACCTTCCAGGTGAAGGTGGCCGATCCGCCCGGTCGTACGCGCTGGACCGTGGCAGGGCTCGTGGCGGTCACGCTCCAGCCGTCGGGGGCGGAGAGCGAGGCCGTCAGGCGGGAGGCGGACGGCCGGTCCTTCGGCACCCGTACCGTGGCCTCGGCCGTGAAGGCCTGGGCGGACTGTGCGGTGTCCGGCACGTCCAGGTTGACGTCCGCTCCCGGGCGCTTCGGCATCGCGTACTTCACTGGGTCGTAGCGGGGGCTGTCGTTCTGTGCGACGCGCAGGGAGGAGGCGTAGCTGCCGTAGTCGGTGAGGGAGACCTTGCCGAGCCCGCCGGTGCTGCCGTCCAGGTTCCACACGGCGATGGCGATGCTGTTGTGGCCGTTGGGGTTGAGGATGCCGTTGGGCACGGGGAAGGTGTGCTGCGGGCCCAGGTAGTTGACGTAGTTGCCGACCTGCCAGCCGTTCACGAAGATCGTGGCACGGTACTTGCGGGACGGGTCGTCGGTGAAGGTCAGCCCGAGCGAGGTGTCCTGACCGTGCGGGAGGTCGAGGTCGGCGTCGGTGCGGTACCAGGAGACGCCGGGACGGGTGTCGGTGGCCGGCAGGGACACCTGGTCCCAGTTCCTGTCCGGGTAGCCCGGCAGGGACCAGCCGGCCCGTTCGCCGTAGAGGCCGCCCGTCGAGAGCGGGCCGCGCACCGTGTCCTGGAGGTCCTCGCCGCCACGTACGCCCTGCACCCGCCAGGTGACGGAGGTCAGCGGCGCTCCGACGAGGGAGGCGCTGGTGAGGCCGCGTGCGGTCTTGTTGCCGTTGGTCGAGTTGTAGTCCTCCTCGTGTCCCATGTTCACGGTGAGCACGGAGATGACGTTGTCGCCCGTGGAGTTCACCGAACCGGCGGGGAAGGTGAAGTCGGCGCTGCCGGTGGTGGAACTGCCCAGGAAGGTGCCGTTGAGCCAGGCGGAGAACGCCTGCGCGTCTCCGCCGGAGTCCGAGACCAGGTGGATGCCGGTCTCCCTGCCGGTCGCGCGGAAGCGGCCGCGGTACCAGGTGTTGCCGGTGTGGAAGCCGTAGTCGTCGGCGTAGAGCACCGGCTGCGAGTCGCTGCCGGAGACGCTGTTGGTGGTCGTCCTGTCGGCCACCTGCCAGCCGGAGTCGTCGAAGCCCGGGGCCGACTCGGGGGATTCTTCGGCGTGCTTCCAGTTCGTGAGTGCAGGCAGGTCGACCGGGGCGGCCACCGGGATCGTCCCGGTGCGGCTCGCCGTGTCGGTGGCCTGGGTGTGAACCGTCCTGCCGTTCCAGGTGACGCGGTCGGCGGCGGTGAACACCTCGAAGTTCTTGTCGTCCGCGTTGTCGCCGCTGAGGGCCACGGTGTGGCCGTCGTCGAGGCTGGTCGCCGTGCGCAGGAGGTGGGTGCCGCGCACGAGCACCGGGCCGGTGGCGGTGTCCTGGCGCCAGAAGGTCTCCGCCGTGGCCTTGTCGCCGACGAGCAGCAGGAGCGGGCGCTTCCCGTCGCCGCTGATGCTGATGCGGATCAGGCCCTGGTGGCTGTAGTTCAGCCGCAGGTCCCCGGTGGTCGCGTCCCAGGTGGTGGTGACGGTGCCGCCGGTGGCGGTCACGGTGGGCTCGGTGGCGTAGCGGAGGACGGTCTCGCCGTCGCTGCCCTTGTCGCCGTAGAGCACGGCGACGTCCCGGTTCCCGATCGTCGCGCTGGTCATGATCTCCGACGTCGAGTACTGCAACTGCGAGTCCCCGAGCCGGTAGTTGGCGACGATCACGTGCGAGTCGCGGCCGTCGAGGGTGATCGCGGTGCCGGGCTGCTGGGGTACGACCGGGTAGGTCGGCTCCGAGGCGGAGTCGCCCGTCGGCACGTCGATGGCGTCGACGGCCACGTAGTTGTCCGTCGAGGCCGAGCTGTGGTTGCCGTCGACGACGATCTTCAGGGTGTGGGCACCCGGCGTCAGGCCGGTCTTCTGGAAGAGCACTGCCTGGTTCTCGCTGCCGGAGTCGTCGACCGTCGCCGCCTTGGTGCCGTCGAGGTAGACGTCGGCGTAGCCGTGGTTGCTCGTCTTCGAGCCGATCCAGCGGATCGCCGTGCCGTCGAAGGGCACGGTGAGCGAGTCTCCGGCCTTGTTCGAGAACGACTCGGTGTGCTTGTAGTCGCCGCCGGTGTAGCTGGTGTTGGCCACGTGCGACCACGAACCGGTGTACTGGAGCGCGGAGTCGGGGTCGTCCCAGGTGTAGGTGGTGTCCGCGGCCGGCTGGGCGTTGAAGTCCAGTGCGATGTGGGTCCTGTCGACCGCGGTGGACGTGGAGTTGCCGTGCCGCAGGACGTGGAACTGGGTCCTGGTGTCGGGGTTCATCCGGGCGGTGTCGACGACGGCGGAGTCGTCCGGCGGGGTGGCCCTGATCGCCTCGGTCTCGGTCAGCGGGGCGACGGACTGGGTGAAGTACCCGATCAGCTTGTCCTCGTAGTACTTCGGGTCGAGCTGGCGGGTCTCCCGGATCGCGGCCCCGTAGTCGTAGGACGTGTAGTTCTCCGGCATGCCCAGCCAGCCCCAGCTGGTGCCGCCGTAGGTCATGTAGAAGCTCTGCGCGGTCGCCCCGACGGCGATGTTCTGCTTGTAGAAGACGTCGGCGAACTGATCGTTGATCAGCTGGGCGCACTTGTCGTAGCCCGGTCCGCCCCAGGGGTCGAAGGCGCCGCCCTGGAACTCCGGTGAGTACAGCGGCTTTCCGGCCGGGTGGTCGTAGCTGATGTCGGGGACGCCGTTCCACTTCGAGGGGTTCGAGCAGTCGAAGCCCTGCGGGTAGGAGTCGGGGCCGTCGACGTCCAGCGCTCCGGTACCGGAGTTGAAGGTGCCGTTGTTGTTGCCGGTCAGCGGCACCGTGATGCCGTCGGCGCGGGCCTTGTCCTCCAGGTGCTGCATGTAGGAGCGGCCGGCGGCCGAGCCGTTGTAGTACTCGTTCTCGACCTGGTAGGCGATGACCGACCCGGTGCCGTTGGTCAGCTGATGGCGGGCGATGATCCGGTCGATCTGCGTCAGCCACTCGTCGGCGTACTTCAGGAACCGCGGGTCGTCGCTGCGGTTGTTCCCGGCCTTGGTGGTCAGCCAGCCGGGCAGGCCGCCGCTGTCGACCTCCGCGTTGATGTACGGCGCCGGGCGGGCGATGACGTAGAGCCCGGCCTCCTGGGCCATGTCGAGCAGCTTGTCGACGTCACGGACCCCGGTGAAGTCGTACACACCCGGCTTGGGCGAGTGGTAGCCCCAGTCGAAGTACAGCGAGGTGGAGTTGAAGCCGGCGGCCTTCATCTTCTGGAAGATGTCGCGCCACAGGTCCTGGCTCGGCAGCCGGAAGTAGTGGAACTCGCCGGACCAGAGATAGGTGCGCTTGCCGTCGACGAGGAACGAGTAGCCGTCGAGACTCACCGTGTGCGCCTGCGGGGCGGCGACGGGCGCCGCGGCAGGCGCCTGCTCGCCGGCGTCCTGCGCCGCGGCGGGCGCGATCATGCCCGCGGCCAGGGCGATGGTCGCCGCCGCCGCGAGGACGGGCCGCCACCATCGACGGCCAGCGGGTCTCGCTGCCTCTGAACCGATCCGATCACTCCGCACCGCGGCCTCCAGAGCGACTGAGCAATCAACACCAAACAGACTCGGGCAAAGTCGAACAGTAAGGGTGCGCAAGGCTCAACACAATGGGGCGGGAGAACACGGCCGAGGTGGCAGAGGCGGCTCATAACACCCGCCAGGCGGGCGGTCACTGACATCACGTCAGACGGTGCCGCCGCCCGCCGCACTGTGGCTGGTGCAGCGGCATACGCATCGCTCCGGCCGAGGCGTTAGGTTCGGTCCATGGCTACTTCTGGGCGTAAAGACGGCGGAATGCACACTTCCGCCGCGGTGGAGTCCGTGCTGCGGGAGCAGTTGGCGAACGGGACGTACCGGGTGGGTCAGCAGCTCCCGACACAGCGAGAACTGGCCGGGGAGTTCGGGGTGAGCAGGGACACCGTCCAGCGGGTACTGCGGAGGCTGGCCGACGAGGGCTGGATCGCCACCCGGCAGGGCAGCGGCATGCGTGTGCTGCGGGTGCCCCGGGCGGAACCGGCCGGCCCGTCCCTCGGACGCCCGGGCACAGCAGCGCTCGGACCACTGCTCCATCGCGCTTTCGAGCAGCCCGAAGTCCTCGTCGACACCTTCACGTTGACGTCCGAGACTCTCTGGAGCCATCTGAGGGCCCAAACCGAACGGGTGCTCATGGGGGAGGTCGGGCCGGCACGTCTGCGGCTGCGCGTCCTCCTGCCCGCGGAGACGGTGCGGCCGGCGTACCCCGCGGCCAAGGACCCGGACGACGAGCGGGTATGGCTTCGCTGGAAGGCCATGACCCGACGGCACGCGACCGGGATCACCGACCTCATGGCGCACCTGCGCGAACTGGGCGTCGATGCCGGTGCGGAGTTCCGCCGGGTCGCCGTGACCCCCCAGTGCAAGCTGTACTTCATCAACGACGACCTGCTGTTCGGCCTGTACGAGCCGGTCCCCCGCACGATCGTCGTCGACGACGGAACGCCGGTGCCCGCCGTGGATGTACTCGGCCTCGGTTCCGTACTCCGGCACTACCGTGGCGACGAGGAACCGGAGTGCCCGGACGGCCGTGTGTTCGCCGCCGCACGGGCAGGCTTCGACGCGTACTGGGAGCATTTGAGCGTTTCCGACACCGGACGCTGAGTTCGACGCGAGGCGGACGCGCGGATGTGGGGGCGCTGTCCGCCTCGCGAAGCCGGCCATGTTCCGCTCCAGGTCGAACACGTGGATCCCGGGCTCGGGTTGGGTCACCTCGTTCGGCGTCAGCTCCCGTTCCCGGCGTACCGGCCCGTCCCCCGTCCACCTGCCCGACGATCAGCCCAGGGGCAGGTTGACGCCGGGAGAACAGCCGATCTACGGTGTGCGCGAGCTACGAGTTCCGGTGATCAAGCCCTGGCTGGCCGGACGGCAACCCTCGACGCAGTGGGGTGCCCCAGGTGACGGCTCGGCGGATCTCTTCTTTCTGCAAGTGCGCTCACATCGGCCCCGAGGCGGGCCAGAACCCGGGAGGACGGCATGGCGAGAGCGCTGGTGCTGTGCTCCCGGCTCCATGTCGACCTGCTGCTGGTGTCCAGCTGTCTGTGTCGGGGCTGATCCCGCCCACCGCGGGTCGGCAGAGCTGCCGCCGCCCGTCGCCGTAACCCTCGCTCCCCCTTCGCTCACCTGATCTCCCTCACCTGACCTCGCACGCCGTGGCGCGCCCTGCGCCTCGGCCGTCCAGCGCACCCTCGATGCGGAAGCAGAGACCACTGATGGCATTCCACACCGGCCCGGCGCCGTACAGACCCCTTCGCCCCGGCCTCGGCGCGATCTCCCTCGGCACGGCGTTCCTGGTGGCCCTGACCGGCTGCACCAGCAGCAAGGACGGCAGCACCGCGAGCTCCGCCACGGCGCTCACCGTCGGTACGACCGACCAGGTCACCAGCCTCGACCCGGCGGGCGCCTGGGACGCGGGCTCGGGCACCGTCGAGAGCGAGGTCTACGCGACCCTGCTCAGCCAGAAGAACGGCTCCGCGGCCGTCTCCCCGGACCTGGCCACCGGGATCAGGCTGACCGGGCCCAAGGAGTACACGGTCACCCTCCAGAAGGGCCTCAAGTTCGCCAACGGCCACGAACTCACCGCCTCGGACGTCAAGTTCAGCTTCGACCGAGACCTGAAGATCGCCGACGAGAACGGCCCGTCGTCACTGCTGTACAACCTCGCCTCGGTCGCCGCCCCGGACCCGACCACGGTCGTCTTCACCCTCAAGTCGGCCAACGACACGCTGTTCCCGCAGGTGCTGTCCACGGCCGCCGGCTACGTCGTGGACGAGCAGGTGTTCCCCGCGGACAAGATCCTCGACGACAGGTCGATCGTCGCGGCCAAGCCGTGGAACGGGCCGTACGGAGTCAAGAGCTACGACAAGAACTCGCTGGTCTCCTTCACCGCCAACGCGGAGTACAAGGGGCAACTCGGCACGCCGAAGACCAAGAACGTCCAGCTGAAGTACTACACGGACGCCGGAAATCTGAAGCTCGACGTCCAGCAGGGCACCATCGACGCGGTCTACCGCACGCTCACCACCACCGACCTGGACGACCTCGCCAAGCAGAAGGACATCAAGGTCCACACCGGCTCCGGCAACGGCATCCGCTACATCGTCTTCGACCTGGCGAGCCAGCCCTACGGCACCAAGGCGAAGAACGCCGACGCGAAGAAGGCCCTCGCCGTCCGGCAGGCGGTCGCGGACTCCGTCGACCGGTCCCAACTCGCCCAGCAGGTCTACAAGAACACCTACCAGCCGCTCTACAGCTCCGTCCCGGACGGCCTGACCGGCGCCACCCCCTCCTTCAAGTCGCTCTACGGCGACAAGAAGGGCGGCCCCGACAAGGCCGCAGCCGCGGCCCGGCTGAAGGCGGCGCAGGTCAGCACCCCGGTCACGCTCAACCTCCAGTACAACAGCGACCACTACGGCTCGTCCTCGGCCGACGAGTACGCGCTGATCAAGTCCCAGCTGGAGGCCACCGGGCTGTTCAAGGTGAACCTGCAGTCCACCGAGTGGACCCAGTACGGCAAGGACCGCGTCAAGCACCTCTACCCGCTCTACCAGCTCGGCTGGTACGCCGACTACCTCGACGCCGACAACTACCTCTCGCCCTTCTACTCGGCCAACAGCTGGGTCGCCAACGGCTACGACGACTCCGCCGTGCGCGCGCTGATCCAGAAGGAGGAGACCCAGACGGACGCCACGAAGCGGACCGAGCTGCTGAAGCAGGCGCAGGACAGGGCCGCCGCGCAGGTCCCGCTGCTGCCGCTGCTCCAGGGCTCCACCGCCATCGTCACCCGCACCGACGTCAGCGGTGTGCCGGTCGAGCTGGACGCGACGTACCAGTTCCGCTGGGCGGGGCTCTCGAAGAAGTGAGCACTCTGACGCAGGAGACCCCCGGCGCCGTCGCCACCCCGGCCGACGGCGCCGCCGGGCACGGGTTCGCCCGCTACCTGGTGGTCCGCTTCCTCCTCATCATCCCGACCGTGCTGATCCTGGTCAGTCTGGTCTTCTTCCTGATGCGGCTGACCGGCGACCCGATCACCGCCGCCTTCGGCGACCGCCTCACCCCGGACCAGCTCCAGGCCAAGCTGCACCAGGCGGGCTACGACCGGCCGTTGCTCACCCAGTACCTGGACTACCTGCGCTCGCTGGCAACCGGCGACTTCGGCCGCACGGTCACCGACAACCAGCCGGTCACGCACGTCCTCGGCACGTACGGCGCCGCGACCGTCGAACTCGCCTGCTACGCACTCCTGGTGGCCCTGGTGATCGGCGTCCCGCTGGGCATGGTGGCGGCCTCCTACCGTGACCGGGCACCAGACGCGGCGCTGCGCCTGTTCGCGATCCTGACCTACGCCACGCCCGTGTTCTTCGTGGGCCTGCTGCTGAAACTGGTCTTCGCGATCTGGCTCGGCTGGCTGCCCGCGTCCGGCCGGGCGAGCACCGGCGTCCAGCTCTTCCTCCAGGACCAGACGAGCACGACCGGCGTGTACCTGATCGACGCCCTGCGCAGCGGGGACGGCACGGCGATCGCCGACGTGCTCCGGCACGCCGTGCTGCCCGGACTGGCCCTGGGTCTGCTGGTGGCCGGGGTGCTGCTGCGGCTGGTGCGCACGAACCTGATCGGGACGCTCTCCGCCGAGTACGTGGAGGCCGCCCGCTCACGGGGCGTGGCCCCGCTCCGCCTGGTCACCCGGCACGCCACCCGGCCCGCGCTGATCCCCGTCGTCACCGTGCTCGGACTCCAGGTCGCCGGGCTGCTCGGCGGGGCCGTGCTCACCGAGACGACATTCGAGTGGAAGGGCCTCGGCTACGAGCTCGCCCACTACCTGACGGTGCGTGACTTCCCGGCGGTGCAGGGCATCGTGGCCCTGTTCGCCGTCGTCGTGGCGATGACGAACTTCCTCGTCGACGTAGTGGCCGCACTGATCGATCCGCGAGTGAGGTACTGAGAGATGGCGCTGGTTCTGGCACGACGGCTGCCGCTGCGGCTGCGGACGGGCGCGGGAGTACAGCGTGCCATGCTGCTCACCGGCCTGGTCCTGACGGGGCTGTTCGTCCTCACCGCACTGCTGGGGCCACTGATCGCCCCGCACGGCTACGCCCAACTCCGCGACAGCAACGGCCTGTTCGGCTCCCAGCAGCATCCGGGCGGCGGCCATCCGCTGGGCACGACCATCGCCGGGTACGACGTCCTGTCCCGGACGGTCTGGGGCGCCCGGACCGCACTGCTGATCATTGTCGCCGCACTGTTGCTGTCGGTGGTGCCGGGCACCGTGCTCGGACTGGTCTCCGGCTACCTCGGGGGTCGGCTGGACCGGCTCCTTGTGGGGCTGGCGGACGCGCTGTACGCGTTTCCTCCGCTGCTGCTCGCCATCCTCATGTCGATCGTGATCAGCAGTGGCCGGTCGAGCCTCGTCGGCGGTCTCGGCGCGGCCGCCTGCTCGGTCGCGGTGTCCTTCGTCCCGCAGTACTTCCGGGTGGTACGGGCCGAGGTGATCCGGGTGAAGGCCGAGCCGTTCGTCGACGCGGCCCGGGTGATCGGCACCGGACCCTGGCGCATCATGACCCGGCACGTGCTGCGCAACTCGGTGCGCACCCTTCCGCTGATCTTCACGATCAACGCGTCGGAGGCCATCCTCACCCTCGCCGGCCTCGGCTTCCTGGGCTTCGGGATCGAACCCAACTCCGCCGCCGAGTGGGGCTACGACCTCAACCGCGCGGTGGCCGACGTCACTTCGGGCATCTGGTGGACGGCGATCCCGCCCGGCCTGGGCATCGTGCTCACGGTCCTGGGCACGACCCTGCTCGGAGAGGGCCTCACCGACCTGGCCGACCCGCGGCTGCGGCGCCGGACCGGTGCCCCCGCCCTTCCATCGGCCCTTCCCCCAGCCCTTCCCACGGACGGAGGCGGGGACGATGACTGACCTGCTGCGCATCGAGGACCTGCACGTCGGATTCGCCACCGACGCCGGCCCGGCGCCCGCCGTCCGCGGGGTCAGCCTCTCCGTCGCCGCCGGCGAGGTGCTGGCCCTGGTCGGCGAGAGCGGCAGCGGCAAGACCGTCACCGCCCGGTCGGTCCTCGGCCTGCTGCCCGGCACCGCGACCGCCCGCGGCCGGGTGCTGCTCGGCGACGGCACCTCGGAGCCCGCGGAGGACGTGCTCACCGCGTCCCCGGCCCGGCTGCGCGCCCTGCGCGGCACGCACGCCGCGATGGTCTTCCAGGAGCCCTCCACCGCGCTCAACCCCGTCTTCACCATCGGCTGGCAGCTCACCGAGGGCCTGCGCGCCCACGGGCGCGGCGGCAGCAGGGCCGAGCGGCGGGCGCTCGCCGTGGAGTGGCTCGACAAGGTCGGCATCCCCGACCCGGCCACCCGCGTCGACCACTATCCGCACCAACTGTCCGGCGGCCAGAAACAGCGCGCGGTCATCGCCATGGCCCTCGCGCTGGGCACCCGGCTCATCGTCGCCGACGAACCGACCACCGCCCTGGACGTCACGGTCCAGGCGGAGATCCTGGAACTGCTCCACCGCTGCCGCACCGACTTCGGTACCGCCGTGCTGCTCATCACCCACAACATGGGCGTCGTCGCCGACCTCGCCGACCGGGTGGCGGTCATGCGCGCGGGACAGGTGGTGGAACAGGCGCCGGTACGCGATCTGTTCGCGGCGCCCAAACACCCGTACACCCGGGAACTCCTGGCCGCCGTACCGGACTTCGGTACCGGCGGACGCACCGGGCCGGAGCCGGCGGACGGCGGGGAGCAGCCGGTCGTGCGCGCCTGCGGACTGGTCGTCGACTACCCGGGACGGCTGGGGAGCAGGGGCTTCCGGGCGGTGGACGGGGTGAGTTTCGAGATCCGGCCGGGTGAGGTGCTCGGGCTGGTCGGCGAGAGCGGCAGCGGCAAGACCACCATCGGCCGGGCCATCGCCGGGCTCACTCCGGTGACGGGCGGACAACTGGAGCTGTTCGGCGAACCGTCGACCCGGAAGCGGAAGAAGGCGGCCGGGCGGATCGGCTACGTCTTCCAGGACCCCGCCACCAGCTTCAACCCCCTGCTGACGGTCGCCGAGAGCGTCGCGGAACCCCTCGTCGTGCACCGGCGGGAGCTGGGCGCGAAGGAGATACGGGCGCAGGCCGAGTCGCTGCTCGAAGCGGTGCGCCTGCCCCGCGCCTACGCGTCCCGCTACCCGCACGAGCTCAGCGGAGGCCAGCGCCAGCGCGCCGGCCTCGCCCGGGCGCTCGCGCTGCGGCCCGGGCTGCTGATCGCCGACGAGCCGACCTCCGCGCTGGACGTGTCCGTGCAGGCCAAGGTGCTGGACCTGTTCGGCGAGCTGCAGCGGGAACTGGGCTTCGCGGCGCTGTTCGTCAGCCACGACCTGGCCGTGGTCGAACAGGTCGCCGACCGGGTCGTGGTACTGCACCGGGGCCGGATCGCCGAGGAGGGGCCCACCCGCCGGGTACTCGGCAGCCCACAGGACGACTACACCCGCCGGCTCGTCGCCGCCCTGCCCGTGCCCGACCCGGCCCGGCAGGCGAGACGTCAGCGGCACCCCCTCACGGAAGGAGCGGTCGGCTCATGACCGACGGCACACTGATCGACGAAGTACTGCGCGGCACACCCGTCTTCGACGGGCACAACGACCTGCCGGTGGCGCTGCGCGCGCGGGCCGGCTACAGCGTCGAAGGCCTCGACGAGGGCCGCCCCGACCTGCACACCGATCTGCCCCGGCTGCGCGCCGGCGGGGTCGGTGCGCAGTTCTGGTCGGTGTACGTCTCCTCCCGGCTGCCCGAGCCCGAGGCCGTGGTGGCCACCCTGGAGCAGATCGACGCCGTCTACCGGCTCGCCGCCCGCTACCCCGACGCCCTGCGGATCGCCTACACGGCGGCCGACGTCGAGCGGGCGTTCGCCGAGGGGCGCATCGCCTCCCTGCTCGGCGTCGAGGGCGGGCACAGCCTCGCGGAGTCGTCCGGTGTGCTGCGCTCGTACGCCCGGCTCGGCGTGCGGTACGTGACCCTCACGCACAACGACAACACCTCCTGGGCCGACTCGGCCACCGACGAGCCGGTGGTGGGCGGTCTCAACGGCACCGGCCGGGCGATCGTCGCGGAACTGAACCGCACCGGCGTCCTCGTGGACCTCTCCCATGTCGCCGAGTCGACACAGCGCGCGGCCCTCGCCGTGTCCACCGCACCGGTCCTGTTCAGCCACTCCTCGGCACGCGCGCTCAACGACCACCCCCGCAACGTGAGCGACGGGGTGCTGGAGCTGCTCCCCGGCAACGGGGGCGTCATCCAGCTGACCTTCGTGCCGTACTTCGTCTCCGCCGACGTCGCCGCCTGGGGCCGGGCGCTCCAGGACGAACGCGCGCGGCTCGGTCTGTCCGCCGTGCCCTGGAGCTGGCCGCGCGCACCCCGGCCCGGCGAGGACCCGGCGGGGGTCGCCGAGGAGCACGCGGAGGTCTACGGCGCGGCACCCGACGACCGGTTGAAGAAGTGGCTGGATGCCCACCCCCGTCCCGAGGTGACCGTCGCCCACGTCGCCGACCACGTGGAGCATGCCCGTGAGGTGGCCGGGGTGGACCACATCGGTCTCGGCGGCGACTACGACGGGGTGGACCACCAGCCGACCGGGCTCGCCGATGTCTCCGGCTATCCGGTCCTGCTGCGCGAACTCGCCGACCGGGGCTGGTCCCGGCCCGAGCTGGAGGCCCTGACCGGTCGGAACGTCCTACGGGTCCTGCGCGCGGCGGAGGAGCGGGCCACCGAGCCGCTGTGGCCCACGGCCCCGCTACGCTGACGCGGCGGTGAGCCCCGGTGTGGTCCGCGTCGCTCGTTCTTGACACCCGGCGGGGCGGGCGACGTACGGTGAACCGATCGGTTTCTGACGGGTGGAGGCCCTTGATGCACGTATCCGGCGCGACACCCCGGGGTGGGCGCTGTGGCGTGCGACTGATCACGCGCCGGCATGTCGACTACTGCCGCACCTGCTCCGCCGTCTGTCCTTGCGGCCACCGCCTCTGACCCCTGCCGGCCCGTCCCGCCGGTCGTCGCCGCGCGCCGTGGCCGCAACCGGTCCTTCGCGGCGTAGTCACGCCCGGCTCACGCGCCGTCGCCCAG
Source organism: Streptomyces sp. NPDC058457 (assembly GCF_042720695.1). Classification (NCBI taxonomy): domain Bacteria; kingdom Bacillati; phylum Actinomycetota; class Actinomycetes; order Kitasatosporales; family Streptomycetaceae; genus Streptomyces; species Streptomyces sp. NPDC058457. The sequence continues at coordinate 36,678 of NZ_JBHXLU010000046.1, read as the reverse complement.
CCCAGCCCCGCCCAGTCCCGCCCCGCTCTCGTCCTGCGCCGTCGCCCGGTCCCTCGTCGTGACCGCGTGGCCGCACGGCCACGAGTTCCCGCGTGTTTCCCGGAAGGAACGTCCATTGTCCGGCCCCGCCCTGCACCTCGCCGTCGAGATCGACGGTGACGGCGCCCACCCCGCGGCCTGGCGCCGCGCCGCTCACGCACCCGACCAGTTGCTCACCCCGCGCCGCGCGGCCGGGCTCGCCGCCGTGGCCGAGAACGCCGGGTTCGCCCTGGTCACCCTGGCCGACGGGGTGCTGCCGCCCGGTGCCGCGCCGGATCCCGTCGGCCGTATCGGCGCGGTGGAGCGGGCGGCCTTCGTCGCGGCGTCCACGAGCGCCATCGGCATCGCGCCCGTCGTACCGGTCACGTATGCCGAACCCTTTCATGTCTCCAGCCAGTTGGCGTCCCTGGACCACGTCTCGGCGGGCCGCGCCGGGTGGGTGGTGACGGAGGAGGACCGCCTGGGGGCGGCGCGTGTCTGGGGGCGGCCGCCGGTCGCCGACGCGGCCGGGCGGGCCCTGGAGACCCGGGACGGGGTGGAGGTGGCCCGTGCGCTGTGGGACTCGTGGGAGGACGACGCGGTCATCAGGTCCGTGGCCACGAGCCGCTACCTCGACCGCGACCGGCTGCACTACATCGACTTCACCGGCGAGACCTACGCCGTCAAGGGCCCGGCGATCGTGCCGCGCCCGCCGCAGGGACAGCTCGTCGTCCTGGGCCGCCCGGACCTGGTGCCCGCCGCGCTGCTCGACGTCGCCCTGGTCGAGGGCCGCGACCCGGCGTCGGTCGCCGCGGCCGCCGCGGGCGCCGGTACGCCCCGCGTCTTCGCCGAGGTCGAGGTGGCGCTGGACACGCCGGACGCGACCGGCGCCGAGCGCGTCGCCGACCTGGCGCGGTACGCGCCCTGGACCGACCGCGGACGGCTGCGGCACGTCGGTTCCGCGGACGGACTGGTCTCTCTTCTCGACGAGTTGAGCCGTCACGTCCACGGGGTGCGGCTGCATCCGCTGGTGCTGGACGAGGATCTCGCCGTCCTCTCCCGCCTCGTCCTGCCGGCCCTGTCCGAGCGGCGCCTCGTCGCCCGCCCGCTGCCCGGCACGTCCCTGCGCTCGGCCCTCGGCCTGGAGCGCCCCGCCAACCGGTTCGCCGCCGCGGCCGTCCAGGAGGAAGCCCGATGACCCGCACCGACCCCCTCGACGTCCCGCGGCCGCACGCCCAGCTGCATTTCGGGGTGTTCTTCCAGGGTGTGAACCACTGGACCATCTGGTCCGCCCCGGACAGCGGTTCGCAGATCGACCCCGCCTCCTTCCGGCGGGTCGCCCAGACCGCCGAGCGGGGCCTGTTCGACGCGTTCTTCCTCGGCGAGGGCCTCAGGCTGCGCGAGGTCGACGGCAGGATCCACGATCTCGACGTGGCCGGACGGCCGGACGCCATCACCCAGCTCGCCGCGCTGGCCGCGGTCACCCGCCGGATCGGCCTGGTCTCCACCTCCAACTCCACCTTCAACGAACCCGCGGACCTGGCCCGCCGCCTCTCCGGCCTCGACCTGCTCTCCGAAGGCCGGGCCGGCTGGAACGTGGTGACCACGGACAACGCCTGGACCGGCGCCAACTTCCGCCGGGGCGGCTATCTCGACCACGCCGACCGCTACCGGCGCGCCGAGGAGTTCCTCACCGTCGCCCGTGCCCTGTGGGACGGCTGGGACGACAAGGCGGTCGCCGACTCCGTGGACGCGCCCGCCTGGTCGGTGCCCGGCGCGGTACGCCGAGTACGGCACCGGGGACCGCAGTTCGACGTCGATCTCGCCCCCACCCTGCCGCGCAGTGCCCAGGGCCACCCGGTGATCTTCCAGGCGGGTGACTCCGGTGACGGGCGCGACTTCGCCGCCCGCAACGCCGACGTCATCTTCTCCGCGCACGGCAACGACTTCGACGACGCGCTGGCCTTCGCCGAGGACATCCGGCGCCGGCTGCGGACGGTCGGGCGGCCCGACGACGATCTGCGGATCCTGCCCGGCACCGAGATCATCATCGGCGCCACCGAGGAGGAGGCGGAGGAGAAGAAGCGCTGGATCCGGCTCCAGCAGGTCACTCCCGCGACGGCCCTGGGGATCGCCGGGCTGCTGTGGGGCATCGACCTGTCCGGCCGCGACGCCGACGGGCCGCTGCCCGCGGAGGACCCGGTCGTCGCCGAGAACGACGGCTCCTTCGGGGCCCGGCGGATCGCCGACCCGCGCACGGTGGTGGCCGAGTGGCGGGCGAAGGCTGAGGCGCACGGCTGGTCGCTGCGTGAGACGGTCATCGCGCTCGGTCCGCAGCGCGGCCACGTCGGCACCCCGTCCGGCCTGGCCGACAAGTTCGCCCGCTTCGTCCGGCACGGCGCGGTCGACGGCTTCAACGTCACGCCGTACCTCATCCCCGGCGGCCTCGACGACATCGTGGACCTGCTCGTCCCGCAACTGCAGGAGCGCGGGGTCTACCGCACCGAGTACACCGGCAGCACGCTGCGCGAACACCTCGGCCTGCGCGCGCCCCTCACCCACCGCTCCGCCCCCGAGCGACGGGAGGCGGGCTGACCGGCACGGCGAAGGGGCACGGGCCGGCCGGCTCAGCCGGCCCTGTGTCCCGCGAAGGCGAGCACGGTCTTCCCGTGGGTTCGCCCGGCCTCGTGGCGCCGGTGGACCTCGACGAGGTCCGCCGCCGGGACGACGGCCGGAGGGGCGGAGGCCAGTGCTCCGGAGGCGAGCGCCGAGAGCGCCCTGGACAGGTGCTCGCCGATGGTGGCGGGGGAACGGCGGGCGACGTCACCGATGTTGTAGCCGGCGACGGTCCTGTTGTTCTTCCACAGATCCCGGACGTCCGCCGTCCAGTCCGCGTGACGTCCGAGGTCCCCGTAGGTGACCACCCGGCCGAAGGGAGCCAGTACCCGCAGGCCGGCCCGGCGTACCGGCCCGCCGACGGGGTCCAGCACCAGGTCCGCCCCGCGGCCCGCGGTGGCCTCCAGGACCGCCTCCTCGAACGCGTCCCGGACGAACAGGGCGTCGTAGCCCAGCTCTTCGGCCAGCTGTGTCTTGGTCACGGAGCCGACCGTGCCGAAGACCCGGGAGGCACCGAGGGTCCGTGCGATGCGCGCCGCGGCCGAACCGACTCCGCCGGCCGCCGCGTGGATCAGGACCGTCTCGCCCGGGTGCAGCCGCCCCGCGTCCGTCAGCACCCCGTAGGCCGTGGGATAGACGCACGGCACCCCGGCCGCGTGCGCGAGCGGGAGCCGGCCCACCGGCCGGACGAAGTCGGTGTCGGCCACGGCGAACTCCGCGTATCCGCCGAAGGCCGGAAGGTAGGCCGCGACCTGCTCGCCGACAGCCGGTCCCGTCGCCCCGTCGCCGAGCGCCGCGACCGTGCCGGAGACTTCCAGCCCCGGCACGTCGTAGCCGCCGGGGCCGCCGGGCTCGCCGAACTCGCCCCGCCGGTGCTGCACCTCGGCGAAGTTCACCCCGGCGTACGCGACCTCGATCAGCACCTGTCCCGGGCCCGGCCGCGGGGCCGGCACCTGGATCTCCTCCAGGACTTCCGGTCCGCCGTTCGACTTGAATCCGTATGCACGCACGTGGCGTCCTTCTCCGTTCGATCGACGCACAGGCCCGAGGCCACCTCGCGGGGGCGCGGAGGAGACCCGTCGCCCCGCCCCACAGGCTCCACAGGCGACCTGGCGACCTGGCGACCCTCCCGCGGCAACAGCACTCAGCGCCACGCCATTCCGCTCCGGGTCATCGCCGGGCGCGGCGTCGTACGGGCGTGTCGCGGTCGCGCTGCCGGTCGAGCACGTCGTCGGCCGGGCAGCGGCCGCGGCGGACGTAGCGGTCGGCGTGGGCCGCGACGGCGTCCGTGACCCTGGCGCTCGCGCCCAGCCGGGGCAGGGCGTCCAGCGCCGCGGCGAAACAGGTCACGGCGGCGCGCTTCAGTTGCGGGTCGGCCAGCCCGTGGCGGGCCGCGTCGGTCCACAGCGGATTGTGCGGTGCCGGGGCCCCGGCGGCTCGCTCCACCAGGGGCTCCACCGCCCGGTGCGCGATCGCGGCGGCGCCCGGGTCGTCGAACAGGGCCGTGATCACCGCCAGCGGCACGAGCCACCCGTCGTCGCCGGGCTGGGCGTCGATCATGCGCAGTTCCAGGTGGCCGCGCGGCCTGACGGGCGGAAACAGTGTGCTGATGTGATAGTCGAGGTCCGCGTGGGTGGGCGGGCGCATGGTGTGCGAGCGGGTCCAGTCGCGGAAGCTCACTCCGTCCGGCACCTCCCAGGGGCCGTCCCGCCGTACGCACATCACCGGTGCGTCCAGGACCCGCCGGACCCAGGCGCGGCGCGGGTCGTGGGCGAGGGAGGGTCCGCCGGCCCGTCCCGGATCGAGTTCCGCCCACATCAGTTGCCGCGTGGACAGCCAGCCCGTGGTGCGGCCCCCGGCCATGGGGGAGTTGGCGAACGCCGCGACCAGGACCGCTCCCAGGTGGTGTGCGAGCCACCAGCGGCGCGCGAATCCCATGACACCGGGTTCCTCCCGTCCGGCGTCGAGGCACACCTGGACGGAGGCCGACGTGCACATCAGGATCCGCCCTGCCGGACCCGTACGGTCGAGGCAGGCTTCCATGGCGTCGTAGCGCCGCTCCCGCAGGAACCGGCGAGGCGGTTGCCAGGGATCGACGCCCAGCCCGGCCAGTGCCAGGCCGTGTTCGCCGAGTGCGGTGCGCACGGCCGCCAGATCGGCGGAGACCTCCGAGACGCACTGGGCCAGCGACGGGGCCGGCCGGGAACTCAGCTCCACCTGACCGCCGGGCTCGACGCTCAGCCCGGACGTCAGCGGCAGGGTTCGCAGTGCGGCGTGGGCCGCTTCCAGGTCTTCGCGGCTCACGGAGTCGTGCGGCACACGCCTCCTGTGGACCAGCCACTCCACTTCGACCCCCACGCTGCGCGGTGGGCCCGTCTTGAAGCAGATTCCCTCCACCAGCGCCTCCGCCTCGTGCTCGGTGACAGCAGGACCATCAACACCGCACTCCGGTGAAACCGACATCCGCGGGCCTCCTGAGCCGCCTCAGGGCCGTCGGGGATCCGACGTCCGCTACGCGTACCGCCGTGCCTGCTGCCAGAGTCCGCCGTCCCGCCCTGTCATGACAAGGGCGCACTTTCCAGACGACTGGGCATTCGGCAACCCGCAACGGGCAACTCGGAAGGTCCCGGGCCACGCTCATCCCGCCGAACGCCTCTCGTCAGGGTTCTGCGGAGCCGACGAGATGGTCCGGTGTGGTGGTCAGCCGTGGGAAGTTCCTCCGGTGCACCGTCCGTGTCCTGCCGGGTGACCGGGGGACGGCGAGCGGCCGGTCGGCGCCGTTGCAGAAGCCGAGGCGGACCGGGAGACGGGCTGCGCGGCGGGGTCGGACGGTGTGGTGCGGGCAGGCGGCGGGGCCGAAGCGGGTGGCGCAGCCGGGGCGGGCGCCGAGCGTGTCGTCCGTGCCAGCCACAGCGCCACGCCGAGCGCGGCCAGGACGGCCGTGGCGGCGCCCACGGCCAGCCCCCGGCGCACGCCCGCGTGCTGGGAGACCCAGCCGATGACGGGGGCGCCGACCGGGCTGCCGCCCATGGAGATCACCGTGTAGACCGCCATCACCCGGCCCCGCATGGCGTCGCTCACCTCCGACTGGACGAAGGCGCTCACCGCCGTGTTCAACGTCATCAGTGTGAAGCCCATCGGCAGCAGCAGGGCGAGGAAGGCCGGGTAGGTGGGCATGACCGCCGCCAGTGCCTCGAAGCCGCCGAACAGCAGGGCGCCGGCGACGACCGTCCGTACCCGGGGCGAGACACCGCGCGTCGCGGCGATCGTCCCGGCGACGGTGCCGACGGCCAGTGCGGTGTTCATGAGGCCGAGTCCCCGGGAGCCGACGTCGAAGACGCGCCCGGCGAACAGGGTCAGCGTGGTCGGGAAGTTGACCGCGAAGGTGGCGACCAGGCCGAAGATGGTGAACACGCCGACGAGTTCGGGCCGGGCCGCCACATAGCGCAGCCCCTCGGCGCCCGCCCCTGTCCACGGCGGCCGGGAGACGGCGCGCGTCTCCCCCGCCCTCGGCCGGATCGACAGCAGCCCCGCGAGGACCACGGTGAAGGACACGGCGTTCAGGGCGAAGACCCACCCGGTTCCGATCGCCCCGATCAGCACACCGGCGATCGCCGGACCGATCAGGCGCGCGGCGTTCAGGGACAGGATGTTCAGGCCCGCCGCCTTCGGGATCAGAGCCCGGCCGACCAGTTCCGTGACGAAGGACAGGCGTGCCGGGTTCTCCACCGTGAACACGCAGCCCAACGCGAAGGACAGGACGTACAGCAGCCACAGCGCGGCATGGCCGGAGAACACGATGCCCGTCAGGAGCAGCGCCTGGACCGCGTACAGCGTCTGGGTCCACAGCAGCAGGGTCCGGCGGTCGTACCGGTCGGCGACGACCCCGCCCCACAGGCCGAACAGCAGCACGGGGGCGAACTGGAGCCCGGCGACCCAGCCGAGCGCGGTTCCGCTGTGGGTGAGCGTCAGGACGAACCAGTCCAGCGCGACACCCTGCATGGCGCTGCCGATGTTGGACACCAGGCCCGTGCTCCAGTAGATCCGGTAGTCACGGACCCGCAGCGCGGCGAACACCCCTGTCGAAGTAGTGCTGTTGACGTCCATGCCTCTCTTTCCGACCGGGCGGTACGGGGGGGCCGGGGGTACGCGGCGGCGCGTGGGCGCGGCGGTACGCGGGCTGGGAAAGGGCTGAAGGAAGCCGAAGAGAGCTGAAAGGAGCTGAAAGGAGCGAGTGGTCAGCGACAGGTCTGGTCGAACTGGTCGGCGCGGCGGCCCGCCCAGAACGGGTCGAGCAGCATGCTCCGTGCCTGACCTGCGGTCTCCATGGCCGGATCAAAGCACACGGCACAGGGTGCGTCCACCAGGCGTCCCGGCACGTGAGACGGCTCCCTGTTCTCAAAAGGGGCGCCAGGCTGGGGCATTGACGTACGACAAAACCGATCCGTACGATCGCCAACGGCATTGAGTGTCAGCGTCAAGCCCTGGCTCGCTGACCGGCAACCCTCCACGCGGTGGGGTGCTCCAGGTGAAAGCCCGGCGGGATCACCGACGACTCCCGCAAGCGCGCGGCCCCGTGACGGGGCCGGAGACGGGGAGGAGCGGCATGCGGCACAGCGATGACCCGGCTGTCTCCCCCACCGACGCCACGGCGTACTCCAGGCTCTCGCGCCGGCGCCACATCGATCTGAAGCGCTCGACCAGCAGCTTCTGTCGGGCCTGACGAGCCCGCCCGCCGCCGGCTGACCTCCGTCACCGGCGCAGGCCCCTTCGCGCCGTCCTTCCCCTCGGCACCACTTCTCGGTGCCGTCCGCCAGCCACCCCTCGTCTCTGCACAGCGCTTCCCCGGCCGGGGCAGATCCGGCCGGGGCCGCACGCCCCTGCGCGGCCGTGCCTCGCGCCCGTAGCCCGGCACCCCGTGCCTTGGTGACACGAGTAGGAGAACTCCCTCCGTGACAGCACTTCCGGATTTCAGACCCTCCCGATGGGCGCCCCTGGCCGCGCTCCTGACCACCAGCGTCCTGCTGACCGCGTGCGGTTCGGGCGACGACGCCTCCGGCGGCGGAAGCGGCCCGGCGAAGTCCGGCGGCACCCTGACCTTCGCGGTGGGCTCCGACGCCGGCTGCGTGGATCCGCAGCAGGTCGCCAGCAACGACACCATCTACTCGGTGCGCCAGATCGTGGACTCCCTGACCGACCAGGACCCCAGGACCGGCAAGATCGTGCCGTGGCTCGCCAAGAGCTGGGACATCAGCGCCGACGCGACGACGTTCACGTTCCACCTGCGGTCCGGCGTCACCTTCAGCGACGGCTCGAAGCTGACCGCGCAGGTGGTCAAGGACAACTTCGACGCGGTGCCGGAGCTCGGCGCCCTGGGCACCCTCGCCGAGGGCTATCTGAGCGGCGTCAAGAGCACCACCGTGGTCGACCCGCTCACCGTCAAGGTGGCCTTCAAGCAGCCCAACGCACAGTTCCTGCAGGCGACTTCGACCCACTCGCTGGGCATCGAGTCCTCGGCGAGCGTCAAGCGGAGCCCGCAGCAGAAGTGCAGCGACGGAGTGGTCGGGTCCGGGCCGTTCGTGCTCAAGCAGTACGTGCAGAACCAGTCGATCGCCCTGGACAAGCGGACCGGGTACGACTGGGGCTCCTCGCTCTGGTCGAAGAAGGGCGAGGCCTACCTGGACAAGCTGGTGTTCAAGGTGGTGCCCGAGGCGGGGGTGCGGGCCGGCAGTCTCCAGTCCGGGCAGGTGGACGCCATCAGCAGCGTCGGCAAGGCGAACGAGGCGGCGCTCAAGGGCGGCCAGGTCACCCTCCAGAGCCGGGCCAACCCCGGTGTGGTGTTCGGCCTGGGGCTCAACAACTCGCGGCCCCTGCTGAAGGACGCGAAGGTACGCCAGGCGATCCTGGCCGCCGTCGACCGGAAGCAGATCGCCGACACCGTCTTCCCGACCGGCACCCAGCCGGCGACCAGCGTCCTGGCGCACACCACCCCCGACTACACCGACCTCTCCACGGACCTCGCCTTCGACGCGGCCAAGGCCAAGTCCCTGCTGGACGAGGCGGGTTGGAAGGACGGCAGTGACGGCGTCCGCGCCAAGGACGGCAAGAAGCTGAGCCTGACCATCAGCTGGTTCCCCAACGCGGCCACCAACCAGCCCGCCCTGGAGCTGGTCCAGCAGCAGCTGAAGGCCGTCGGGATCGACGTGGTGCTCAAGCAGCTCCCGGTCACCCAGTTCGCCACCACCCTCCAGTCCGGCGACTTCGACGTGGTGTGGGCGAACACGACCCGCGCCGACCCGGACATCCTGCGCAGCTCCTTCTCCACCCAGTTGGCCAACTTCTACCACCTGCCCGCCAGTTCGCTGGACACGGCGCTGTCCGCGCAGGCCGCGACCACGGACACCGCGAAGCGCAGGCAGTTGGTCACCGAGGCGCAGCAGCTGATCGTGCGGAACGCGTACAACGTGCCGGTGGTGGAGCTCCAGACCCAGCTGGGTGTCTCGAACAAGGTGCACGACCTCACGTTCGACTCCGGCAGCCGCATCCAGCTGCACGACACCTGGATCGGCTAGCGGATGCGCCGCTATGTGATCAAACGGCTGGCACAGGCGGTCGGGGTGCTGTGGGCGGCGTACACGGTGTCGTTCCTGGTGCTGGACTTCCTGCCCGGTGACCCGGTCTCCGCGATGGCCGGTGCCGGGTTGGACACGGGGCAGGTCGATCCGGCCCAACTCGCAAAGCTGCGGCACGAGTACGGCTTCGACAAGCCGGTGCTGGTGCAGTACGCCGAGTATCTGGGCCGGGCGGTGCGCGGGGACTTCGGCGACGCGGTCTCCACCGGCCGCCCGGTGACCTCCACCCTGGCCGACGCGCTGCCGCAGACCCTCCAGCTGACCGGTGCCGCGCTGCTCCTTGCCGTGGTCCTCGGTGGCGGGCTCGCGGTGGTGGCGACGTACACCTCTCGGCGGTGGTTGCGGCAACTGCTGCTGTCGCTGCCCCCGTTGGGGGTGTCGGTCCCGACGTTCTGGGTGGGGCTGCTGCTCGTCGAGGCGTTCTCGTTCAAGCTGCACTGGTTCCCTGCGTTCGGCAACGACGGACTGCGCGGGCTGGTGCTGCCGGCCCTCACGCTGGCGATACCGACCGGCGCGCAGGTCGCCCAGGTGCTGGCCAAGAGCCTGCTGACCGCGCTGGACCAGGCCTATGCGGAGACCGCGCGGGCCAAGGGCGCCGGCCGGTGGCGGGTGCATCTGCGGCATGCGCTGCGCAACGCCTCGCTGCCGGCGCTGACGGTCGTGGGGCTGCTGGTCGGGCAGCTGATCGCCGGTTCGGTGGTCGTGGAGACGGTGTTCTCCCGAGACGGTCTGGGCCGGGTGACCGCGGCGGCGGTCACCGTGCAGGACATCCCTCTGGTCCAGGGGGTGGTGGTGTTCGGCGCGCTGATCTTCGTGGTGACGAACCTGCTCGTCGACCTCGTCTATCCGCTGCTGGACCCGCGGATCGTGGTGGCCTCGGAGAGAAAGGCGGGCTTCGCGTGAGTCAGAGCCTTGTCGACGACCAGTCCGAGGCGGCCCTGGGCGTCGCCCGGCCGGTCGGGAACGGGTCCCCGGCGGATCCCGTCCCGCCCGCCGGGATCCGCCGGGTGCTCCGCTTCCTGCTGCGCCGTCCCGGTCTGCTGCTGTCCGCCGTCGTCATCGTGCTGGTGGTGCTGGCCGCCTTCTGGCCGGATCTGTTCACCTCGCAGGACCCGCTGAAGGGGGTGCCGTCCGACAACTTCCGCGGTCCGAGCGGCAGTCACTGGTTCGGCACGGACGAACTCGGCCGCGACGTCTTCTCCCGCGTGGTCCACGGCGCCCAGCTCTCCCTCAAGGCCACGCTGATCGCGGTCCTGGTCGCGTTCGTGGTCGGTGGTCTGCTCGGCGTGGTCGCCGGGTTCGTGGGCCGCTGGGTGGACGACGTGCTGATGCGCTTCGTCGACGTCCTGCTCTCCATCCCCGCGCTGTTCCTGTCGCTGGCCCTGGTCACCGCGCTCGGGTACGGGACGGTGAAGGTGGCCGTCGCGGTCGGCATCGCCAGCGTCGCCTCGTTCGCCCGGGTGGCCCGGGCCGAGGTGCTGCGGGTGCGGCAGGCGGTGTTCGTCGAGGCGTCCCGCTCCTGCGGGGCCCGCTGGTACTCGGTGCTCGGCCGGCACGTCCTGCCCAATGCCGCCGGACCGGTGATCGTCCTCGCCACCCTGGACTTCGGCTCCTCGATCCTGGCCGTGTCGGCGCTGAGCTTTCTCGGCTACGGCGCGCCGCCGCCCGCCCCGGAGTGGGGGACGTTGATCTCCGACGGCCGCAACTACCTGGCCAACGCCTGGTGGCTGACCGCGCTGCCCGGGCTGGCGATCGCCGCGACCGTACTGGCCGCCAACCGCGTCGCGCGGGCGCTGGACGGCGAATGGGCGCGGCAGCGATGACCCACCACGTCCACGACGTCCACGACGTCCACGACGTCCACGACGTCCACGACGTCCACGACGTCCACGAGAACGGTGACACACGCGAGAACGGTGAGAACGTGACCACACCACTCCTGGAGATCCGCGGCCTGTCCGTGTCGTACCGCACCCGAGGTGGCACCGTGTCGGCCGTACGGGGCGTGGACCTCGACGTATGGCCCGGCCAGGTGACGGCCGTGGTCGGCGAGTCCGGCTCCGGCAAGAGCACCACCGCACACGCCGTCACCCGGCTGCTGGCGGCGAACGGCACCATCGACGCGGGCACGGTCCGTTTCGGCCGGCACGATCTGTCCACCCTTTCCGAGGCGGAGCTGCGTACCGTGCGCGGCGCGCGGATCGGGCTGGTCCCGCAGGATCCGACGGTCTCGCTCAACCCGGTCAAGCGGATCGGCGAACAGGTCGCCGAGGTGCTGCGCATCCACGGCCTGGCGACCCGCCGGGCGGCGGCGGCCGAGGCGGTCGCCGTCCTCGACCGGGCCGGGCTGCCCGACGCGGCCGTCCGGGCCCGGCAGTACCCGCACGAGCTGTCCGGCGGCATGCGGCAGCGGGCCCTGATCGCCGTCGCGATCGCCGCGAAGCCCGAGCTGATCATCGCCGACGAGCCGACCAGCGCGCTCGACGTCACCGTCCAGCGGGTGATCCTCGACCATCTCCAGCAGCTCACCGAGGAGTCGGGCACCGCGATCCTGCTCGTCACCCACGACCTCGGGGTGGCCGCCGACCGGGCCCAGCGGCTGGTGGTCATGTCACAGGGCAAGGTGGTCGAGGCCGGCGAGACCCGTGCCGTCCTGGCCGACCCCCGGCACGAGTACACCAGGCGGCTGCTGGCCAGCGCCCCGAGCCTGACCAGGGCCCGCCCCCGTACCCCGGTCCCGGCCGCCCGGGTCTCCGCCGCCCCGGCCGATACGGCGCCTCCCCTGGTCGAGGCACGCAACCTGGTCAAGGAGTTCAGGCTGCCGCGCGCCGGCGGCGAGGCCCGGACGCTGCGCGCGGTCGACGACGTCAGCCTCACCGTGCGGCGCGGCCGGACCCTCGCCCTCGTCGGGGAGTCCGGCTCGGGCAAGTCCACCACCGCCCGCCTGGTGCTGCGGCTGGCCGAGGCGACCTCCGGACAGGTGCTGTTCGACGGCACCGACGTCACCACCGCCAAGGGCGCCGAGGTCAGACAGCTGCGCCGACGCGCCCAGCTCGTCTACCAGAACCCGTACGCCTCGCTCGACCCGCGCCTCTCCATCGGCGAGGTGATCACCGAGCCGCTGCGGGCGTTCAAGGTCGGCGACCGCGCCTCCCGGCTGGACCGCGCCCGCGAACTCCTCGACCGGGTGGCCCTGCCCGCAGCGACCCTGGAACGCCGCCCCGCGGAACTGTCCGGCGGACAGCGCCAGCGCGTGGCCATCGCGCGTGCTCTCGCCCTCTCCCCCGACCTCGTGGTGTGCGACGAACCCGTCTCCGCGCTCGACGTGTCCGTGCAGGCCCAAGTCCTCGACCTGCTCGCCGAGTTGCAGGCGGACACCGGCGTGGCGTACCTGTTCATCTCCCACGACCTGGCCGTCGTACGGCAGATCGCGCACCAGGTCGCCGTCATGAAAGCCGGACGGATCGTCGAGTCGGGCCCGCCCGAGGAGCTGTTCTCCGAGCCCCGCCACGCGTACACCCGCGAGCTGCTGGCGGCGATCCCGGGCGGGCGTGTCCCCTCTCCCGCCACGGCAACCACAACCGGTCAAGGACCAGCATGAGCACTCCCGCCATCACCTCTCTGGCCTTTCTCACGCCCGGCAACTTCGCGGACGACGACCCCTATCCGGGCCTGGAGGAGACCCTCCGGCTGTTCGAGTACGGCGAGCGGCTCGGCTACGACGGTGCCTGGATCCGGCAGCGCCATCTCGAACACGGCGTCGGCTCGGCGGCCGTGTTCCTCGCGGCGGCCGGGCAGCGGACCGAGCGGATCGAGCTCGGTACCGCGGTCATCCCGATCGGCTACGAGAGCCCGTTCCGGCTCGCCGAGGACCTGGCGCTGGCCGACGTGCTGTCCCGGGGTCGGCTCCAGATCGGTTTCAGCACCGGCATGCCACACGCCGACCTGCTCGGCGACCTCGTGTACGACGGCGACTGGCGCGGCTTCGACCTGTCGTACGGCAGGATCGCCCGGGTGGTGGAGAACCTGCGCGGCGACTACCTCGGCGGCCCGGACACGGTCATCCACTCGCCGGGCAACGTCCAGCGCCCTCGTCTGCAACCGCACGACCCGGGCCTTGCACACCGTATCTGGTACGGCGGCGGAAGCCTGCGCTCGGTCCGCTGGGCCGCCGGTCAGGGCCTCGGTCTGCTGTCCGGGAACATCGTCACCGGCGAGGGCACCGACGACTTCACCACGGCCCAGCTGAACCTGCTGTCGGAGTACCGGCGTGCGCTGCCGGACGGCCGTAGGCCGCGCGTGGCCCTGGGCCGGGTGATCGTGCCCCTCGACAGCGCCGACGCGGCCACCCGCGCCCGCTACCGGGCGTACGCGGCGAGCCGCCACGAGCGCACCCTCGCGCCCCAGGGCCCGAAGCACATCCTGTTCGCGCCGGACGTCGTCGGGACCGCCGAGCAGATCCTGGAACAGCTGACGGCCGATCCGGTGCTCGCCGAAGTGGCCGAGCTGCGCCTGGAGTTGCCGTACGAGTTCCATCGGGAGGAGTACGAACAGATCCTGTACGACGTACGGCACCTCGTCGCACCCGAGCTGGGCTGGCGCCGCGACGGTGCCGGGGCCGGAGCGGGGCGGGCCCCGGGTGTCACGCCCTGTCTGCCGGAAGGGCGTACAAGCCGGGCAGGTTGACCACGATGGCCTCCTGGGTGCTGCGGGCGATGACGACCACGGCCTCCTCGGCGGGGTCCGGGTTCTCCTCGCGGTGCGGCACGAACGGGGGGACGAAGACGTAGTCGCCGGGCGAGGTGCGCAGCCGTACCTCCGCCGGCCGTTCGCCCGTGCCGTCCAGGAAGACGAACTCGGGGTGTCCGCTCACCACGTAGATCGCGGTCTCGGACTCGCCGTGGTGGTGGTCGGAGCTGGCGGTCGCGGGGGCCACATGCGTCTGGCCCATCCAGAGCTTCTCGGAGCCGACGCTCCGTCCGCTGACGGCGGCGAACCGCCGCATGCCGCCGGACTGTGCGGTGTCGCCGTCCAGCGCGTCGGCGCGGATGTGGTGCAGCCGACTGCGCAGGGGCGTCGCCGCGTGGTCCCGGGTGTCGTGGAGATGGGGGTGGAAGCCTTCACCGGGGGTCGTCAGCGCCTCGCTCATGGCGGGGACGCTAGGACCGCCCCAGAATCGATGTCAAGAGGTGTCTTCTGCGGTTCACCTGCGGCAATGTTCCCGCAACGAGCGGGCCCGCGGCTCGAATCCGACGCTCCGTCAGGTCGCCCGGCCGGCCGAGGAGTTCCGCCGCCCGGCGTTCGTCGGGGCGCCGGCTCGCCTTCCGCACCGAGGACGACCTCGGCCCACGCCCTGCGGTGAACCCGGCCCGGGTGCCGCGTAGACCGAACCCTGATCGAAACGAGGAACATGTCCGGACTGTGGAATCACAGCCACGCGGCCAGGCGCGACGGGGAACGGCACGCGGGTGGGTCGGTGCGGGGCGGGGCGAGCCGTGGCCTGGATCGGAAGCGGCCCGGAGCGCCCCGGAAGGTGCGGCACGGATCCGCAGGTCACAGCCTGTGCGTCGGAAGAGCGGCACCCGGTCGGGGCGTGCCGCAGAGGACCGTGCGCCGTCCTGCGCACAGTCCGCGCGGTCCGCGGACAGGTCGCCTCATCAACCGATCGGCGCACGCGATCGGCCTTGATCGCAAATCGGCATTGGACGCAGCGTGGTCCGGTCCTGCATTCTCAGTGACATGTTCGGGCCTGTGACCGCGAGGAAGTTCGGCCGGCGTCCGGCCGACGGTGTCCGCCATGGGCGCAGCGATCATCTGACGCCCCGTCTGACGCAGTGCCGCGTCGTGGACTTCGGCAGGGTCAAGTCGACCGGCTGTCGTTGACACCACCCGTCCGCCCCGCCACCGCTCTCCGGTGAGCAACTGCGCGCAGGCCGGATCGCGGGCGACCGCCCGCACTCTCTGACACGGTTCTCCGCCCCTCCCCCGCCTCGGCGTACGACGAGGTCCGCCGCGGCCTGCCGGGGCTTCCTCATGCCGAGAGGGCCGTGCCGCCCGCCCCGCTCCGCTCACCCCACGTGGCCGGAACCTCACCCGACCCCTGGACACGGGCATGCCCATGGCCCCTGCCCTGTCCCCTTCCGTCCCGGAGAACGCCTCATGAGCTTCGCCACCGAGAGCCGGCCCTTAGCCGCGGACCTCGACCGTCTGGACGAGGTGACCGCATCGCTCGCGGCGACCGCCGCCGAGTACGACCGCACCGGCGCCTTCCCGCACGCGCCGGTCCAACTGGTCCATGAAGCGGGGCTGTTGACCGCCGGAGTGGATCCCCGGTACGGCGGGCCGGGGGCGAGCTTCACCGATGTCACCAGGATCCTGCTGGCGCTCGGCCGGGGTGACCCGTCGACGGCGCTGATCTCCGGGATGACCATCGTCCCGCACCTGCTGCAGTCCCGCAGTCCCTGGCCGCAGGAGCTGTACACGCGCGTGCTGGCCGAGTCGGCGGTACGACCCACCTTGCTCAACCACGCGCGTGCGGAACCGGAGTTGGGCTCGTCGACCCGGGGCCCGCTGCCGGCGACCACGGCCCGGCGGACCGCCGACGGCTGGTCGATCCGCGGCCGGAAGCGGTATGTCACCGGAGCCGAGGGGCTGAGCTACTTCCTGGTGTGGGCGGCGACGGACGAACCGGAGCCGCGCGTCGGCAACTTCATCGTCCCGGCCGACAGCCCCGGCATCGACATCGTGCCCACCTGGCACCAGTTGGGCATGCGGGCGACCGGGAGCCACGAGGTGGCGTTCACCGACGTCGAGATCCCCGCGGAGTACGTGCACGAACTGGCCGCGCCCGGCGCCGATCCGGCTCCCGGCACGCTGCCCGGCAGCGTCATGCTGCTGCTGTCGTCCTCGATCTACCTGGGCGTGGCGCGCGCCGCGCAGAGCTTCGTGCACACCTTCGCCCATCGGCGGGTGCCCTCCCAACTGGGCCGGCCCCTGGCCACGACGGGACGCTTCGAGCGTGCGGCGGGCGAGATCGAGACGCTGCTCACCAGTGCAGAGGAGCTGATCTTCGCCGTGGCCGGGCGGGTGGACCGGGGCGATCCGGTCCGCGGTGTCGACGCGCTGGCCGCGAAGGTCGTGGTCGTACGGCATGTCACCACCGCCGTCCACGAGGGGTTGCGGCTGCTCGGCAATCCGGGCCTCGCCCAAGAGAACCCGCTGGAGCGGCACTTCCGTGACATCCAGTCGGTGGGCGTCCACGCGCCCGGCGAGGACGCCATCCTGCCGATCGTCGGTGCGACGGCCCTCGCGGCGGAGGCACCCGATGCCTGAGCAGACCTCGACCGACAGCGTTCCGAGACCCACTCACGCCGGGGGTTCCCACATGCGTCCATCCCTGTCCGGACCCGGTCGGCAGCTCGCGGCGGCGGTGGCCGGGCTGCTGCTCCTCACCGCCTGCTCGTCCGGCGGCGACGGCACCGGCGCGTCCGGCGCCGGCAAGCCGGTCCAGGGCGGCACGCTCACCGCCGCCGTCGACACCGAGCCGGTCTCCTGGGACATCCACGCCAGCACCCAGGACATCACCGCCGAGATCCAGCGCCAGGTCTTCGACTCGCTGGTCTCCCAGGACGCCGCCGGGAAGTTCCACCCCTGGCTGGCCACCAAGTGGGAGATCTCCGACGACTACAGGACGTACACCTTCCACCTGCGCAAGGACGTGAGGTTCAGCGACGGCACCCGGTTCGACGCCGCCGCGGTGAAGGCCAACTTCGACCACATCGTGGCCAAGTCGACCAAGTCGCTGTACGCGATCAGTCTTCTGGGCCCGTACACCGGCACGCAGGTGGTCGACGCCTACACGGCGAAGGTCACCTTCTCCAAGCCGTTCGCGCCGTTCCTGCAGGCCGCCAGTACTACCTATCTGGGCTTCTACTCCCCCAAGGCGCTCAAGGCGAACGCCGGGAAGCTCGCCGCGGGCGGTGCCGCCGACGTCGGCAGCGGCCCCTTCGTCTTCAGCGGGTACACCAAGGGCCAGTCGGCGGTGCTGACCCGCAACCCGAAGTACGCCTGGGGTCCCGCGACCGCAGCGCACACCGGGCCCGCCCACCTCGACAAACTGGTCTTCCGGTTCCTGCCCACGGCCTCGGTACGCGCCGGAGCGCTGACCAGCGGTCAGGTCCAGGTGGCGAAGGCGATTCCGCCGCAGAACGTGACGACGGTCAAGGCGACCCCCGGGCTCTCGCTGATCTCCCGGCGCAACCCCGGCGGCAACTACAACCTCTGGCTCAACGGCTCGCTGGCCCCGCTCGACGACCAGCGGGTCCGCAAGGCGGTCCAGCGGGGCATCGACATCGACCAGGACGTCAAGACGGTCACCTTCGGGCAGTATCCACGGGCCTGGAGCCCGATCAGCCCCACCACCCCGGACTACGACAAGTCCCTTGAAGGCAGCTGGCCCTACGATCCGAAGCTGTCCGCACAGCTCCTGGACGAGGCCGGCTGGACCGGACGGGACGCGCAGGGCTACCGGACGAGGAACGGCAAGCGGCTCACGATCACCTGGCCGCAGCTGTCGATCCAGGCCACCCGTGAGGGCCGTGACGTGCTCGGCCAGGCCATCCAGGCCGACCTGAACAAGATCGGCGTCGAGGTCAAACGCCCGAACCTCGACCTCGGCAGCTACAACACCGAGGTCTACGGCGGCAAGGCGAACGTCATCGACCTGAGCTGGCCCCGGTTCAGCCCGGACGTGCTGTGGCTGTTCCTGAACTCCGGCAGCGCACCGGCGAAGGGCGGCATCAACGCCACCTTCATCAAGGACACCGACTTCGACAAGTGGACGGACGAGGGCCGGGCCACGCTGGACGAGAAGGTCCACGCGGACGTCTACCCGAAAGTGCAGCAGCGGGCGATCGACCTGGCCGTCGTCGTGCCCCTGTACACCCAGGTCTCCCTCGTCGGGGAGTCGAGCACCGTGAAGGGGCTCACCTTCAGCCCGAGCAACTGGCTGACGTACTACGACGCCTGGCTGGTCGCGAAGTGACGGCGGCCTCGGCGGCGAGCGGGGCCGGGCGGCCGGGCCCGTGGGGACCGGTGCGTGCGGTGCTGCGGCGTCTGGGCTCGGCGGTGGCGGTGCTGGCGGGGGCCGCCACCCTGGCCTTCGTGGCGCTCCAGCTGATCCCGGGCGATCCGGTGTCCGTCCTGCTGGGGCCCTCGAACGCCGGCTCCCCCGCCGTACGGGCCGAGATCCGCCGGGAGTACGGCTTCGACCGGCCCGTCGCCGACCAGTACCTGCACTACCTGGGCCGGCTGGTGCGCGGCGACCTCGGGCAGTCGTACCAGCTCCAGCGGCCGGTGTGGTCGCTGATCGGCGACCAGCTGTGGCCGACCGTGCAGCTCGCCGCGGCCGGGCTGGTCCTGGCCGTCGTCCTCGCGGTGCTGTCCGCGGTGGCGACGGCCGGGCGCCGGCCCGCGCTGCGCGCCCTCGCCTCGCTGTGGGAGCTGGTCGCCGCGTCCACCCCGTCCTACTGGGTGGGGATCGTGCTGCTGACGGTCTTCTCGTTCCGGTTCCGGCTGTTCCCGGTGGCCGGTGCCGACGGCTTCGCAGCACTGGTCCTGCCGGCCGTCACGCTGGCGCTGCCGCTGGCCGGTGTGCTGGCCCAGGTGCTGCGCGAGGGCCTGGAGGCCGCGCTGGAACAGCCGTTCGTGGTCACCGCACGCTCCCGGGGCGTCGGCCGGACGGCGGTTCGGCTGCGGCACGCGCTGCGGCACGCGGCGATCCCGCTGCTCACCCTGGCCGGATGGCTCACCGGCTCGCTGCTCGGCGGGGCGGTCCTGGTGGAGGCGGTGTTCGGGCGGCCGGGGCTCGGCTCGCTGGTGCTCCAGGCGGTGACCGCCAAGGACATGCCGGTGGTGATCGGTGTCGTCCTGCTGTCGGCGTTCGTCTTCGTCGTGATCTCCACCGTGGTGGATCTGCTCTACCCCGTCATCGACCCACGGCTCAGGAGTGCCTGACAGATGGCCAGTTCCCTGCTCCCCGAGGCCGGACCCGGCACTGCCGTCGCCGCGCCCGCGCCACGGGCGCGGCGACGGTGGGCCCGGCCGCTGTCGTCCATGCCGCCGGCGGTCGCGCTCGCGGGCGCGGTACTGCTGCTCGTGGTTCTGGTCGCGGTGGTACCGGGGCTGTTCACCGGCGCCTCGCCCACCGCGACCGACCCGCCGGCGGCGCTGCGCGGGCCCGGTGCCCACCACTGGCTGGGCACCGACCAGTTGGGCCGCGACCTGTTCACCCGGATCCTCTACGGCGCCCGGCCCTCGCTGCTGCTGGGCTTCGGCGCCACCGTCGTCTCGGTCGTCCTGGGGGCCGCCTACGGGCTGGCCGCCGCGCTCGGCGGGCGGCTCGCCGACCGGGTCCTGATGCGGCTCGCGGACATCCTGCTGGCGCTGCCCGCGCTGCTGCTGGCGCTCCTGGTGGTGACCGTCCTGGGCTCGGGCACGGTGAACGTGATGGCCGCCATCGGCATCGCCTTCGTGCCCGGCTACGCCCGGCTGGTACGTGCGGAGGCCATGGTGGTGCGGCGTTCCGGATACATCGAGTCGGCGGTGGCACTGGGTCTGCCACGCCGGCAGGTCGTCCTGCGGCACGTCCTGCCGAACGCCCTCGCCCCACTGCTGACCCTGGCCACCGTCGGCTTCGGCACGGCGCTGATCTCGGCATCGGGGCTGAGTTTCCTGGGCCTCGGCCCCGCCGCACCCTCGCCCGAGTGGGGGGCGCTGCTCGCCTCCGGCCGGGACTTCCTGCAGACGGCGTGGTGGATCGGGGTGTTCCCGGGAGCCGCCGTCACCGTCACCGTCATCGCCGTGAACGTGGTCGGCCGCCACGCCCAGCAGCGCTTCACCCGGAGGACCAGCCGATGACCCGCACCCCGGCGCCGCTGCTGAGCGTGCAGAACCTCGACGTCACCTTCGGCGCCTTCCGGCGCGGCGGGCCGGTCCGGGCCGTACGGGACGTGTCGTTCACCCTCGACCGGGGTGAATGCCTGGCCGTGGTCGGCGAGTCCGGGTCGGGCAAGAGCGTCACGGCCCGCACCCTGCTGGGGCTGGCCGGGACGCACGCCACGGTGGCGGCCCGGCGGCTCGACTTCGACGGCGTCGACCTGACCGCCCTCTCCGAACGCGAGTGGCGTGCCCTGCGCGGGCGCCGCATCGGGCTGGTCCTCCAGGACGCCCTGGTCTCCCTGGACCCGCTGCGCACCGTGGGTGCCGAGGTCCGGGAGACGCTGGGCGCGCACGGCCTCGCCCGGGGTGCCGAGGCGCGCGAGCGAGCCCTTGCCCTGCTGTCCGACGCGGGTATCCCGGATCCGGAGCGCCGGGCCGCCGAGTATCCGCACCAGCTCTCGGGCGGTCTGCGGCAGCGCGCGCTGATCGCCTCCGCGCTGTCCGGCGCACCGGAGCTGCTGGTGGCCGACGAGCCGACGACCGCCCTGGACGTGACCGTGCAGGCACAGATCCTCGACCTGCTGGGGCGTCTGGTCGCCGACGGGACGGCCCTGCTGCTGATCAGCCACGACCTGACCGTGGTGAGCCGGCTCGCCGACCGGATCGCGGTGATGTACGGCGGTCTGGTCGTCGAACAGGGGCCGGCCCGGGACGTGCTCAAGGATCCCCGGCATCCGTACACCAGGGCCCTGCTGACGGCGGCGCCCACGTTCGCGTCCAAGGGGAGCCCGCTGTCCGTACCGGCCCCCGGGCGGCAGGAGGCGGCAGGGCCCGGCGGCTGCCCGTACGCGGCCCGGTGCGCGGCGGCGGACACCCGCTGCCGTACCGAACTGCCGGACACCGCGGCCGGTGCGGACGGGCGTCTCACTCTGTGCTGGCACCCCGACACGCCGCCACCGGCGCCGGCCGTGCGCTGCACGGCGACCGCCCCCGTCGACCGGGACCGCCAAGTCGCCCAGGAGCAGCCGTTGTTGGAGGTTCGGGAGGTCTCCAAGCGGTTCCGGGCGCCGGGCGGCGGCTCCCATGCGGCGGTGCGCGAGGTGTCGTTCGGGATCGCGCCCGGCGAGACGCTCGGCCTGGTCGGCGAGTCCGGGTCGGGCAAGACGACCACCGCCAGGATCGTGCTGGGTCTGGTGGAGCCGGACGAGGGGACCGTACGGTTCGAGGGCGAGGCCTGGAGCGGGCTGCCCGAGCGGGAGCGCCGGGCCAGGCGGCCCCGCCTCCAGGTCGTCCACCAGGACCCGCTCGGTTCCTTCGACCCCCGGCACAGTGTGCGGCGCGTCGTCGGGGAGGCGGCGGCCAGGGCCGGGATCCCGCGCGGCCGGGCCCGCGCCGCGCGGGTCACCGAACTCCTCGGCCAGGTCGGCCTGTCCGCCCGGCTGCTGGACCGGCGGCCCGCGGAACTGTCCGGCGGGCAGCGGCAGCGCGTCGCGATCGCCCGGGCCCTGGCCACCCGGCCCCGGCTGATCGTCTGCGACGAACCGGTGTCCGCGCTGGACGTGTCGGTCCAGGCCCAGGTGCTCGACCTGCTGGCCGAGCTCCAGCGCGAACTGGGAGTCGCCCTGCTGTTCATCTCGCACGATCTCGGCGTCGTCCACCATGTCAGTGACCGGGTGATCGTGATGAAGGACGGACTGCTCGTCGAGGCCGGGCCGGTGGGTCGGATCTTCGACCGGCCCGCCCATCCGTACACGCGGGAACTGGTGGCCGCGCTGCCGCGGCCCGACCGCGACCAGGAAGGACAGGGATCACACGCATGACCGCCCACCTCGACACCGATCTGTGGATCCGGCGTTTCCATCCCGCCCCGAAGGCGGGTGCCCGTCTGGTGTGCTTCCCGCACGCCGGCGGGTCGGCCGGGTTCTACTTCGGGCTCTCCGCACTGCTCCACCCGCGGGTGGAGGTGCTGGCCGTGCAGTACCCGGGACGCCAGGAACGCCGGGCGGAGCCGCAGATCACGGACATCGAGAGCGTGGCCGCGGCGCTCGCCGGTGTGCTGGCGCCCTCCTGGGGCTCCCCGGCCGCCTTCTTCGGTCACAGCATGGGGGCGGTGATCGCGTACGAGACGGCCCGGCGGCTGGAGCGTACGACGGGCTCCGGGCCGCTCGCCCTCTTCGCCTCCGGCAGACGGGCACCGTCCACCGTCCGGCCCGCCGAGCGGCTGCACCTCGCCGACGACCGGGAGCTGGTGGCGGAGATCGTCCGCCAGGGCGGCACCCCGGCCGAGCTGTTCGACGATCCCGAACTGGTCGCGCTGGTCCTGCCCGCGGTGCGCGGCGACTACCGGGCCGTCGAGAGCCACCGGCACCGCCCGGGGCCCCCGATCACGGCCCCGGTCACCGTGCTGACCGGTCGCGACGACCCCAAGGTGACGGCCGAGGAGGCGCGCGCCTGGGATCGCCACACCACGGGCCGCACCGAGGTGCTGACCTTCGGCGGCGGGCACTTCTTCCTCCTCGAACACCAGGAACGGATCGCCGAGTCGATCCTGGCCCGGCTGTTCCCGCACGCCCCGGCCGGACCCGGACCGGCCTGACATCCGGGCCGCCACCCGGACCTCCATGGATGTCACCGACGGCGTTGACGTCCCCGGCACAGACAACGCCACCGCGACGTGGGAGATGTGGAGCCTGCTGTGGTCCTACTGGAACGTGAGAGCCAGGTGACGCGACTGCGAGAGATGCTGGCCGACTGTCTGGCGGGCAGAGGCGGCGTGGCCGCGATCAACGGGCCGGTCGCCAGCGGCAAGACGGAGCTCCTGCACGTCCTCGGCGAACACGCGGACGCGGCCGGTGCCGTGGTGCTGCACGCGACGGCCCGGTGCTCGGAACAGCAGATCGCGCTGGGCGTGGTCGGCCAGCTCTTCCGCCACCAGCACTTCTCGCCCGCCGACCAGGAGCGGGCGCTGCGCGTGCGCGCCGAGGCGACCGCGATCGCGCCGTGCGACGCGGACCTCCAGACCCACGGCCCCGCCCCCGCCCAGGTCTGCCAGGTCCAGTGGCAGTTGCTGCGCGGACTGTCGCTGCGCAGGCCGGTGGTGGTGATCGTCGACGATCTGCACTTCGCCGACTCGGCGTCCCTGGACACCCTGACCTATGTCGGGCGCCTGCTGCGCACCGACCGGCTGCTGCTCGTGGTGGCCGAACGGGACACCGTGTCCGGGTCGACGACCACGGAGCTGTCCTGGCGTACCTCCCTGGTCCGGCAACGGCACTTCACCCGGCTCCGGGTGCCGCCGCTGTCCCCCGCGGGCACCCGGGAACTGCTGACACAGCTGATCGGCCCGGTCCCCGCGGGCGGTGGCGCGGCCACGGCCTGGCACCGGCTGAGCGGCGGCAACCCACTGCTGCTTCGGGCTCTCGCGGAGGACCATCACGAGTACGCCGCCCGCCGCCCGTCCGGGACCGGGCCCGATCCCTCGGAGCCGGTCGCGGGCGAGGAGTACGGCCGGGCGGTGGACGCCTGCGTCCGCCGCGCCGGAGAGCGGTTCCGGGACACCGCCCGGGCGCTCGCGGTGCTGGAGGCCTCGGGGTCGCACCAACGGCTGGCCCAGCTCCTCGGCCGGCCGCGGGCGTCCGTGGACGAGACACTGGCCGCGATGGACGTCTTCGGCGTCCTGGACGGCGGGCGCTTCCGGCATCCGGCCGCCCGCGCGGCCGTCCTGGCTGGCATGCCCGCCGCCGAACGGGCGGAACTGCACCGCACCACGGCCCGGCTGCTGCACACGGCCGGGGAGCCCGCCTCGGCGATCGCCGTCCACCTGGCGGCGGCCCGGCACGGGCGGGAACCGTGGGCGTTCGCGGTGGCACTGGAGGCGGCACAGGACGCGCTGCGCCGCGACGACACCTCCTTCGCCGAGTCCTGCCTGGACGTGGCAGAGGAGGCCTGCGCGGACGACGACCAAAGGGTGACGGTGACCATGCTGCGCAGCCTCGTCGACTTCCGGACCGACCCCGACACCGCCTGCCGGCGGCTGCGTCCGCTGGTCGCCGCGCTGCGGGAGGGACGGCTGACAGGCTGCCAGGTCGTGGCACTGCTGGGACGGCTGCTGTGGCACGGCGGCGGCGACGAGATCACCCTCGCGCTGCGCAGCCTGGAGCAGTCCGCGGAGGGACTGGACTCGCGTTTCACCGCGGACTACCACGCGGCCCGGCAGTGGCTGCACGCCTCCCGACCACCGCTGCTGCCCCGGCCCACCGCCCGGGTCCGCCCGCGCCGGCCGGCCCCGTGGAGCACCGAGGCGCCCCGGCGGATGGCCGACGCCCTGAACCGGCTGCTGCGTTCGGGACCCGACGCGGAGACCGTGCGCGGCGCCGAACTGACGCTGCAGACCACACTGCTGGACGACACCAGCTTCGACACGATCCACCAGGCCCTGTCCGTGCTGGTCTACGCCGACCGCTGCGATCTCGCGGTGACCTGGTGCGATCTGCTGCTGCGCGAGGCCACCCGGCGCGATGTGCCCACATGGCAGGCGCTGTTCGCCGCGCTGCGGGCGGAGATCGCGATCCGCCAGGGCGACGCCCGGCTCGCCGAACAGCGGTCCCGGCAGGCCCTGGGGCTGCTGTCGCTGCGCGGCTGGGGCGTCCTGGTCGGCTCCCCGCTGGCCAGTCTCCAGCTGGCCGCCACCGCGACCGGCGCGCTCACGGACACCGGGAGCCCCGCGGTGTCGGCCCTGCCCGAGCAGCTGTTCCAGACCCGGTTCGGGGTCCAGTACCTGCATGCGCGCGGCCGCTGGCGGCTGTCGGTCAACCTGCTGCACGGCGCGCTCGACGACCTGGCCCGGTGCGGGCGGCTGATGCGGGAATGGGACATCGATCTCCCCGCGTTCGTGCCGTGGCGCGGCGACGCGGTGACGGCCCTGCTGCGCCTCGGCCGCACCGACGAGGCCCGGCGACTGGCGGTGGAGCAACTCGCCATGGTGCCGGCCACCCAGCCCCGGGCCCGTGGCATGGCGCTGCACACGGCGGCCGCCGTGGCCGACGCACGGCACCGCGCGACCGTACTGCGGGAGGCCGTGGACCTGCTGGAGGTCGCCGGCGACCGGCTGGAACTCGCCGGTGTGCTGGCCGATCTGAGCGAGGTGCACACCCGGGCCGGCCAGAGCGGCCGGGCCCGGATGGTCTCCCGGCAGGCCCTGGACATCGCCGAGGAACACGGTTTCGCCCCGCTGACCCGACGGCTGACGGCCCGGGAGTCGCCGCCCTCCGAACCCGAGCGCGGTGCGGGCCGGGTCGGTGTGCTGAGCAGTTCGGAGGCGCAGGTGGCGTCGCTCGCGGTGGCCGGACTCTCCAACCGGGAGATCGCCGAACGGCTGTTCATCACCGTCAGCACCGTGGAACAGCATCTGACGCACACCTATCGCAAGCTGCGCGTCAAGGGCCGGGCGGACCTGCCGCTCGGCCTGCTCGGCCCCGACCGGCAGGAGGCGGCAGGCGCGGTTTGACAGCGCCCCTTCGGGGCGCTGGGGGTACCCCCAGCCGAAGGCTGGGGGAGGAACTGCGCGAGCGGCCACGACGAACCCGCGGCCGCCCGACGGCAGGTCACGGCACCTCCGGCGGAGCCACCAGCGGCAGCCCGAGCAGCTCACGCAGGGTGCCTGCCTCGTAGGCGGTCCTGAACACGCCCCGGGACTGGAGTTCGGGTACCAGCTCGCGGGTGATCGCGGTCAGGTCGTGGGGCAGCGCGCCCGGCCGCAGCCGGAACCCGGACAGGCCTGCTCCCTGCCACTCCAGGAGCAGGTCGGCGAGTTCGGCGGGGGTGCCGACGGCGATGTGGGCGTCGGAGGCGTACGCGTCGCCGTGTGCCGCGTCCAGGCGTGCCTTGCGCTCGGCGGCCCGGCCCGGGGCGCCGTCGAGGAAGACCACCACGTCCGCGAAGACGTGCACCTCCTCGACCGCGCGTCCGGCGGCGGCCTGCGCGGCCCTGATCTCCTCGACGGTCGCCCGCGCCTCCTCGGTGCTGTGCGGGGTCACCGAGACCACGTCGGCGGCGCGGGCCCCGTACCGGTACGGCAGGCTGATGTGCGCGAGGGTGAAGACCAGCGGGTGGCCCTGCGGGGCGCGGGGGGCCAGTGCGGGTGAGTCGACGGTGAGCCAGTCGCCGGCCGTTCCGCCGAGCGGCTCGATGTCGGTGAAGCTGCCGGCCGGGTCGGGATCGGCCGGCGCGAACCGGTCGGGCGCGAGGTCGCGCAGTGCCTTCTCGTCGTCGACGCCGTCCCACAGGGCGCGTACGACGCGCACCAGGTCGGCGGCGCGTTCGAAGAGTTCGGCCATCGGCCCCTGCACCTCTGGGGTGAAGATGTCGGCGATGACGATGGGGCGCGCGGGCGTCACCTGCGTCCGCCACCCGGCCCGGCCGGCGCTGAGCCGGTCCAGGGTGGCGATGGCCCGCGCGATGTGGGCGGGCTGGGCGTGGTCGACGACGCCGGTCGGCACCAGACCGATGTGTTCGGTGCTCCCGGCGAGGGCCGCGGCGACCAGCAGCGCGTCCAGCCGGTGCGCGACATGCCCGGTGGGGCGCTTCGGCGGGTCCTCCAGGGTCACGAAGTCCAGCAGTCCGCGTTCAGCCTCCCTGACCAGGCCGGCCCAGTGCGCCAGACCGTAGAGGTCACCGTCCGGGGCCTCGGGCCCGGCGCCCGCCGCGGGGTGCCAGCCGACGGTGTCCAGGGCGACGGCCAGGTGCAGCGGCTCAGGTGGGGTCATCGTGATCCTTCTCTTCTCTCAGGTGCGGATGGTGCGGTGCAGAGAGCGGGGCGGTTCAGGAGGCGAGGCGGTTCAGGAGGTGGGGCGGCCGAGGGTGCCGAGCCACTTCTCGACGGCGGCGGCGGTGGTCGCCGAGTGCTCCTCCAGGACGGAGAAGTGGTCGCCGGGCACGTCCGCCGTGGTGTGCGGCAGCCGCCAGAAGGCACGAGTGTCGAGCGAGGGGTCGGCCGGCGTCCCGGACAGCGGCTCCTCGGCCCGCAGCAGCAGGGTCGGGGCGGCGACCGGGCGGGGCTGCCAGGGGCCGAAGGTGCGCAGGTAACTCCCCATCGTGGTGAGGCCGTTGTCGCTCAGTCCCAGTTCGAACGCGTCGAAGCGGTCGACCATGCCGTTGATCATGGCGGGCATCCACCACTCCATGCCCGGGAGGGCGGCGGTGTCCATCGGATAGGTGTCGACCATGGCCAGCCCCACCGGAGGTGTGCCGCGCCGCTCCAGTTCGACGGTCACGGCGTGCGCGACACAGCCGCCCAGCGAACGGCCCAGCACCGCGAACGGCCGCTCCCCCACGAGCCGTTGGACCGCGTCGGCCTGCATCGCGACGAAGGTGTCCGCGGTGTCCGGCAGAGCGCTGTCCTCCCCGTACCCGGGCGCGGGCACCGCGAACACGTCCCGTAGTCCGTGCAGAGCCTGCCCGAACCGGGCGTACTCGTGCGGCCCGGACAGCGCGGTGAGCGCCGGGAAGCAGACCAGTGCGACCGGGGCGGCACCGTCGGCCAGGACGACCGGCTCGACGGCGTTGCGGGCGCTGTCCGCCGTGCCGAAGGTGTCGCGCAGCCGGGAGGCGGCCACGATCACCTCGGTGGCCGCGGTGATCTGCTGGGCGGTGCACAGCCGCAGGTACAGGGTGGTGAGCGAGCCCTCGTGCCCCGCCTCTGTCGCGTCGGGTTCCGGCCGTGCGCGCAGCAGTTCGCCGAGGTGCCCGGCCAGGGCGGCCGGGGTCGGGAAACGGATGGTGAGGGCACCGCCGAGCGGCAGCCCGGTCGTACCGGCCAGCCGGGCGCGCAGTTCGACGGCGGAGAGCGAGTCGAGTCCGGCTTCGACGAACGGCCGCTCCGCCGCGACCGCCTCGGCCGTCGTATGCCCGAGGGCACCCGCCGCGTGGGTCCGTACGAGGTCGAGCAGTCGGGCGCCGAGCGCGGGCCCGGACAGCCGCGCGTGCCGCTCGGCCCAGCCGGGGCCGGGTTCTGCGGGCGGCGGACCGGGCAGCACCGGGGCGTCGGTCGTGCTGCGGGTCACGGTGGTGTCGAGCCAGTGGCGCTGCCGCTGGAAGGCGTAGGTGGGCAGTTCGACCTGGCGCGGGTCGAGGCCCTCGAAGGCGGCCCGCCAGTCCACCCGCACACCGTCGGCGTGCAGCTGTCCCAGCGCGGTCAGCAGCGTCGCCGCCTCGGGGCGGCCCGCGCGCAGCACGGGCGCGAGGACGGTCGGCGGAGCCGTGCCGGGACCCTCCTCGGCGAGGACGTCACCGACCATCGCGGTGAGGATCCCGTCGGGCCCCACCTCCAGGAAGCGGGTCACGCCCTGGGCCCGCAACTCCCGTACGACGTCGAGGAACCGGACCGGGCTGCGGGCGTGGTCCGTCCACTGGTCGGCGGACCAGGTCTCCCCGTCCCGCACCGGGGCGCCGGTCAGGTCGGAGACGATCGGCAGGGCCGGGTCGCGGTGGTGGACCGCCTTGGCCGTGCGGCGGAACTCCTCCAGCATGCCGTCCATGCGGTGCGAGTGGAAGGCGTGGCCGACCCTCAGCCGGGCCGTTCTGCGCCCCTGCGCGCGGAAGCGGGCCGCGAGGGCGAGGACCGGCTCCTCGTCGCCGGAGACGACCACGGAGCGGGGGCCGTTGACCGCGGCGAGCGCGACGGTCGCGGCCGCCTCGCCGCCCAGTGCCGCGGCGGCCTCCTCCTCCGTCGCCTCCACCGCGGCCATCGCGCCGCCGGCCGGCAGCGCCTGCATCAGCCGGCCGCGGGCCACGACCAGGTGGGCGGCGTCGGACAGCGTGAGCACACCGGCGGCATGCGCGGCGGCCAGGCTCCCGACCGAGTGTCCGGCGACGACGTCGGGCCGTACGCCCCAGGACGCCAGCAGCCGCAGCAGTGCGACCTCCACGGCGAAGAGGGCGGGCTGTGCGTACTCCGTACGGCCGAGCAGCTCGCCGTGTGCCTCCGACAGGACGGCCTCCCGCACGGCGGGGGCGGGCCGGTCGGCGCGGTGCCGCTCGAGTTCGGCGGTCACCTCGTCGAACGCCCGGGCGTAGGCGGGGAACCGCTCGTACAGCTCCCGGCCCATGCCGGTCCGCTGGCTGCCCTGCCCGGTGAACAGGAAAGCCGTCCGTCCCGCCGCCCTCGGCGGTCCCCCGGCTGCGGTCCGCGGCACGCCGGGCGAAAGGGTGCCCTCGGCCAGGGTCTGGAGTTCGGCGAGAGCCTCGTCGCGGTCACCGGCGACGACGACCGCGCGATGGTCGTGCGTGGCCCGTGTGGTGGCCAGTGACCAGGTCACGTCGACCGGGTCGAGCTCCGGACGCTCCCGCAACAGCTCGGCCAGCCGGGCCGCCTGCTTCCGCAGTGCCGCCGCCGAGCGGGCGGAGACGAGCCAGGGCAGCGCACCCGGCGAGGCCGTGTGGCTCTCGGTGTCGTCGGCTGCCGGTGCCTGTTCGACGATCACGTGGGCGTTGGTGCCGCTCACCCCGAACGCGGAGACGCCGGCCCGGCGGGGACGGTCGGCGTCCGGCCATGGGCGGGCCTCGTCGAGCAGTCGTACGCCGCCGCCCGCCCAGTCGACGTGCGGGGTGGGCTCTTCGGCGTGCAGGGACCTGGGCAGGACGCCGTGGCGGATCGACTGCACCGCCTTGATCACCCCCGCCACCCCGGCTGCCGCCGCCGTGTGCCCGATGTTGGACTTGAGGGAGCCGAGCCACAGCGGCCGGTCCGCGGGCCGGTCGCTGCCGTACGCCTCCTGGAGGGCCTGGACCTCGATAGGGTCGCCGAGGGTGGTGCCGGTGCCGTGTCCCTCGACCAGGTCGACGTCGTGCGGGGACAGGCCGGCGTCCGCGAGCGCCCGCCGGATCACCCGTTGCTGAGCAGGGCCGTTCGGGGCGGTCAACCCGTTGGAGGCACCGTCCTGGTTCACCGCCGTACCGCGCACCACCGCCAGCACCGGATGCCCCAGCCGCCGCGCGTCCGACAACCGCTCCACCAGCAGCAGCCCCACGCCCTCCGCCCAGCCGGTGCCGTCGGCCGAGGCGGCGAAGGCGCGGCAGCGGCCGTCCGGCGACAGTCCGCGCTGCCGGGAGAACGCCACGAAACCCGCCGGGGTGGACATCACCGTCGCGCCGCCCGCGAGCGCGAGGTCGCACTCCCGGGACCGCAGCGCGCGAACGGCCAGATGCAGGGCCACCAGCGACGACGAGCAGGCCGTGTCCACGGTCACCGCCGGACCCTCGAACCCGTACGTGTACGACAACCGGCCCGACGCCACACTGGCGAGGTTGCCGATGCCCAGATACCCCTCCAGCTCGGCCGGCACCTGGTCGAGACGGGTGTGGTAGTCCTGTCCCGCCAGGCCCACGAACACGCCCGTGCCGCTGCCGCGCAGCGTGCCGGGAGCGATCCCGGCACGCTCGAAGGCCTCCCAGGAGGTTTCGAGCAACAGGCGTTGCTGCGGGTCCATGGCCAGCGCCTCGCGCGGCGAGACGCCGAAGAACTCCGCGTCGAAGTCGGCCGCGTCGTACAGGAAGCCGCCGTGCCGGGCGTAACTGGTGCCCGGCCGGTCGGGGTCGGGGTCGTAGAGGGCTTCGAGGTCCCAGCCGCGGTCGTCGGGCCAGGGCGCGACGGCGTCGCCGCCGGCGGACACCAGGTCCCACAGGGCGTCGGGCGAGGCGACCCCGCCCGGCAGCCGGCAGCTCATGCCGACCACGGCGACCGGCTCGCGCAGGGCCGACTCGACCTCGTGCAGCCGGCGTTGTGCCTCGCGGCTCTCGCCGAGCGCGCGCTTGAGATAGCGGCGCAGCTTCTCCTCATCGGCCACGGACGGCCACCTTTCGCATCGCCTGCTCGTCGTGCATCACGCCTCGCTGTCCATCAGCTCGAAGAGTTCGTCGTCGGTGGCCGAGTCCAGGTCGAGGTCGCCGTCCTCCTGCCGCGGCCGGGCGTCGGCGCCCCAGCGCGCGGCCAGCGCACGGATCCGGGCGACGAGTTCGAGCCCGTCGGGGTCGGTGGGCGGGGCGCCGGGCACGAGCCGCTCCAGCAGGGCGAGCGCGTCCCGCGCCGGCCCCTGGTCCGCCGCGCCGGCGGCGGGGAGCAGGGTGGCCAGGTGGGCGGCGAGCGCCGCGGGCGTCGGGTGGTCGAAGACCAGGGTCGCCGGCAGTCGGCGGCCGAGGGCCGTGGCCAGCCGGTTGCGCAGGTCCACGGCGGTCAGGGACTCCAGGCCGAGCTCCTTGAACGCCCGGTCCGCGCCCACCTCTTCGAGGCCGTCGTGCCCGAGCACGTCGGCGGTCTGCCGGCGCACCAGGTCGAGCAGTGCCCCGATCCGCCCGGCGGGGGCGAGGGCGGTGAGCCGGACCGTCAGGTCGGCCCCGGCCCCGGTCCCGATCTCGGTCTCGGGATCCGTCTTGTCCTCGGCGAGTGCGCTCGTACCGGTGAGCCGTGCGGTGGGGGCCGGTCCCGCGTCGAGCCAGAAACGCCGTCGCTGGAAGGCGTAGGTGGGCAGTTCCACCCGGCGCGGCGCGAGCCCGGCGAACGCCGGCGACCAGTCCACCGGTACGCCACGGGCGTGCACGACGGCGGCCGAGGCGAGGAAGCGGTCGAGGCCGCCTTGGTCCCGGCGCAGGGTCTCGGTCACCACCGCGTCCGGGGCGGCTTCGGCGTCGAAGGTGTCCTGGATGCTCGCGGCCAGTACGGGGTGCGGGCTGACCTCGACGAAGACGGTGTGGCCCGCCGCCACCAGATCGCGGACGACGGGGGCGAACCGCACGGTCTGCCGGATGTTGCGGTACCAGTAACTCCCGTCCAGCTGCAGGGGGTCGGCGAGTTCGGCGGTGACCGTGGAGTAGAGGGGTACGCGGCCCGCGCGCGGGGTGACGAAGGCGAGCCTGTCGAGGAGTTCCGTCTTCGCCTCGTCGATCACCGGGGAGTGTCCTGCGACGGTGGCCGCCCTGATCCGCCGGGCGCGTTCACCGTGCTCCTCGCAGACGGCGAGGAGTTCCTCCAGGGCCGCCTCGTCGCCCGCGACCACGGTGGCGGACGGCCCGTTGACCGTCGCCACCGCGAGCCGGCCGGGCCAGGCCGCGAGGCGCCGTTCGGCCTCGTCGAGGGGCAGGGCCAGCGAGACCATGCCGCCCTTGCCGACGAGACCGGCCAGGATCCGGCTGCGCTCCACGACGATCCGCGCCGCGTCGTCGAGGGTGAGGATCCCGGCCACGCAGGCGGCGGCGACCTCGCCCTGGCTGTGCCCGACCACCGCGTCCGGCCGTACCCCGTACGACTCCCACTGCGCGGCGAGGGCCACGAGTACGGCCCACAGGGTGGGCTGGGCCACGTCGACGCGGTCCAGGGTGGGCGCGCCCGGCAACTCGCGCAGGACGTCGGCCAGCTCCCAGTCGACGAGGGGGGACAGGGCCCGCGCGCAGTGGTGGATCCGTTCGGCGAAGACGGGAGAGGAGTCCAGCAGGCCCTGTGCCATGCCGGCCCACTGGGATCCGTGCCCGGGGAAGACGAAGACCGTCCGGACGCCGTCGGCGGCGGCGCCCGTCACGACGTTCCCGGCCGGTTCGCCGCGGACCAGGGCGCCGAGGCCCTGGACGGCGGCGTCGCGGCCGACGGC
This sequence comes from Streptomyces sp. NPDC058457, assembly GCF_042720695.1. Lineage (NCBI taxonomy): Bacteria > Bacillati > Actinomycetota > Actinomycetes > Kitasatosporales > Streptomycetaceae > Streptomyces > Streptomyces sp. NPDC058457. Next base: position 3,839 of record NZ_JBHXLU010000046.1, on the reverse strand, counting down.
GACCACGACCGCGCGGTGCTCGAAGTGCGACCGCTCGGTGCGGAGGGCGTGCGCGATGCCGGGGTGGTCCGCCGGTTCCGCCGCCTCCGCCAGGGCGAGCAACCGTCCGGCCTGGGCCGCGAGGGCGGCCGGAGTCCGTCCGGAGAGCACCCAGGGCAGCGGCGGGGTCCGGCCGGCTGCGGCCTGCTCCGCCAACCGGGTCTCTTCGACGGGCTGTTCGAGGATGACGTGCGCGTTGGTGCCGCTCACCCCGAACGACGAGACACCGGCCCGGCGCGGTCGTCCGGTTGCCTCCCAGGCCTGTTGCTCGGTCAGGAGCCGTACCCCGCCCGCGGCCCAGTCGACGTCCGGTGACGGTTCGTCGACGTTCAGGGTCTTGGGCAGTACGCCGTGCCGCATGGCCTGGACCGTCTTGATGACCCCGGCGACCCCGGCGGCTGCCTGGGTGTGCCCGATGTTGGACTTGAGGGAGCCGAGCCACAGCGGCCGGTCGGCGGGGCGCCCTCGGCCGTAGGCGGCGACGAGTGCTTCGGCCTCGATGGGGTCGCCGAGGGTGGTGCCCGTGCCGTGTCCCTCCACCACGTCGACGTCGTGCGGGGACAGGCCCGCGGCGGCCAGCGCCTGCCGGATGACGCGCTGCTGGGCAGGGCCGTTCGGAGCGGTCAGCCCGTTGGAGGCACCGTCCTGGTTCACCGCCGTACCGCGCACCACCGCCAGCACCGGATGCCCCAGCCGCCGCGCGTCCGAGAGGCGCTCGACGACCAGCAGCCCGACGCCCTCCGCCCAGCTGGTGCCGTCTGCTGCGGCGGCGTAGGCCTTGACCCGGCCGTCGGGGGCGAAGGCGCGGTGCCGCGAGGTGGCGACCATGCCCGACGGCGAGGCCATCACCGCGACGCCGCCGGCGAGCGCGAGGTCGCACTCGCCGGACTGCAGGGCCCGTACGGCCAGGTGGAGTGCGACCAGCGACGACGAGCAGGCCGTGTCCACGGTCACCGCCGGGCCCTCGAACCCGTACGTGTACGACAGACGGCCCGACGCCACGCTGGCGGCGCTGCCGTTGTGGAGGTAGCCCTCCAGCTCCGGCGGGAGTTCGTGCAGGCGGGAGGCGTAGTCGTTGTACATGACGCCGACGAAGACGCCGGTGCCGCTGCCGCGCAGCGTGCCGGGGGCGATCCCGGCCCGTTCGAAGGCCTCCCAGGAGGTTTCGAGCAGCAGACGTTGCTGGGGGTCGGTGGCGAGCGCCTCGCGCGGCGAGATGCCGAAGAAGCCCGCGTCGAAGTCGGCCGCGTCGTGCAGGAAGCCGCCGTGCTGGGTGTAGGTGCGGCCGGGTCGGTCGGGGTCGGCGTCGAAGAGTGCCTCGTTGTCCCAGCCGCGGTCGGTGGGCCAGGGGGTGATGGCGTCACCGCCGGCGGAGACCAGGTTCCACAGGTCGTCGGGGGAGGCCACCCCGCCGGGCAGCCGGCAGCTCATGCCGACGATCACGACCGGGTCGTCGGCCGCCCGGACCGGATCGGCCGCGGCGGCCGGTGCGGCGGCCGCCGCGACGGTCTCCCGCCGCTCTCCGGCGAGTTCGGCGATCTCGGTGAGCAGGAAGCGGGCCAGGGACCGTGGGGTGGGATGGTCGAAGACCACGGCGGGTGACAGGCGCAGGCCGCTCGCCGTGCCCAGCCGGTTGCGCAGTTCCACGGCCGTCAGCGAGTCGAGGCCGAGGTCCTTGAACGCCCGGTCGGCGGCGATGCCGCTGCGGTCGTCGCGGCCGAGGACCGTGGCCGCCTCCGCGCGGACCAGCTCGACCAGGAACTCCTCGCGGGCCGCCGGGTCGAGGGCGAGCAGCCGTACGGCGAGGTTGGTGTCGGACTCCTCCGGCGCGGTGCGCGCGGCGGGCCGCCGGGTGCGCACCAAGTCACGTAGGACAGGTGGGAGTTGGGTCGGGTCGGCGCCCTGGCGCAGGGTGACGGGGACCAGCAGCGGGTGGTCCGTGGCGCCGGCGGCGTCGAAGAGGGCCAGACCCTCGGGGGTGGTGATCGGGCGAGCTCCGTGGCGGGCGTTGCGGCGATGGTCCGTTCCGGCCAGATGGCCGGTCAGGTCGCTGCTCTCCGCCCACAGTCCCCAGGCCAGGGAGGTGGCGGGCAGGCCGAGGGCGCGGCGGTGTGCCGCCAGGGCGTCGAGGAAGGTGTTGGCGGCGGCGTAGTTGGCCTGGCCGGGGACGCCGAGGACGCCCGCGGCCGAGGAGAACACGACGAACTCGGTGAGGTCCGCGTCGCGGGTGAGTTCGTGCAGGTTCCAGGCCGCGTCGGCCTTGGGGCGCAGTACGGTGTCCAGCCGGCCGGCGGTCAGGGCGGCCAGGACGCCGTCGTCCAGGGTGCCGGCCGCGTGCACGACACCGGTCAGCGGACGGTCCGCGGGGATGGCATCGAGAATGGTCCGCAGGGCGTCCCGGTCGGCCGCGTCGGCGGCGGCCACGGTGACGGTGGCACCCAGGCTGGTGAGTTCGGCGGCGAACTCCCGTGCACCGGGCGTACCCAGGCCCCGGCGGCCGGTCAGCAGCAGGTGCCGTACGCCCAGGTCGGTGACGAGGTGCCGGGCCACCAGCCGGCCGAGCAGGCCGAGGCCGCCGGTCACCAGGACGGTCCCGTCGGAGGAGGCGAACCGCCAGGTCCGGGTGGCGGACGCGGTGGCGGGCAGCAGGCGCGGGACCAGGGCGCGGCCGTCCCGGAGGGCGAGTTGCGGCTCCCCGGCGGTGTCGGCCGCGGAGACGGCGGCGGCGAGCGGGCCGGCATCCCGGTCGGGATCGTCCGTGTCCACCAGGAGCAGGCGGCCGGGGTGTTCGGACTGTGCCGAGCGCAGCAGGCCCCAGATCCCGGCGGTGGTCAGGTCCGGTGCCTCGCCGTCGACGGACACCGCGCCGGTGGTCAGCACGGCCAGCCGGGTGCCGTCCAGTTCGGGGCGGGCGAGCCAGTCCTGGACGAGGGCGCGGACCCGGTCAAGGGTGGCCCGGGCGCGGGTGGGCAGGGAGGCGTCCGGTTCGGTGCCGGGTGCGCCGGCCGGTACCGCGTACCAGACGGTGTCCGGCACCTCCCGTCCGGCGCGGACCGCTGCCGCGAGGGTGTCGGGACCGCCGAGGTCCGCCAGCGACGGCAGCGGCTCGGCGCCCCGCGCGCGGTCGTGGTCGGGCTGCGGCTCCGTGCCCCGGGGCTCCGTGCCCCGCTCGCCGGCCCTCTCCGGCAGCGCGAGCGGGCGCCACCCGAGCCGGTACAGCGGGGCGGCGGTACCGGCCCCCGCGGCGAGTTGTCCTGCCGACACCGGCCGGTACACCAATGAGCCGACCGACACGACCGGGGCGCCGCCGGGGTCGAAGGCGTCCAGGGAGAGCCCGCCGTCGGCGGTGGGGGTGAGCCGGACCCGCAGGGTCGTGGCGCCCGAGGCATGCAGCCGGATCCCGCTCCAGGCGAACGGCAGCAGGGCCTGCCCCGGCTCCGGGCCGGCCGCCGGGTCGAGCCCGGTGGCGTGGAAGGCGGCGTCGAGCAGCGCCGGGTGCACCCCGAACTCGCCCGCCGCCGCTCGCTCTTCGGGGTCGAGGCCGACCTCGGCGAAGAGTTCGGCGCCGCGTCGCCAGGCGGCCCGCAGGCCCTGGAAGCGGGGCCCGTAGCGGACGCCGGACGCGGCGAGCCGGTCGTAGAGGCCGTCCGGGGCGAGCCCGGTCGCCCCGGACGGCGGCCAGTCGCCGAGCGGGCGCGGGGCTGTGGCCGAGCGGGTGAGGAAGCCCGTGGCGTGCCGGGTCCAGTCGGTGCCGTCCGGTGCGTCCTGCGGCCGGGAGTGGTCGGTCAGCGCGCGCCGGC